>CAZENI010000190.1:0-13757 GCA_964513055.1 uncultured Opitutus sp.
GGCTGCTCACCGAATTCGGGGATGCGGAACTGGCCGGGTTGGTCGCGCCGCGCGTCGTGAGGACGCCCGCGTGGTCGAGCGGCACGGAGGCATACAGCGCGGGCGGGATCTCCTGCCAGCGGCCCTGGCCCTTCAGCTTGGGCGAGAGCACGAGCGACATTGCGACGAGGCCGAGGTCGGCGCCGCCCGTTTCCACAAACTGTGCGGTCTGGGAGATGTTCTCGCCGAAGACGAGCCGCGGCTGCACGTGGCGCCAGACACCAAGCTTCTCAAGGGCGGCTTGTGCCGCCCGGCCGTAGGGCGCGGATCTCGGCTGCGCCAGGGCGATCTTCTTCACCGTGTGCACGCGCAGGGCGGCGGCGAGATCGGCGACGTCGAGTCCCGGCCGCGTGGTCCACAATACGATCCGGCCGGTCGCGAACGTGCGCAGGGTCGATGCGTCGCCGAGGCCCGCCGCCACGAGCTGGGCCGGGTAGTCGGTGTCGGCGGAGAGAAACACATCGAAGGGCGCGCCGTGCGAGATCTGCGCGAAGAGGCTGCCGGACGCGCCGGTCGTGACGGTGAGCGTGATCTCGGGAGCCGCGCGCCGGAACTCCGCGTGCAGCGCGTCGAGCGCGTAGACGAGGTTGGCGGCGGCGGCGACGGAGACGGAGGTGGGAGAACGGTCGGCGGCCAAGGATCGAAGGCCGGAGGCCAGCAGCAAAAAGACGATCGCGCGGATCAGGATCACGGTGCGGCGCGCTTCAATCCCGGGCACGGCGACTCGGCGCGGCGGGCCGCGCTCAGATCTTGAGGTGCGCGAGCAGGGCGCGCTCCTCGGCCTCGGGCAGCGGGTCGCCGTCGACCTCGAGGATGCGGCGCGCCAGCGGCTCGAGCTGCTCCGGCGGGACCTCGACCACGCCACGGCCCTCGCGCCACTGGATCACGGGAAGGCCCCAGGCTTTGTTCTCAAGAACGACGTCGGCAAAGGCCTTGCGCATGGCGCGGAGCGAGCGGCGGGTGACCTCCTCCGGCGTGTAGCTCGCGGGCTCTTCGACGGACGGCGTGGACGAGTCGGGCATGAAGCAGACGTTGCTTGAGCGCTCGATATTGGCAAGCCGAGTGGCATCCACGATGCGCAGGGCGCCGCTCTTCTCCTCCGCGACCAGATGAGGATTCTGGCCGGTGTTGTCGTAAAGGCGCCAGTAGCCGAGGAGGGGGCGATAGAGCTCGATGAGATTGCGAATCCCGAGGTGGAAACGCCGCTGCTGCGCGTCATCCGGGATATTGTGGCCGCCTTTGGCGACGCGTTGTCGGACGCGATTCCGAGTGAGGTCGAGGTCGGGAATCCAGAGAAAATCGAGCTGAATGAAATAGCCGGCGGTGCGCATTTTGCGGAGAAGCGTCGCGTAGCCACGTCCGGAGAGCGTGGTTTCAAACGAAAATTCCTCGCGGCGCTCCGATAGGTCGCGGAGGCGGCCGAGCATGATGCGTCCCGCTTCGAACGACGCCTTTTCCGGGGCGAACGGCGAGAGGCCGGCGGCGATCAAGTCGGCGTTGACGAACTCCCGACAGCGCATCTCCTGCGGGAGAAAACGCCGCACATAGGTCGTTTTCCCCGCGCCGTTGGGACCGGCGACGATGAAGAGGTTGGGCATGGCGCGGCGCGAAACGCAAAGGAGACGGCGGCGAACGGCGAGCCCTCAGCTCTTCTTCGCGGCGACGACCTTGACCTCTTCCAGCACCCACGCGTTGCCCTGGCGCGACATCAGGCCGGTGATGGCCTGGCCTTCCTTGGCGGCCTTGAGCGTCGCGGCGTCGACCTTGAACGCCATGGTCATGGCGTGCATCACGCCGGGGATGGCCTCGTGTTTCACGAGGAGGGAGGATTTCTCCGCGAGGATGCCGGTGACGACGCCCTTCAGCGGATGGCGTTTGATCGCCTCGGCCGACTTGGCCTCGCCCGTGGGCTTGTCGGCGGCGAAGGACGCGAGAGGCGCAACGAGGAGAAGGGCGGCGAGGGGAGCGAGGAGACGGAGTGATTTCATGGGAGGAGTGGGCCGAGGAAACGCGGAAATCGCCGCGGTGGGAATCAGGAAGTCGGGAAAAGGGGAGGTGGCGCGACTGGGGTGGTCCCGCGCGTCCGCCGGCTGCGGATGAACGGAAATTCATCTCCGGTTCAACGGGCGTTCATGTTGGTGCGCTACAACAGGGCATGTCATCCCATCGCTTTCTCTGGTTGATCGCGTGGGCGGGTTTCGCCGTGGCGGTGCCCGCGGCGGAACAGCCGCTCGTCATCGATCTCGCGGCGTCGCGCGTCGATGTGGCCGTCCGCGCCTCGGTCGACTCCTTCACCGGCCGGCTGGAACGCTTCGCGCCCGCGGTGGCGGTGGGCGACGACGGGCGGGTGGTCTCGGCGCGGCTGGCGTTTCAGTTTCGCGACGTCGTGACGGGCAAGGCCGGCCGCGATCAGGCGATGCACAAGTGGCAGGCGACGGAGAAATTTCCCGACGGGCTCTTCGTGCTCACCTCGCTCGAGCCGGCCCCCGCGCCCGGCGCCGGCCTGGTCGCGATCGGGCGGCTGACGCTGCACGGCATGACGCGCGACCTGCGCTTTCCGATCTCGGTGCTGCGCGAGGGCGGCCGGCATGTGATCGATGGCGACGCCACGATCGACACGCGCGAGTTCGGCCTGCCGGTCATCCGCATGCTCGCCCTGCTCAAGGTCGATCCGCTCGTGCACGTGCGGTTTCACCTCGAGGGCCGCACGACTCCCTGATTCCCACCATGGCACCCACCGCTCGCGAGCGCCTCGCCGCCGCCCTGATCCATCACGCCCCCGCCGTCCCCGGCGCCGAGCCGCTGCTGCGCGCGGCGCTCGCCCAGGTCACGGCCCATCCGGGCAAGCTGCTGCGCGCGCAGCTCGTCGCCGCGGCGGCGGAGCAGCACGGTTCGCGCGCCGCCGCCGCCCGGCTCGCGTGCGCGGTGGAGTATTTTCACGCCGCCTCGCTGGTGCTCGACGATCTGCCGTGCATGGACAACGCGATCACCCGCCGCGGCCGGCCCTGCCTGCACCGCCAGCACGGCGAGGCGACGGCCATCCTGGCGTCGCTCGCATTGATCAACCGTGCGTATGCACTGGTCGGAGACGCGTTCGCGGAGCGCCCGCGAACGGTGCGGCGCGCGGCGACGGCGTGCCTCGACCGCTGCCTGGGCGTGGGCGGGCTGGTGGGCGGGCAGGCCTGGGATCTGGCGTTCGCCCGGACCGAGCGCTCGGCGCGGCGGGTGGGGATGATCGCGGCCGCCAAGACGGGCGCGCTCTTCGAACTCGCCATCCTGCTGCCGGCGGCGCTGGCGCGGCCGGCGGCGGCCGAGCGGCGGGCGCTGCGGGCGCTGTGTGTTTACTGGGGCCAGTGGTTCCAGATCGCGGACGACCTGCGCGACGTGCTGGCGTCGAGCTACGAGGCGGGCAAGACGACGGGCCGCGACCGGCAGCTCACGCGGCCGAATCTCGCGCTGGCGCTCGGCGTGCCGGCGGCGCGGCGGCGGCTGGCGCGGCTCGGGGCGCAGTCCCAGCGCGTGCTGGCGGGGCTGGAGGGTGCGCGGTGGAGCTACCTGCGTGCGGCGGCGGCGGAGTTTTCCGCGGTGTTCGCGATCCCGGACGAGGCACAGAGTGCGGCGGCCTGAGGCGGCGGAGCACACACCATGCAAGTCCTCTCCCTGGTCTTTACCAATCTGCGGCGCCATCGCGTCCGGGCCGTCATCGGCATGGCGGGCATCGCCTTCGGCGTCGCGGCGATGCTGACGATTCTCGCGATCGTGACGGGCGCGATCGGGATGTTTCAGCGCATCCTCGCGAGCGACAGCCACTATCTCGTGTTCGAGCGCAACGTGTCGGATCTGTTCTTCAGCTCGGTGACGCAGGGGCAGGTGGCGGCGATCCGCGCTCGGCCGGAGGTCGCGGCGGCGCACCCGGTGCTGTTCGGCATCGTGTCGGCGCCGGACCATCCGGTGATCACGTGCTTCGGGATCGAGGCGGCGGACCCGCGGCTGGCGCGGGCGGAGTGGCGGGCGGGGAAGCCCGCGGACTTCGGCGCGCGGGAGGGTGAGATCTTTCTCGGATCGCGGGCGGCGGAGTTCCTTGGGGCGCGCGCGGGCGAGACGATCGCGATCGGGCGCGGGAGCTTCCGGGTCGGCGGCGTGTTCAAGACGGAGAACGGCTTCGAGGACGGCGGCGTGTTCCTGCCGCTCGCGGCGGCGCAGGCGTTCTTCCATCGCGGCGAGGCGGCGTCGGTCGTGATGGTGAAGCTGCGGGACGAGCGGGGCGGGGCGGCGTTCAAGGGGGCGATCGAGGGCGCGGAGCCGGGGGTGATCGCGCTGGAGAACCGCGAGTTCAACGCGAGCTACAACAGTTTCAAGATCCTGCATTTCACGGCGTGGGCGGTCGGCGTGTGCGCGTTCTGCCTCGGCGGGCTGGGGGTGGCGAACACGATGCTGCTCTCGGTCTTCACGCGCATCCGCGAGATCGCGGTGCTGCGGGTGTGCGGCTTTTCCGGCGCGCAGGTGGCCGGCCTGATCTTCGGGGAGGCGGCCGTGCTGGCGGGGGCGGGGGTGGCGGCGGGCTTCGCGATCGGGTTCGCGCTGCTCGCGGCGGTGGAACGCGTGCCGCAGTTCCAGGGCTACGTGCAGGCGTCGCTGCAGGTGCCGGTGCTGGCGGGGATCGTGGCGACGGCGTTCGTGACGGCGGCGGCGGGGGCGATCTATCCGGCGCGGTTCGCGTCGCGGATCGAACCGGCGGAGGCCCTGCGCTATGAGTGATCCTCGCATCGAACTGGCGCGCGTGAGCGGCGTGGCGAAGA
The DNA here is from genome assembly GCA_964513055.1 of uncultured Opitutus sp. Lineage (GTDB taxonomy): Bacteria > Verrucomicrobiota > Verrucomicrobiia > Opitutales > Opitutaceae > ER46. Next base: position 4,839 of record CAZENI010000190.1, read on the forward strand.
GCTACGACGGCGGGCGCATCGTGGTGCTGCGCGAGGCGAACCTCATCGTGCGCGCGGGGGAACTCGTGGCGCTGTGGGGCGCCTCGGGGAGCGGCAAGAGCACGCTGCTGCACCTGCTCGGCGGGCTCGATGTGCCCGACCGCGGCGAGATCACGGTGTGCGGGCTCGATCCGCGGGCGGAGGCGAACCGGCTCGCGCTGCGGCGGCACCAGATCGGATTCATTTTCCAACTGCACAACCTGATCCCGGATCTGACGGTGGAGGAAAACCTGCGGGTGCCGGCGCTGGCGGTGGGGCGGCCGCGGGCGGAGACGGCGGTGCGGATCCGCGAGCTCGCGACGGAGGTCGGCATCGCGCACCGGCTCGGGCACCGCATCCAGGATCTTTCCGGTGGTGAGCGGCAGCGGACCGCGATCTGCCGGGCGCTGATGAACCGGCCGCGGCTGCTGCTGGCGGACGAGCCCACGGGCTCGCTCGACGAGGCGACGGGCGCGACGGTCTTCGCGCTGCTCAAGCAGCTCGCGGAACGCGAACGCATCGCGATCGTGCTGGCGACGCACGAGCGGCGCTTCGCCGAGGCGTGCCACCGGATCATCCGCGTGCGCGACGGCCGGCTCGACGAGATCGCCGGATGAACGCGGCGCCGGTAGCGGCGGGGGTCGCCGGCGGGCGCGCGGTGGCGTTGCACAGCCTTGGCTGGCTGCTGGCGGCGAATCTCGTCGGGGTGTGGCTGGGCGTGAGCCTGCTCTGGCCGGCGGCGGGCGACGGGCTCGCGCCGCTCACCTACGGGCGGTGGGTGCCGCTGCACCTCGACTGGCAACTCTACGGGTGGTGTTCGCTGCCGCTGGTGGGGGCGCTGCTGGCGTGGTTCTTCGACGGGCGGCACCCGCATGCGGGGCGTCATGCGCACGCGGCGCTGGGCGCGTGGTCGGTGGCGCTCGCGCTCGGCGGCGTGGCCTGGCTCGGCGGGGCGGTGAGCGGGAAGTTGTTTCTCGACTGGCAGGGCTGGACGCGGCCGCTGCTGCCGGCGGCGATGCACGTGCTGTGGGCCCTGCTCGCGGCGCACACCTGGTGGCGATGGCCGCGCCTGCCGGCGGGCGCACGCGCAGGGCGCGTGGCCGGGCTGGTGGTGCTGGCGGCGGTGCCCTCGCTGCTGTTCTGGGCGGCGCGGCGCGACGTGTATCCGGCGGTGAATCCCGACAGCGGTGGCGCGACGGGCGCGGCGCTGCTCGGCTCGACTCTGGGGATCGTGACCATTTACCTGATACTGCCGGCATGGCTGGGGCTCCGGCCGCGGCGGCGGCCGGCGCAGTGGGCGTGGGCGCTGGCGGGATCGTGGCTGGTGTTTGCCGTGATCGATCGCGGGCATGCGTCGCACCATGCGCCGGCGCAGATCGCCGCGCTCGCGGTGCTGCTGGCGTGGGTGCCGCTGCTGCCGGCCGTGTGGCGCAACTACGACTGGCCGGCGGCGGCGGAGCCGTGGCGGCGAGCGGCCGCGGTGTGGTGGGGGCTGCTGGTCCTGACGGGCTGGGTGACCTTTCTGCCCGGGGTGTCGGAGGCGCTAAAATTCACGCACGGCCTCGTGGCGCACGCGCACCTCGCGATGGCGGGACTGGTGACGAGCGTGAACGGCATGATCGTCGTGGTGCTGGCGGGGCGGGCGGCGCCGCGCGGGACGTTCTGGCTGTGGCAGGGGGGCGCGGCGGTTTACGTGAGCGCGATGCTCGTGCTCGGAGCGCTGGAGACGGAGCGGGTGGCGGAGCTGTTTCGCAGCGAGCCCTGGACGCAGGGGCTGCTGGCGGTGCGGCTGGCGGCGGGCGTGGCGATGACGGCGGCGGCGGCGCGGTGGTGGTTGGATTTCGTGCGCCGATGAATCTTTCCCTCCAAGGACGCTGGGTGCGGGGCTACGCGGCGGCGGTCGGCGCGATGGATCTGGCGACGGGCGTCGCGCTGGTGGCGGCGCCGGCGTTCACGCTGGCGCGGATGGGGGTGCGGGTGCCCGGCGCGGAGGCACTGGGCTTTGTGCGCTTCGTCGGCGTGTTCGTCGCGGCGGTGGGCGGCTCCTATGGGCTGGCGCTGGCGGCGGGCGGCGCGGCGCGGCTGCGGACGGTATTCGAAATCACGTTACTGGCGAGGGCGGGCGCGGGGCTCTTCACGGGCGTGGCGGTCGCGACGGGGGCGCTCGAGCGCGGGTGGCTCGGCGTGACGGCGACGGACCTGGCGTGCGTGGCGGTGCAGGCGGTGATTCTGCTGAAGGCGCGGGGCGCGGAAGGCGGTGGGACGTGAACGCGGAAGGACAAGGGGAGAGGCAGGGAGAGCCGGGGCGGACCGGCGCGGGTGGCGGCGGACGGACGCTGGGCGCATCGTGGTTCGCGGCGGTGGGCGCGATCGCGGCGACGTATGTGTATTTCCTGATCTTCGCGGAGTTCGCGCTGCTCGAGCGGGTGCGGGCGATCGCACCGGAGGCGGAGCGGCTGCGGTTCGTGATGGCCGGGCTCGGCGCCGGCGGCGTGGCGGGCGCGGGGCTGGGGGCGTGGGGCTACCGGCCGGAGCGGGCGCGTGGATTGCTGGCGTGGGCGCTGCGGGCGTGCGCCGGTGCGGCGGCGCTGGCGTGGGCAGCGGAGACGTTTGCCGCCGTGGCGGTCGCGGCGGTGGCGGTGGGGCTCTCGCTCGGGTGGCTCACGGTGACGCTTTCGGCGGGGCTGCGCGCGGCGACGGGTGGCGCGCGGCTGGGACTCGCCGTGGGCGCGGGCACGGGGATCGCGTATGCGTTCTGCAACGTGCCGTGGCTTTTCCGCGCGCCAGCGCTGACGCAGACGGCGGTGGCGGCGGGGATCGTGCTGGCGGCGTCGTGGCTGCCGCGGCTGATGGCAGCCGGGGCGGCGGAGCCGGAGCGCGAGGATGAGTTTGCGCGCGGCGGAGTGGTGCGCTGGGTCGTCATCCTGCTGGCGCTGGTGTGGATGGACTCGGCGGCGTTCTACATCGTGCAACACACCGAGGCGCTGCGGGCGGCGACGTGGGGCTCGAGCACGGCGCTGGCGGGCAACGCGACGGTGCATCTTCTCGCGGCGATCGCGGCCGGGGCGCTGCTCGACCGTGGCGGCCGGCGGGCGGTCGCGGCGGTGGCGCTGCTGGCGCTGGCGGTCGCGTGCCTGATGCTCAACGGCACGCTGACCGGGGCCGGCGCGGCGGCGTGGTGCTACACGGCGGGGGTGTCGCTCTACTCGACGGTGCTCGTGGAATATCCGGCGCGCAGCGGGCGCGCGGGCGTGGCGGCGGCGGTGTTTGCGGTGGCGGGCTGGGTGGGCTCGGCGCTGGGGATCGGCATGGCGCAGGACCTCGCGACGGTGCCGTTGGCGTTTGTCGTGATCGCCGGCGGGACGGGCGTGCTGGCGCTGGCCTGGCGGTTGCGCACGCGCGGTGCGCTGGCGGTGGCGGCCGCGGTGGCGGTGGCCGCGCCGCGTGCGCCCGCGTCGGATACGACCGACCCGGTCGTGGCGCAGGGGCGCGAGGTCTACATCGCGGAAGGGTGCATCCATTGTCATTCGCAGTATGTGCGTCCGCGGGTGGCGCGGGACGTCGAGCAGTGGGGGCCAGCGGCCGCGCTGGAGAAAACGCTCGCGGTGGCGCCGCCGCTGCCGGGCAACCGCCGGCTCGGTCCCGACCTCGCGGCGGTGGGCAACCGGCGCTCGCCCGAGTGGAACCGGCTGCACCTGATCGCGCCGCGCGCGGTGTCGCCGGGCTCACGGATGCCGGCGTATGCGCATCTGTTTGCCGGCGGTGACGGGCGCGGGGACGCGCTGGTCGCGTATCTCGGATCGCTGGGCGCGGAGACGAGGGAGGCGCGACGCGCGCAGACTGCGGCCTGGATGCCACGTGCGGGCGAGGAGCTGGCGCCGGCGAAGGCGCAGGGGTTGTTCCAGCGGTTGTGCACGCCGTGTCACGGCGGCACGGGGCGCGGGGACGGGCCGCTGGCGGGGCGGCTGAGTTATCCGCCGCCGGACTGGACGCGGGTGCCGTGGCGGCACGTGCTGCCGGGACCGGACGGAGATCGCGCGGTGGCGCTCGCGCGGGTGATCAAGTTCGGGCTGCCGGGCCTGGCGATGGCGGGGCACGAGTATCTGCCGGATGGGGACGTGATGGGGCTCGTGTCCCACGTGCAGGCCTTGCACAACGGGCGCGACGCCGGTTCTGTGGCGGCGGCCCCGCCATGAAAATCCTGATCGTCGAGGACGAGCACAAAGTCAGCCGGTTCGTCGAGCGCGCGTTGAGCGAGCAGGCCTACACCGTGCGCGTGGCGGCGAGCTGCGCGGCGGCGCGCGAGGCGCTGGCGGAGTCGCCCTACGACGCGGTGGTGCTCGATCTGGGACTGCCGGATGGCGACGGGCTCGAGTTGTTGCGCGAATGGCGGGGCAGCGGCTTCAACGAGCCGGTGCTGATCCTCAGTGCGCGCGACGCCGTCGCGGATCGGATCCGCGGGCTCAATCTCGGCGCGGACGATTATCTGCCGAAGCCGTTCAGCGTGGACGAACTGGTCGCCCGGCTGCGCTCGCTCTTCCGCCGGCAGGGCACGGCGCCGCGGGCGACCGTGCTGGAGCACCGGGGCGTGCGGCTGGATCTGCTGGCCCGCAGTGCGACGCTCCACGGTCAGCCGGTGACGCTCACCAGCCGCGAGTTCGCGCTGCTCGAGCTGTTCCTGCAGAATCCGCGGCGCGTGCTGACGCGGACGCTGATCGGGGAAAAAATCTGGGAGGCGTCCTACGACATGGAGACCAACCTGATCGACGTCTACGTGCGGCGGCTGCGGGTGAAGTTCGAGCCGCCGGGCGGGGAGCCGTTGATCAAGACGGTGCGCGGGAGCGGCTATCAGCTCGCATGACGACGTTCACCCAACGCGTGACGCTGCGGATCGCGGTGCTGGTGACGGTCACGACCGCGGTCGTGCTGGCGCTCGGGGGCTGGCTGCTCGACCGGCAGATGTTGCGCAGCATCGAGGTGCTGCACGACGCGGAGTATCACGAACTCCGGACGCTGATTGGGTCGGATCTGAATCTCACGGCGGAGGAGCTGGCGCGGCGGATCGCGCACGACGCGGACAGCGATGCGGCCCTTTATTTCATCCAGGTGCACTCGGATCGGGGCGCGGTGATCTTCCGTTCGCCGAATCTCGGTCCCAACGTGCTGCCGGATCTCTCCGGCCGGGAAATGCGCGTGACGCTGGAGCTGCCCGGCATCGGGCCGGTGCACAGCTCGGAGTTTCACGACGGTCCCTGGCACGTGCAGGTGGCGAGTCCGCTGGCCGGGCTGCGCCTGCTGCTGCGCGACTACGTGCGCGTGAGCGTGCTGCTGCTGGTCGGCGTCGGGCTGGTGAGCGTGGCGGTGGGCTACGGTTTCAGCCGGGCCACGCTGCGGCCGATCCGCGCGATCGAGGCGACCGCAAACCGGATCCGCTCGGACAACCTGAGCGAACGCATCCCGGTGCCGGCGAGCGGCGACGAGCTCGCGTCGCTGACGCGGTTGCTGAACCAGATGTTTGACCGGCTGCAGGCGTCGTTCGAGCAGGTGCGGCGCTTCACGGCGGATGCGTCGCACGAACTCAAGACGCCGCTCGCGCTCATCCGGCTCAACGCGGAGAAGGTGCGCGCGCGGGTGGCCGGCGATCCGGACGCGACCGCGGCGGTGGCGGACATCCTGGAGGAGATCGCGCAGCTCAACCAGGTAATCGACCGGCTGCTGTTCCTCGCGAAATCGGAGAGCGGGGCGCTGCAACTGGCACTGCGCCCGGTGGCGCTGCCGGCGCTGCTGCAGCCGTTTGCCGAGGACGCGCAGGCGCTGGCGGAGGATCGCGGCGTGCATTTCGCGCTGGCGAGCAATGTGGCCGGCGAGATCCGCGCCGACCCGGAGTTGCTGCGGCAGATGCTGCTCAACCTGGTGGCCAACGCCGTGACGGTGACGCCGCGCGGCGGATGGGTGACGCTGGATTCCTCGCCGGCGGGCGCGAGCTGGCGGCTCAGCGTGCGCGACGAGGGCCCGGGACTGCCGGGCGATCAACTGGCGCGGGTGTTCCACCGCTTCGTGCGTTTTGAGCGGGCGGGCGAGCCGGGCGGCGCGGGGCACGGGCACGGCCTCGGTCTCGCGATCTGCCGGAGCATCGTGGAACTGCACGGCGGCACGATTCGCGCGGAGAACCGATCGGACCGGAGCGGACTCGACGTGATTGTGGAACTGCCGCGCTGAGCGGACCGCCCGCGCGGCGGGGAGACGGCCGGGAATTCGCCGAAAAAAGTTGAAACACGACTCCGGATCGTGCGTCGAAAGGCGCGATGATATCGGGAAACTGGGCGGCGGCGCGGCGTTGGCGGGCGGTATTTTTCGGCTTCTGCCTGCTCGGGGCGTGGATGGAGGCGGCCCAGACGACGCCGAATCCGCGGGACACGCTGGTCTACAAGGACGGCGATCGCGTGCAGGGCTTGCTGGTCAGCCAGAGCGCGACGGAGATTGTGTTCAAAACCGATCGTTTCGGCGAGGTGCGCGTGAAGGCATCCGATGCCGTGGTGATCAAGGCGGAGAGGCCGGCGACCCCCGGCGTCGCGGCGCCCGCCGTCGCGCAGGGCGCGAAGCCGGTCACGGCGACCACGCCGCCGGCCGCGAAGCCGCCGGCCGCGCCCGCGACGCCCGCGGAGAAGAAGGCGGCCGTCGCCGCCGCGGACAAGGACGACGAGGAGCGCGTGACGCTCTGGGATCGCTTTTCGCCCGCGGTGCTCACGGCCAAGGTGCGGAACTACTTCGGACCGTGGCACGGCCGGCTGTCATTCTCCACCGAGGTGGTGTCGGATGTCGCCGAGCGGAACACCAGTTCCTACGAGACGCAGCTTTCGCGCAAATGGAAGGTCGACGAGGTGCAGCTCAACGCGCGCTATGACTACAGCGAGACGAACGAGATCGTCTCGACCGACATGGTGAAGCTCACGGGGCAGTGGCGCCATGAGTTCAACAAGCAGCTCTTCGGCCACTACCGGCCGACGAGCGAGTGGAACCGGGCGAGCAAGTTCCGCGGGCTGCCCAACGACTACGTGCTGCTGCAGCAGGAACTCGGCATCGGCTACCACGTGCTGACAAAGCCGAGCCGCAAGCTGCGCGTCGGCGTCTCGCAAAACTTGTTCGACACCTGGAACACGGCACCGGGCGCGGAGCACACGTCGCGCGGCCTCGTGTCGACGTTCGAGGAGGCGGAGTTTGCGCTGCCGTGGCGCATCACGATCTCACAGCGCGGCGTGTGGTATCCGGTGCGTCGGCAGACGGATGGCTGGGAAAACCGTTTCGAGGTGAACAAGAAGCTGACCGAGACGCTGAGCACGTCGGTCCGGCACGAGATCCGCCGCAACAATCCCGACGGCACCGCGCAGGATTACGACCGGCTGAAGCTGCTGTTCGGTTTGGATTTCTGATTGGGAAGTGTGGGCGGGCAACCAAGGCGGGTGAATGTGGAAAGCGGGAAACAAGCCGGGAAACGGAGTGTTCTTTTCCCGGTATTTTTCCCGCTTTCCACATTCCACTAGCCCCGACGAAGTCGGCCCTATAGGTCGGACAGTTCACACCTCTAGGTGTGAACTGTTCGGGCTAGCGGTAGACTGTGGAGCCTGGCTGCCCGGGAACGCCGGTTCCGTAACCGGTGGCGCGAGGGGACGAAGCTCCGCGGCCGTCTTTGCCGTTTTCTCCGCGCTTGCCGCTCGGACTGCCACTGCCCCGGTTTCCGCCCGATCCAGCGGAGCCGGGGTTGCCGTTGAGTCCATTTTCGCCGGCGGCGCCGGGAGCGACGTCGAGGCGGAGAAGTTGCCGGATCAGCGCGTTGAAATCCGCCGAACCGACGATGGAAATGGTGACATTGCCACCGTTGCCGCCATCGCCGCCCGTGCCACCGCGGCCGTAGTTGCCGCCGTTGCCACCGGCCCCGCCATCGCCGCCGCGCCGAAAGGAGCCGGGGTCGGTGGGATCGCCCTTCTGCCCGTCGCCGCCGTTGCCGCCGGCCCCGCCGTCGCCACCCCGGCCGCCCTCGCCGCCCCGGCCGCCGCGGAAATTCAGAATCAGCGGAGCGTTGAGATCCCAATAAGCGGTTTTCTCGCCGTGCGTGGCACTGCGGATCTCGAGGCGGGCGATGCGCGGGGCGCGCTGGAAAGTAACCTCGGTGACGACGAGGGTGGCCGTGGCCCCGTCGCCACCGCGCGCGCCGTTGCCGCCAACCGCGCCCGGTTGTCCGGGCTCGCCCCGCCGTCCGTTCGATCCGCCGATCGGGCCATTGCCGGGCGCGCCATCGGGACCGGAGCGGGCCGGGGGGCGGGAGGCTCCGGGTTCGCCCGGCCGGCCCTGGCCGGTGTTGATAAACGCGGGCGTCACGCCCTGGCGGAGAAACTCCGCCCGTTTGGCGTCCGGGAATTCGCCGCTCTCAGGGGGCAGCACCACATGGTTGAACTCCTCGACCGGCAGGGCCACAGCCTTGCGCAGCGTGACGCCGTCCCGTGCGAACTCGGCGAATACGCCGGCGAAAATCGGGATGAACTCCGCGCGCGGAACGCCGGCTCCGGAGAGGAGCGGCGCCTTCGTCCGCACGAGGTCCGAGGTGCTTTTCAGGAGAAGCTCGGCAACCTTCGCGCTGGCGCGCCCGGGCTGCGGGTCGACCTGCGCGGGATCGATGTCGAGCTCGGCGAGTAATTCGTCGCCACGGAGATTGCGCAGGAAGCGCTGGTAGAGATAACCCACCGGCTCGACGTCGAACTTGCCCACCCCGATCGCGCGCAGCGCGCGTTGAAATTTTTCGGAGTCGCTGCGGAGCGTGCGCGTGAGCACTTCGTCAGAGACGTAGAGCGACTGGATGGCCTGCTGTTCGCGCTCCTGGGCGGCCCGCTGTTCGTCAGCTTCGCG
>CAZENI010000191.1:0-13742 GCA_964513055.1 uncultured Opitutus sp.
CGGGGTCGTGGCGGTGCGCGCCGCGCCGGCTGCGTCATAGATCTCCGCGATCACGAGGCCGGTGTCGCTGGTGTTGCCGGCGACCTGCACGGTGTAGCCGCCTGCGGTGAGGCCGGGTGACGGCGGCACGTAGGCGCAGTCGAGACTTGCCGAGGGCAGCTCAAAGGCGCCGACCGCGGCGAAGGCCGCGCGGTTCGCCTCGCTCCCACCCCAGTTGTCGTTGACCGCGATCGGAGCGGGCGTGCCCTGGGCGTTGACCGTCATCACGGGGTCCGCGAGCACGCCGGCGATGCCGAACGCCGTGCCGAGCGTCGGTCCGACGGCGCGGATCACGAGCGGCAGCGAACCGGCCGAATCGGCCCCGCCGACGACCGCGCCCATCGTGAGCACGCTGGCTCCTGCGCCGGCCTGCGTGAGGATCGAGAGATTGACGAGGCGGCCGCGCGGCGCGCCCGGATCGATCGGAGTCGGGTCGACCGGCGGAGGGAGATTCACGGTCAGGGTCGCGGCACTGCTGGTGACGCGGCCCGCGGAGTTCGTGGCAGTCACGGTGTAGACGCCGGCGTCGAGGGCGCTGAGATTGCCGAGCGTGCAGGAGGAATTGGTGGCGCCGGCAAGGGCGGCGCCGTCCTTGAACCACTGGAAGCCGGGAGCAGGCGTGCCGGAGGCGGTGACGGTCAGTGTCACGCTGCCGCCGGCGCGGCCGGTCTGGCTCACCGGCTGGGTGGTGATCGCCGGGGCGACGGCGGACACGCCGCCGGAGACGGCGATGACGTAGGTGTAGATCGGCGAGCCCTTGCCCTTGCGGTCCCGGTTCTCCCAGCCCTGCAGGGTGACGGCATAGCTGCCGGCGGTGGTGGGCGTGCCGCTGAGGACGAGGTTGGCGACGTTGATCGTGGCGGGGGCGGTGAGCCCGGAGAAATTGAGGCCGGGAGGGATCGCGCCGCCGACCACCCAGGAGCCGGGCTGCCCGACGCCCGGGCCGTTGATGCCGAAGGCGACGGGGGCGAGGGGCACGCCGACGGTCGTGCTGAGGGGGCTGGGCTGATTGGTTACGAGCGTGGTGGCGCCGGCGAGCGTGTGCAGGGTGCCGAGCGAGGCGACGCCGAGGGAGGCCGCGCGGAGCACCGCGCCGAGCGGGGAGCCGGCGACACGGTCGGCCGCGGCCGTAGCGACGCGGACGAGCGGTGTGCGTTGCAGGAGTCCCGTGAGAAGGACGGCGGGCACATTGAACCACGCGAGGCGCGTGAAGAAAGGGTGGAGGAAACTCATGTTGGTAGAAGTTGGATACGCGGCGGCGCCGGCCGGCCGGCTCACTGATCGTCGTCGTGCCGGCGGCGGCGGCCGGGGCGCGGGGCGTCGGAGCCGCGGGCCTCGCCCAGCTCGATGGTCGGACCGGTGACGGGGAGGCGCACCTTCGCGGCGGCCGCGTCGTAGTTGGAGAACAGGCCGCCCAGCCACGCGGCGGTTGCCACGACGCAGGCCAGCGCCCAGCCGGGCTGCGCGGACGCGATCGCATCCGCGGGCTCACCGCGCTTCCGTCCGGTGATCATCGCGGCGGAGATATTCTCGCGGTGCCGGATTGTGTGCCAGGCGAGCCCGGCGAGATGGAGCCCGATCACGGCGAGCAACGCATACGCGAGAAAACCGTGCAGGTCCTCCCAGGGATCGCGTTGCGCCCAGAGGCCGGTCGCCAGCAGCAGGGGCACGGCGGTGAACATCGCGAGCGCCGCCCAGGCCGACCCGGGGCTGTGCCCGGCGTGGCGCGGGGCGCTGCCGTCGAAAAGTCCACGGAGGTAGGCGAACACTTTCCGCGGCTGAACCGGGAAGCGCGAGAACCGCGCGTAGCGCGCGCCCACGAGACCGAGCACGAGGCGCAGCAGCAGCAGAAATCCCGCCGCGAGGCCGAAGAGCACGTGCCACGCAAACAGCGGGCTGTGCTCGTCGGCGATCAGGGCGAGGCCCAGCGATGCCGTCAGCGATCCCGCAAAACCCCAGTGGAAAAGGCGCAGCGGCAGATCGTAGACGAGGATGGATTTCATGGCGCGAGTGGGCTCGCGCCGAAGTTACTCCCGCGGGGATTAGAAAGCCGCGGGTGCGAGGTTAGAGTTTCCTAATCCTGGCGCGCGCGACCGGAGCGCGCGGCCGTTCGCGAGGGACGGAAGGGAGAACCGACGCAGCGCCGGGCTCGAGGCGACCGGCGAACACCGCGGACTTCGCGTCAGTAATCGTCCATCACGAACCACATCACCCACGTCAGGCCGCAGGTGCCGACCACGATGCCGGCCAGGCCGTAGACGAGCGACACCGCGTTGGCGCTGGGGCCGAGGGCCATGTAGCCGAAGAACAGGTTCATGGGCACCAGCACCAGGAAGTAGTCGCGCTTGCGGCGCGAGCGGCGCTTCGGGGGCGGGGCGAGGTCGTTGAGCCCGGCGGCGTCGGCGCGCGCGAGGTTGGCGCGGAGCATGGCGTGCACGTCGTTTTCCTGCGGGGTGGGCGGGCGGACGCCGGGCAGCGGGCCGGTGGCGTTGGCGGCGCGGAGGTGGCCGCGCACATGCGTGGGCGTGGAGTCGACGGGAGCGGAGCCGCTCGGCGCGTTGACGACCTCAAACTCGGTGGGCTTGAGCTTGTAGAACTTCCGCGGGGGATCGGAGTCTTCGGCCATGTCCGGGCACCATGACCATTCCGCGTGCCGGGTAAAGCTCGCGACGGCGCACTTTTTGTCGTCGCGGCCGGTTTGAACTGCGCCAAGATCCGCGCATCCCCTCACCCCATGGCCTCGCCGACGTTGCCGGATACTCCCTCGACCCCGCCGCCCCCGGCCTTCGACTGGCCGCTCTGTTACGAGGCGGAAAAACGGCTCGGCGGCTACGTCCAGGCCTTCCTGCGGCGGAATCCGTTTGCGGCGCGGCTGGCGGAACGCATGGCCGCCGAGACGGGCACGGAGTTCTTCGAGTGGGTCGATCATCTGGTGCTGTCGCCGGGGCATGCCGATGAGCTGCGCCGCGCGGGGCTGGTCGAGGAGGCGGTGGAGGCGCCGGCGGGCACGACGGTGCTCTGGCATCCGCGCGCCATGATGCCGCGCGTGCTGCTGCGGGAAGGCGGCAGCCGCGACGGCGTGCCGGGGACGCTGGCGATCCGGCCGGAGGTCGTAGCGGATTTTGTCGCGGCGCATGATCTCGACGCGCGCATCGAGGGGATGATTGGCGCGCGGCTGCGGCGGGCGCAGATCAGCGACTACAACGACACCGTGCTGCTTGCGGTCGAGCGGCTCGGCTACCGCGGCTTCGTGGTGCACGATCCGACGCCGGAGTTTCAACGCGGCATGCTGCGGGCGCGCGAGTTGTGGCACACGCGGAAACGCGACTTCCCCGAGGACGCGGAAGGCGTCGCCCACGCATTCGAGCGGCTGGAGGAGGTCCTCGCGCTGGTGGATCGCGATGCGGCGTGCGAGTTGTTCTTCGCGGAGGAGCGGGTCTGCTGGGAAGCGCGCAACCGCGCCGCGCAGATTCAGAAGCGGCGACAGGATCGGCTGGGCCTCGGCTGGGGCAACCACGACCACCACACGTTTCGCAGCTCGCGCGCGCACTTCGCGGATCTGATGGGATTCTTCGCGCGGCTCGGCTTCGAGAAACGCGAGCGCTACTACGCGGGCGCGGAGGCGGGCTGGGGCGCGCAGATCTCGGAGCAGCCGGTGGCGGGGATCGTGACGTTTGCGGATGTCGACCTGATGCCGGACGAGACGCAGATCGATTTTGCGAGCGTGCGGCTGCCGGCGGCGGGGCGGCTCGGCACGGTCGGGCTGTGGTGCGGGCTGCACGGCGACAGTTTCCTGCAGGCGGGGATGCACCACCTGGAGGCGCGCTTCGATTTCGCGTTGCTGCGCGACCAACTGGCGGGGCAGGGCGTGGTCACGATGAAGCCGTTCTCCGACTTCGAGTTTCTGCGGCAGGCGTTCACGGAGGGCGAGCGGTGGAGCGTGCGGCCGGCGCGCGTGACGCGGCTGCGCGAAGCGGGGCTCATCACCGCGGCGCAGGCGGAGGGATTTGTCCGCGACGGCGCGATCGGCAGCCATCTGGAAAACCTGCAGCGCAAGGGCGGCTTCAAGGGCTTCAACCAGAAATCCGTCAGTGCGATCATCTCCGCGACCGATCCGCGCAAAGTGCAGGCGGGGCACTGAGAACATAAAGCAGGAAACCAGGAAACCATGAACAAGCGGACTAATTCAAAAGCCAGAAAGCCAGGAATCGGATTCTTGGGTTCCTGGCTTCTGAGTTCTTATCCGTCTGTTTCCTGGCTTCCTGGTTTCCTGCTTAAATTCCCCACATGAAGATCGGCATCATCGGCGGCGGGAAGGTCGGCGGGACGATCGCGACGCTGCTCGAGTCGTGCGATTTTTGCGACGCGGTCGTGCTCGGCGACGTGCGGCCGAACCTGAAGCTCGACGGGCTGGAGAAGGCGGTGGCGCGGAAGGTCGACGTGAGGCGCGCCGCGGGGCTCGCGGCCTTTGTGCGGCGGTGCGACGCGGTCGTGAGCGCGGCGCCGTATTTCCTGAACCAGGACATCGCGCGGGCCTGCGCGGCGGCGCGCGTGGCGTATTTCGATCTGACGGAGGACGTGGCGACGACGGCCTTCATCCGTGGGCTCGCGCGGAAGACGAAGGGCGTGACGTTCATGCCCCAGTGCGGACTCGCGCCGGGCGCGATCAACATCGTGGGCGGATCGCTCGCGGCGTCGCTCGACGTGGCGCGGTCGGTCGAGATGCGCGTGGGCGCGCTGCCGCAGTTCGCGAGCAACCAGATGAAGTATTACCTGAGCTGGAGCACGGCCGGGCTGATCAACGAATACTGCCAGGTCGGCGAGGCGCTGCACGAGGGGCGGCGGATCGAGACGCTGCCGCTGGACGGCGCGGAGCGGCTGACGATCGACGGCGTGGAATACGAGGCGTTCAACACCAGCGGCGGCGTCGCGACGATGTGCGAGACATTTCGCGGCCGCGTCGGCGAGCTGAACTACAAGACGATGCGGTATCCGGGGCACCGCGACCTGATGAAGTTCCTGCTCCAGGACCTGAATCTCGGCGCGCAGCAGGAACTCCTCACGCAAATCTTCGATCAGGAGGTGCCGCTGACGGATCAGGACGTCGTGGTGTTTTACGTGAGCGCGGTGGGCACGATCGGCGGCGAGCTCGTGCAGCGCACCTTCGTGAAGAAGATGCACGGCGAGACGGTGCAGGGGCGGACGCTCTCGGCGATCCAGCTCACGACGGCGGCGGGCGTCGTCGCGGTGCTGGAGCTGTTCGCGCGCGGCGAGCTGCCGCGGGGCTTCGTGAAGCAGGAGTCGATCGCGCTCCCGCAGTTCCTCGGCACGCAGTGGGGCGGGCGCGTGTATGGAAACTCGAATCCGACCCGCTGACCATGGACGGCACGGATTTCACAGATGAGCGCTCGACCGAATTCGTCCGTGCGATCCGAGCTATCCGAAGTTAAGAGAATCGACCCATGGGCGCCGTAACCGTCAAGAAAGTCGCCGCCGAAATTTTCCCGCGGCTGGGCCTGAAGGCGAAGAACCCGGGCGGGTTTGCCGGCGAATGGTTTGGCGGCGGACCCGCGCTCGAGAAGCGTTCGCCGATCGACGGCAGCGTGCTCGCGCGCGTGGCGACCGCGACTCCCGCCGAGGTCGAGCGCGCGCTCGGCGCGGCGCAGCGGGCGTTCACGGGGTGGCGCGACGTGCCGGCGCCGAAACGCGGCGAGGTGGTGCGCGCCCTGGGCGAGGCGCTGCGGGCGCACAAGCGCGACCTCGGCCGGCTCGTCACACTCGAGACGGGCAAGATCCTCGCGGAAGGCGAGGGGGAGGTGCAGGAGATGATCGACATCTGCGATTTCGCGGTGGGGCTCTCGCGGCAGTTGCACGGCCTGACGATCGCGAGCGAGCGGCCGGGGCATCGCATGATGGAGCAGTGGCACCCGCTCGGCGTCGTCGGGATCATTTCGGCCTTCAACTTCCCCGTCGCCGTCTGGGCGTGGAACAGCGCGCTCGCCGCCGTCTGTGGCGACGCGACCGTCTGGAAACCCTCGGAGAAAACGCCGCTCACGGCGATCGCGTGCGTGAAGCTGGCCGAGCGGGTCTGCCGCGCGTGCGGCGTCGATCCGGCGATCTTCTCGCTGGTGAACGGCGACGCGGCGCACGTCGGCGAGCCGCTGATCGCGGACCGGCGCGTCGCGCTGGTGTCGGCGACCGGTTCGACGCGGATGGGCCGGCGCGTCGCGGAGGTGGTGGCGAAGCGCCTCGGCCGCTCGCTGCTCGAGCTCGGTGGAAACAACGCGATCGTCGTGACGCCCACCGCCGACCTGAAGCTCGCGTTGCGGGCGATCCTCTTCGGCGCGGTGGGCACGGCCGGCCAGCGTTGCACCACGACGCGGCGGTTGATCGTGCACGAGGCCGTCTACACGAAGCTGATGCGGATGCTGGACGCGGCCTACGGCCAGGTGCGGATCGGCAACCCGCTCGATCCGGCGACGCTGATGGGCCCGTTGATCGACGTGACGGCGGTCGGGCACTACACGCAGGCGATCGAAGCGGCGAAGAAGCACGGCGGGCGCGTGCTCACCGGCGGCACGCGCCTGATCGGCGCGGCCCATGCGAGCGGACTCTACGTGACCCCGACGATCATTGAGGCGGAGAACGTGTGGGCGATCGTGCAGCACGAGACGTTTGCGCCGATCCTCTACGTGATGCCGTATCACACGCTGGAGGAGGCGATCGCGCTGCAGAACGCGGTGCCGCAGGGCCTGAGCGCGGCGATCTTCACGAACGATGTGCGCGAGGCCGAGTTGTTCGTCAGCGCGCGGGGCAGCGATTGCGGCATCGCCAACGTGAACCTCGGCACGAGCGGCGCGGAGATCGGCGGGGCGTTTGGCGGCGAGAAGGAAACCGGCGGCGGCCGCGAGAGCGGCAGCGACGCGTGGAAGGCCTACATGCGCCGGCAGACGAACACGATCAACTACTCAAAGGAACTGCCGCTGGCGCAGGGGATCGCGTTTGGAGAGTGAGCGGCGGCTTTTTCCGACAGGATTTACAGGATTAACAGGATTCGGAGAGGGCGTTTATCAATCCTGGAAATCCTGTTAATCCTGTCCAAAGCCGTTGCTTTGGGCGGATGCAGAATCACGGCAGGAAATCGAAGCTCTCAATTGACGCTCCGGGGAAAACCTCCGAGACCAGAGGCTGAATTTCCCCCGTGAGCCCCCACGTTTCCCCGAATGACTCCTGTCGGACTGTGCGCGCGTTGGTCGCGGCGATCCTGGCGTGCGGCGCCGTCGTGCGGGCGGCGCCACCGCCGCCCGCGACGGCGGCGTTCATCGAGCAGCACTGCGCGGGCTGTCACGACGACGTGGAGAAGAAGGGCGGACTCGATCTCACGGCGCTCGCGCTGAATCCGTCGGACGCGAAGAATTTTGCGACGTGGGTGAAGGTGCACGACCGCGTGCAGGCCGGCGAGATGCCGCCGAAAAAAAAGGCCCGCCCGGCCGCGGGTGAGCTGGAAAAATTCCTCGGCACGCTGGCGACGACCCTCACGCAGGCGGAGCGGGCGGTGGTCGCGAACGAGGGCCGGGCCACGCGCCGCCGGCTGAATCGCTACGAATACGAGAACGCGCTCCGCGATCTGCTGCAGGCGCCGTGGCTGCAGGTGAAGGACTCGCTGCCGGAGGACGGCGAGGCGTTCCGCTTCAACAAGGTGGGCGACGCGCTCGACGTCTCGCACGTCCAGCTCCAGCGCTACCTCAACGCGGCCGACTACGCGCTGCGGCAGGTGGCCGCGAAGCAGGTCGAGCGGCCGGCGACGACGACGACGCGTTACTATGCGCGCGAGCAGCGCAGCTTCATCGGGCCGATGAAGTTTTCCGTGTTCAACACCTCGCCGGAGCGCGCGACCTTTCCCGTGCTCGGCTTCGAACCGCAGCCCGAGGTGCGCGCCGGCAAGGCGTCAATCACGGTCGGACCCGCCGATGCCGCGACGCGCGAACTCGAGGGCGTGGGCGTGGTGGCGAGCACCTACGAGCCGCTCGAGCCGAAGTTCACGCAGTTCAAGGCGCCGGTGGCGGGCCACTACCGGCTCCGGTTCAACACGCACACCGTGTGGGTCGGGCCCACCAAGCAGACCGATCCGAAGAAGCCCGATCGTTGGTGGATTCCGGATCTCGACCACGTGGCGCGCGGACGGCGATCGGAGCCGATCACGATTTACTCCGAGACCCCGCCGCGGCTGCTGCGGTGGCTCGGGACGTTTGACGCGCAGCCGGATCCGGGCGTCAGCGAACTCGACGTGTGGCTGCTCGCGGGCGAGACGATCCGACCCGACGCGGCGCGGCTCTTCCGGTCGCGACCCGGCGCCGGCCGCTGGCAGAATCCGCTGGCGGAAAAGGACGGGCAGCCCGGCGTGGTCTTCCGCTGGCTCGAGGTGGAGGGACCGCTGCTCGAGCGCTGGCCGACGGCCGGGCATGAATTGCTGTTCGGCAACCTGCCGTTGAAAAAGTCCGGGAACGCGGGCGCGCCGCTGGAGGTGGTCTCCGCCGATCCGACAGCGGACGCGCGGCGGCTGCTCGGTAATTTTCTGCAGCGGGCCTATCGCCGGCCGGTGCCCGCGACCGAGGTCGAGCGCTTCCTGCCGGTGGTGGAATCTACACGAAAGGGTGGGGCGGGTTTCGCCGATGCGATGTTCGCCGGCTACACGGCGGTGCTGTGCTCGCCGGAGTTCATTTCGCTCGAGGAGAAGCCCGGCCGGCTCGATCCGCATGCGGTCGCGGCGCGGCTGTCGTTCTTCCTCGGCAACACGTCGCCCGATGCCGCGCTGCGCACGCTCGCCGACCGGGGTGGACTGCGCCAGCCCGCGGCGCTCCGCGCGGAGACGGACCGGCTGCTCGACTCGCCCAAGGCGCGGCGGTTCGTGGACGCGTTCCTCGACTACTGGCTCGATCTCCGCCGGGTGGGCACGACGGCGCCGGACGAGGGGCTGTATCCGGATTATTACCTCGACGATCTGCTGGCCGAGTCGGCGCTGTTTGAAACGCAGGCGTTCTTCGCGGAGCTGGTGCGCGGCAACCTGCCGGCGCGGAACCTCGTGGCGTCGGACTTTGCGATCGTGAACGAGAAACTGGCGGCGCACTACGGGCTGCCGCCGGTCGAGGGCGTGGCGTTGCGGAAGGTGGCGCTGCCCGCGGACAGCCTGCGCGGCGGCCTGCTGACGCAGGCGAGCGTGCTGAAAGTGACCGCCAACGGCACCACGACCTCGCCCGTGCTGCGCGGCGCGTGGATCATGGAGCGGTTGCTCGGACTGCCGCCTCCTCCGCCGCCGCCCAGCGTGCCGGCGGTCGAGCCGGACATCCGGGGCACCGCCACGATCCGCGAGCAGCTCGCCAAGCATCGGACGGAGGAGACGTGCGCCTCGTGCCACACGAAGATCGATCCCGCGGGCTTTGCGCTGGAGGCCTTCGACGTGATGGGCGGCCAGCGCGAGCGCTACCGCGCGATGGGGACGGAGGGCGCGAAGCCGGCGCCGGGCCTCGGCCGCGGCGGCCAGAAATTTGCGTTCAACCTGGCGCTGCCGGTGGACTGCAGCGGCGAACTGTGGGACGGCCGGGCGTTTCGCGACGTGCGCGACCTGAAACGGATGCTCCTCGAGGATGAGCGCCAGATTGCGCGCAACCTCGCGCGGCAGTTGATCGTTTACGCGACCGGCGCGCCGGTGCGCTTCAGCGATCGCGCGGCGGTGGAGCGGATCCTCGATCGCGCGAAGCCCTCCGGCTACGGCGTGCGGACGCTGATCCACGAGGTCGTGCAAAGTGAGCTTTTCCTGAACAAGTGATGGAGGCGGTCGGGAGCCAGTAATCGGTAATCGGTAATCAGTAATCAGTAATCAGTAATCGGTAATCGGTAATCGGTAATTAGTAATCAGTCCTATGTCCTTGGCGTATGTGAGACACTTTCGCGATCTGGAGGTTTACAAGAAGCAGCGCTTGCTCGCGAAGGAGGTGTTTGCGCTCACCAAGACTTTTCCGCGCGAAGAACAGTATTCGATGACCGATCAGTTGCGGCGTGCTTCGAGGTCGATCGGCGCACAGATTGCGGAAGCGTGGGCGAAGCGTCTTTATCCCAAACATTTCGTCAGCAAGTTGACCGATGCAGACGGTGAGCAACTGGAGACGCAGCACTGGTTGGTGGAGGCTAGCGATTGCGCCTATGTCGATGAACCGACCGCAAGGCGACTGCTCGGCGTGTGCGAAGAGATTGGCCGAATGCTGGGCTCCATGATGCAAAAGGCGGACACCTTTGCCTCACCCGACTACACTCTTCAGGAAGAGCCGGCCTCGTATGCATCGGTCACCCAGGCATAGGTGCAGATTACTCTCCTTCTGATTACTGATTACTCCGTTTTATGAAGACTTGCCCCACCGCCCCCGCCCGTCCCGCGCCCGGTTCCTTCGTCTCGACGCAGCGCGCGCTCTCGCGGCGGCAGTTCCTGCGCGGCGCCGGGATTGTGCTCTCGCTGCCGTTCCTCGACTCGATGCTGCCGGCCTTCGCGAGGGCGGCGGGCGCCGGCGGCGCGAAGCCGAAGCCGCGCCGCATGCTGGCGGTGTGCAACAACCTCGGCCTCCTGCCGGACCAGTTCTTCCCGAAGCAGACCGGCCGCGGCTATGCGCTGTCGCCGTATCTCGAATACCTCCGGGACCACCGCGACGACTTCACGGTGTTCAGCGGCGTGTCGCACCCCGATGTCGACGGCGGCCATCCGGCGGACATCTGCTTCCTCACCGCGGCGCCGCACCCCGGCAGCGGCGGTTTCCGCAACACGATCTCGCTCGATCAATACATCGCGGAACGGATCGGGCCCGAGACGCGTTTCCCGTCGCTCACGCTGGGCGTGAACGTCCAGCAGGGCGCGCGCAGCCTCTCGTGGACGGGTTCGGGCGTGCTGATTCCCTGCGAGGAGAAGGCGTCGGATGTGTTCAAGCGGCTGTTCGTGCAGGGCACGCCGGCCGAGGTGGAGGCGCAGCTTCGCAAGCTCGCGCAGGGGCAGAGCATCCTCGACGCGGTGGGCAGCCAGGCGAAGGATCTGCAGCGCAGCGTCGGCGCGCGCGATCGCGACCGGCTCGATCAGTATTTCACCAGCGTGCGCGATCTCGAGCAGCGCATGGAGATGTCGAAGGAGTGGGAGCGCCGGCCGAAGCCGCGCGTCACCGCGCCCGTGCCCCTCGATCCCGCGAGCCCGAAGGAATACATGGACAAGGTGAAGCTGATGTATGACATGGCGCGCCTCGCGTTCGAGACCGACTCCACCCGCTCCATCTCGCTTCTGCTCGACAGCGTGAACTCGCCCACGATCGATCTCGATCACGACATCAAGATCACCGACGGCTACCACAACCTGTCGCACCACGGCCGCTCGGAGGCGAAGATCTCGCAGCTCAAGGCGATCGACGAGTGGCACATGAAGCTGCTCGGCGATCTCTTCCGCGATCTGAAGGCGGTGAAAGAGGACGGCGACACGCTGTTCGATCGCACGATGGTGCTCTACGGCTCGAACCTCGGCAACGCGAACACCCATGTGACCACGAACCTGCCGACGCTCTTCGCCGGCGGCGGCTTCCGGCACGGCCAGCATCTCGGCTTCGACACCGCGCACAATTATCCGCTGCCCAACCTGTTTGTCTCGATGCTGCAGCGGATGGGGATCGAGGCGGACAGGTTCGCGTCGGCGACGGGGACGATGCGTGGGTTGGAGCTGGCCTGAGTCGGCACGGGCGCGCGGCGGCTTGACACCGCTGGGGGCGTGCCGGGTCATGTCCGGCCAGCACGGCGGCGATGGGTCGCCGTGTTTTCCAACCCTGCATGTCGCGCGACGTCCGCCATTTTCTCCTCTGCCTGGCGCTCTTCGCCGCGACGCTGCTGGCCTACTTCCCTGCGCTGCGCGCGGACTTCATCTGGAACGACGCGGACTACGTCACGGCGCCGGCGCTCCGGTCGTGGGCGGGGCTGGGGCGCATCTGGACCGAACTCGGGGCGACGGAGCAATACTATCCGATGCTGCACAGCGCGTTTTGGGTGCAGCACCGGTTGTGGGGTGACGCGCCGACCGGGTATCACCTTTTCAACGTCGGGCTGCACGCCCTCGCCGCGTGCCTGCTGGCCGCGGTGCTGCGCCGGCTCGCGATCCGCGGGGCCTGGCTGGCGGCGTTTGTCTTCGCGCTCCACCCGGTGGGCGTGGAGTCGGTCGCGTGGATCTCGGAGCAGAAAAACACGCTGTCGCTGGTCTTCTACCTGCTCGCGGCGCTCGCCTACCTGCGCTTCACCGCGGAGCGCCGGCCGGGCGCCTGGCTGGCGGCGACGGCGCTGTTTGTCGTCGCATTGCTGAGCAAGTCCGTGACGGCCACCCTGCCGGCGGCGCTGCTGGTGATTTTTTGGTGGCAGCGCGGCCGGCTCGAATGGCGGCGCGACGTGGTGCCGCTGCTGCCCTGGTTCGCGCTCGGCGCGGCGATGGGCCTTTTCTCCGCGTGGGTGGAAAAGAAATACATCGGCGCCGACGGGGCGGAGTTCGCCCTGCACTTCGGCGAGCGCGCGCTGCTCGCGGGCCGGATTGTGTGGTTTTATCTCGGAAAAGTGCTTTGGCCGGCCGAGCTGATCTTCATCTATCCGCGGTGGACCGTGGACGCGGCCGCGTGGGGGCAGTGGCTGTATTCCCTCGCGGTGGTGGCGGCGCTCGCCGGGCTCTGGTGGCTGCGTGGCCGGAGCCGGGCGCCGCTCGCCGCCGCGCTGTTCTTCGGCGGTTCGCTGTTCCCGACGCTGGGATTTTTCAACGTCTACGCCTTCATCTTCTCGTTCGTGGCCGACCACTGGCAGTATCTGCCGAGCATCGGGGTCATCGTTCTCCTTGCCGCGGGCTTGACGACGCTGCTCTCGCGGGCGCCGGCGTTGGCGCGCCGCGGCCTGCCCGTGCTCCTCGTCGCGGGTCTCGGCGTGCTGAGTTTCCACCAGAGCCGGATGTATGCGGACATGCGGACGTTCTACCGTGCCACGATCGAGCGGAATCCGGCGGCGTGGATGGCGCACAACAACCTCGGCAACCTCCTCCGTGAGGACGGCAAGCTGGACGAGGCGCGCGCGCACTTCGAGGCGGCGCTTCGGGTGCGGCGCAACCTCGAGAAGGTGCACAACAACCTGGGCAACGTCCTGCGCGACCAGCGCCGACCCGCGGAGGCGATCGCGCACTACCGGGAGGCGCTCGCGCTCCGGCCCGACTACGTGGATGCGCTCAACAATCTCGGCAGCCTGCTGCGGCAGCAGCGCCAGGTGCCCGAGGCGCTGGAACTGCTGGAGCGCGCGGTGAAGCTGGATCCGAAGTTCGCCGACGCCCACAACAACCTCGGCGTGGCCCTGCGCGACGCCGGCCGCGTCGAGGCGTCGATCGCCGCGTTCGAGCAGGCGGTCCGGCTGGACGGACGCATGGCGGCGGCTCATCTCAATCTCGCGTTGTCGTTCTCGCTCGTCGGACGCGAGCGCGAGGCCATGGAGCACTTCCAGATCGCGCGCCGCCTGAACCCGGCGATCCCGGCGCTGCCGGAGCGGTAGGTCCGGGCGGACCGATGCGCCAGGCCGCGTTGAGTCGGAAGTGCGTTCCCGGTTAACGGTATCATACCAACGTCCCGTAACCTTTGGACTATACAGCGCCGGTGATTTCGGGTAGG
>CAZENI010000192.1:0-13646 GCA_964513055.1 uncultured Opitutus sp.
GGTGCTGATCGCACCGCATGCGGGCTACCTCTACTCGGGCCCGATCGCCGCCAGCGCCTTCGCGCGCATCGCCCCGATGGCGGAGCACATCCGCCGGGTGGTGCTGATCGGCCCGGCGCACCGCGTGCAGGAGGCGCTGTTCAAAACCGGCCTCCGGTTCGACCGCGTGCTGCGTCGCCTCGCGGCGCAGCGCGGATTCGAGCGAACGGCTCGCCGCGAAAAACCGCTGGCAGTCCGCGCAGGCGGCGGCGTGCGCCGACTCCTCCGACGACCAGTGACGACTGATCCGGCAAGACAGGCGGGCGCGGGGCGGGGGCGTTTTCATGCGGCGATTTCTCCTTTCAACATGCGCTGGCGGGCGCGGTGCACGATGACCTTCACGTGAATCTGGGTGAGGCCCATGATCTGGGCGGTTTCCTCCGTGGACCGTTCCTCGGCGAACCGGAGCCACAGCGCCTCGAACTCGCGCTGCGACAGCACGCGGCGGGCGCGCGCCCAGAGGGTGTCGGCGCGATCCTGCACTTCGAGCTGATGCGCGGGCGACGGCTCGCTGCTCGCCAGCTCTGACGGCACGAACTCCCATTTCCGCGCCGAGCGGAAGTGATTCAGCGCCGTCCGCCGCGCGATCGTGAGCAGCCAGTTGATGATCGGCCGCTCCGGGTCGACGCGCTCGATGTGCTGGTAGGCCTTGATGAACGTCTGCTGCGTGAGGTCCTCCGAGTCCTCGCGCTGCCGCGTCATCTGTTGGAGAAAATTGAAGACGCGCCGGTGATAGGCGCCGACAATCTGCTCGAACGCGCGCGCGTCGCCGCCGATCGCGGCGCGCACGATTGCCGCATCGTCCGGACACGGCGCCGCCGGGCCCGGAGCGGGCTCGGCGGCGCGGTCGGCGGACGGGGACACTGTCATTACTTCTTCCACTTCGGCTCGGGAATCAACGGTCCGGTCGAGGGCGCGGGCGGCGGGGTCGGCGCCTTCGGATCGTGCACGCTGACGGCATACTTGGCCTTGCCATCCGGATCCGGCGTGTAGGCGACCTTGAGATGATAGACGCCGTCGGCGCCCGGGAAGGAAAGCTGCCACATCGTGCCGCGGACGCTGCGCATGAACTCGGTGGTGAACACGAGCGGCTGGCCGCCCGCCGCGGGGGTGATTTCCACGCGGTTGAACCGCGCCTGGCGGCCGCCGTTGAGCGAGCGCCCGAGGGTGAGCAGGTTGCCGGTGGCGAGCGTCACGTTTTCGATGGTGCGTTCCGCCGGCGCGGTCGGGTTGGTCCCCGCGGCCGCGGCGACGCCGTCGCCGCCCCATTCCGCGACGGCCTTGCCGAGGACGATCGGCGGCTGCCGGTTGGCCGGGCGCGGCGTGGCCTGGGTCTGGAGCGCCTGCACCATCGTCACGAGCCGCGCGCTCGAATAGGCGAGGTCGAGCGTCACCGTGTTATCCTGGCGGGCCACCGCGGTGGAGTTCAGGAATTCCGCGAGCTGTTTGTCGGTCGTCTCCGCGAGCGAGAACATCGCGGTCATGCCCTGCAGAATCTTCATGAGTTTATCGGCGTTGTGATCCGAAGAGGCCAGCAGTTCCACGTGCGCGAACGTGTTGGCCCCGCGCTCTCCGAGCGCGATCGCGCCGGAATTGGCGAGCTGGAGGATGCGTGCCTGCGGGGCGTTCTGCGGAAACAGCGGCTCGGTCGGGACGACACTCGCGCTGAAAAGGAAGGCCCCGTCCGCGCCGGCCGCGAGCCGGTTGAGCGGCGATGCCGGCGTCTGGACGAGCGAAGGCGCCGCGCCGCGGAAGACGTCGCGGGCCTTCCGAAGCTGCTCGCGCGATTTGCCGACGAGCACGATGGGCTCGGGCGGAAACGCGACGATCACCTGCAGGTTTGCCTCGGGTTTCGCCTTGGGATCGGCGATCGCATACGCGGGAAAGCCGAGGTCGGTGACTTCGCTGAACACCTTGGGCTCCGCGAGCGTGCCCTGCAGCAGGAGGCTCTCGGCGATTTTGCGCAGATCGGCGGTGCCCTGCAGGACCAACGCGCCGTCGATCGCCTCGGGCTTGCCCGAGAGATTCGTGCCGTAGGCGGTGAGCGTGCCAACCGTCGCGAGCACTTTCGAGACGTCGAGCCCGATGACCCCGGCGGTGGCGCCGGCCTGCGCCTTCTCGATGGCGGTGACGAGTTCCTTGCCGAGCGTGCTGGCGCGGAGGGCGTTGAGGTCGGCATGCACGACCCAGCGGGCGTCGGCGGCGACGATCGCCGGATTATAGGCCGCCTCCAGCGGCAGGCTGGCGAGGAGCGGAAACACGAACAGGGCGGAACGCAAAAGGTGGTTCATAAATGAGGGTGATTTGTCGGGTGATACACCCGCCGGCCGCGCGGGGTTACAGCGGATCAACTTTCCCGGCCCGATGCGCCGGCGAGTTCCTTCAGCGCGAAGAGTCCGGCGGCGGCCGCCACCATCGCCAGGGCGAAACCGCCGAGCAGCGCCACCGTGGCCGGCGCGCTGAGCGCCGTGACGGCCTGGGTCGCGCCCGTGACGGGCTCCAGCAGCCCGAGCACCTGGCGGATCATCGAGAGCCGGCTGAGCTGCGTCTCGACCGTGCCCACGCCGACCTCGATGATCCCGCCCCAGAGCAGGCCGATGATCACATAGCGCGACGTGAGCGCGCCGGCCAGGAAGCCGAACGCGGTGAAGGCCAGGATCACCATCACCTGCGCCAGCAGGATGAGCGGCAGCGCCGCCGCCATGCCGGGGACAGCAAACGAGAGGCCCACGACGGCGAGCACCGCCAGCGCCAGGAGGAAGTCGAACTGCAGGCAGGCGACGTGTGTCACGTAACGGAAAACCACATACGCCGGCCGGCGGATCGGCCGCGTGAACACATAGTCCACCGCGTCGGCCTTCAGGTCGTCGCGCACCACGCCGCCCCCGGAGATGAACGCGAGCAGCGGCACGAGGAAGCAGGCGTAGAAGCGGGCCATCCATTCGGCATAGCGGCCGGGTGGGCCGCCCGGCTGGCCCGCGCCGATCGCGAGGAGCGCCAGCAGCGCCAGCGCCCCGCCCACGAACAGCCAGTGGCTCAGCGTGGCATACCGCCGGGAGGTGAGGCGCCACACGCCGCCGAACGCATGGCCGGCACGGGGCGCGACGCGCGGCGGCGGCCAGGCCGCAGGGCCGGGGGAGGACGGAGTCGAGGCGTTCATGGCGACGGAAGCTGTGGCGCGGGCAGGGAAAAAAGGCGTGTGAACTCGTGGCGTGAAATCTCGAAACTGCGGGATAACTTGACGAGCAGCACGCGCGCCGCGCCGCCCGCCTGCAGTGCCACCGGTTGCGGTGCGATCTGAGAGGAGAGCGATTGGAAGCGGACGCTGAAACCGCCGTCGACAACCCTGACACCCGTCGCGAGCGCGAACGGCGCGCGCAACCTCACGCTGACCTCCTCGCAGCCCCGCCACGCCTTGTTCACGCGGAAGAGCGCCTGGAAATTCTCACTCGAGAACTGCCCGGCGGTGCGCACCGGCAGCTCGAACACGATGGCCGCGGAGTCTTCGCGCCGCACGCGCACATCGTTGGTGTCGACGACGCCCGCGAGCGCCGGGATCTCGCCGAGTGGCAGCGAAGTGTCACGGCCCTCGTCGCGCCAGCGCTGGACGTCGGCCGGTTTCGGAGTCTTGCCGTCGATCGTGAGCAACACGGTGCGCTCGTCGTCCGACTTCGACGGATCGACGCGCACGGTGTAAACGCGTTTGTCGTCCATGGCCTTCACGGTCTCGGTGTAGGCCCAGCCGTCGGCATCCGCCCCGACCTTGCCCAGCGCCTCGGCAAAGAGCGCGCGCTGCGCCTCCGTCGCGACGGGCAGCATCGCGAACGACGCGTGCAGCTTCGTCACCGCGGCCGGCGCCGCGTCGGGAATTTTCGCCGCCGGATCGAGCTCAAGCGGCCAGCGGTCGGAGAACTTCCCCACCTGCTGCAGCCAGAAATCGCGCTCCGCCTCGAAGCCGGGCCGCGCCTCATCGAGCGAACCGTCCTTCCCCCGCAGCAAGCGGCTCCGCCGACTGGCCTCGCGCAAATCGCCGGCGGGCGACGTCAGGTAACTGAACCGCGCCTCCTTCGCGAGCGACTCGAGCACGATGTCGGTGCGCCCGCGTTCCTGGGTGACAAACATCCGCCGCGTGGTCGTGCCCGTCACCACGACCCATTCGTAGCCGCGCACCGGTTTGGCGCGGTCCTTTTCGACTCCGAACGCGGAAGCGGTAAACGGCGAGAGCAGCGACCACACGCCGTGCTCGAGAATCGTGCGACTGTGCGCCGCGAGCGGCCCGGGCTCGCTCACGATCGCGGCGGAGCGGCCGGCGGGCTGCGTCCATTTCTTGCCGCCCCAGCGCGGCCCCGTCGTCGGCACGACCAGCGTGGCGGTGCGCACGGCCTTCGTCTCCGGATCCTCCAGCTCCAGCACCCACGTGACCGGTTTGCCCGCGTTCACCTCGGCGAGCTTTCGTTTCCGGATCTTTCCCCACTTGGTGAGCGTGAACAGACTCGCGGCGGCCGACTTCCCATCCATCTGGAGAATCCGGTCACCCGGTCTCAGGCCGGCGCGCGCCGCGGCGGAGTGAGGGTAGACGGCAACCACGTGGGGATACGTGGAGCCGATCAGGTGAATCATGCCGCGGATGCGAAACCCGAAATCCTCGATGCGGTCCGCCTGCACGGTGTAGGCGGCCATCGAGGCAATCTCCTCCAATTCCGGGTCGGCCTCCCTGGCCGGCGGCGGCTCGGCGGCCGCCGCCATCATGCACGCCGCAAGCGCGAGTCCGGTCATCCGGCGAAGAGAGCGTGGCGCGTTCATGCCGATCCCGGGGCGGAGTCGATCGCCTTCTCGAGGAGCGACGCCGTGCTTTGCACTTCGAAGATCCGCACGCCGCTCTCGAGCAGCAGTTCGTGGAAGCGCCCATTCGCGTAAAACGCGCCGGCATCCTTCCAGCGCGCATGCAGCAGACCCGTCTCCGCCACGACATCGCAGCCGCGCAGCAGGCCGCGGTCGAAGAGGAAACGCGCGAGCGCGTCCGGCGCATCGCAGCGGAAACTCGTCGCCTCCGGCCACCGCGCGCGGGCCTCGGCTGAGGTGGACTCGTTGAGCGAGCGCGGGATCCGCCCCCAGCGCAGCAGGAGGAAATCCGCGCACAACGCCTCCAGGTCGTGCAGGATGTGACTCGAGATCAGCACGCTCCGGCCGGCGCGCGCGAGTTCGCGCAGCACGTTGCCCATGTCCTCGCGGCCCATCGGGTCGAGGCCGTTCATCGGCTCGTCGAGGATCACCAGCTCCGGCTCGTGCAACAAACACTGCGCGAGCTTCACGCGCTGGCGCATGCCCTTCGACAGCGCCGTCAGCCGCTTCTTCCAGTGCGGCGAGGCGAGCTTCACCCGGTCGAGATTGGCCCGCGCGCGCGATTTCGCCTCGGCGGCGGAGAGCCCGGAAATCATCCCGAGCGCGATCAACCAGTCGAGCGCCCCGATCCCCGACGGCACGGTCTCGGCCTCCGGGCAATAGGCGAGCCGCGCCTGCACGGACGGGTTGTTCCAAGGCGATTCGCCGAAGACGTGGAGCGTGCCGGAACTGGGCTGGATCTGGCCGAGCAGCAGGCGGAAGAGCGTGGTCTTGCCCGCGCCGTTCGGCCCGACCACGCCGGTGATGCCGGGACGCAGGGCAAACGTGACGTTGTTCAGGCCGAGAATCATGCCGTAGAACCGGCTGAGATTCTCGCCGCGGACGATGGCGGCGGGATTGAGGTCGGGCGCACTCATTCGGGTCGCAGCCTCCGCAGAAAGACGAACGACGCGATCGCCACGAACACGCCCAGGCTCGCCAGCGCGCCGTCAAAGTCGCCGGGCTTCGCGCGGTCGCCGGCGCGCGCGAGATCGCGCGCGAAGCTCTGGTTGGTCAGCGGCAGGACCTCGCCGGCGACGGTGAGCGCCGTGTCCAGCTTGAGGATACCCTGGCGGACCTCGCCGAGGTTGTGCGTGAAGCTGGCGCGCTTCAACCACTCCGGCGCCCGCGGCGGCTTCGCCACCGCGCCGAGGACCAGCCACAGGCCGATCCAGAGGACGATGGTGTGGCGCGAGGTCCGGCTGAAGGCCGAGACGCCCAGCGCGATCGCGGCCAGCGTGACCAGCCCGATCCCGTGAAAGGCCAGCGCCCGCACCAGCGGCTCGAACGAGTGCACGATGAAATCGCGGTTCGGCGCGAAGAGCACGCTGAGCAGCCAGCCGCACAGCAGCGGCCCGGTCCACATCAGCGCCAGCACGCCGACGATGATGCCGAGCTTGCCGAGCAGGTAGTCGCTCGTGGTGAGCGGCCGCGAGAGGTAGACCGTGAACGCGTTCGTGGCGCGGTCCCGCGTGATCAGGCGCGGCACCATGACCGTCAGCGCGACCAGGCTGAGCCCGAGCCCGAGATACGAGTGCAGCCAGAAAATCAACGTATACCAGCCGCCGATACACACGTCGGGATACAGCAGCACGATGGCGCCCAGGGCCGAGACCAGCGCCTGGTAGCGCGGGCCGGCGGAGATCGCGAGCGTCTCCAGCCAGCCGCCGCTGGCGACCGACTGGCTGAACAGAAATCCGAGCGCGGCCAGCGCCACGCCGCCGGACCACGCCAGCGAAAGCAGCACCTTGAAGAGCCGCAGGCTGATGAGCTGCCGCAGGCCGGTGGAGATCATCGTCCAGCGACGGTAGCCGACGCCCCGCGGCGCACCCTCCCAGCGGCTCAGATCAAGACTGGTGGCCATGGGGAGAAATCGGGTTGGTGGCTCCGGCTGCCGGTGGCAGCGGCGGCGGCGGCACGCTGCCCGCCACATGCCCGCCCTCGGCGATCGACTGGATGAACAACTCGTGCAGCGCGTCCGGATTCGCCACGATCTCCGCCGGCGGGAGCTGGTGCGCGCGCATGAGCTGCAGGATCCACTCGATCGAGTCGGTGGCGGATTCGACGCGCAGCTTGCCGTTGGAGAGCGCGGTGACGTTGGCGCCGGTCCCGCCCAGCACCGCCACAAAGCGCTCGCGCGCCGACGACGGCGCGATCTCGACGATCCGGCGGTGGCGGTTTTTCAGGCCGGCGATGCTGTCGTGTTCCAGCACGCGGCCGTGGCCGATGATGATCACGCGATCGCAGACGCGTTCGATGTCGCGCAGGAGGTGCGACGACATCACGACGCTCGTGCCGAGCTCGCGCCAGAGCGACCCGATCAGTTTCAAAATGTGTTCGCGGCCGGACGGATCGAGGCCGTTGGTCGGCTCGTCGAGGAAGATGACCTTCGGATCGTGGACCAGCGCCTGCGCGAGCTTCACGCGCTGGCGCATGCCGGTGGAGTAGCTGTCGACCGGCCGGTAGCGCTCCTGCCCCATCCCGACGAGATCAAGGATCTCGTGCGTGCGCTGCCGGGCGACGCGCATCGGCATGCCGGAGAGCTGCCCGCAGTAGGTGACGTATTCGCAGCCCGCCATGCCCGAGATGTGCGAGTCCTGCTCCGGGCTGTAGCCGACGCGCTCGCGCGAGGCGCGGTTGCCGGCGCGGATATCGCGCCCGAGAACCCGCGCAGTGCCGGTCGTGGGCGTCTCGAGGTTGAGCAGGCACTTGATGAACGTGCTCTTGCCGGCGCCGTTGGGCCCGAGCAGGCCGATCGTGCCCGACGGCACCTGCACCGTCACCTCCGTGAGGGCGCGCTGGTTGCCGTAGGTTTTGCCGAGGCGGTCGGTCTCGATGATGAAGTCGTGCAACGAAAACGGGTGGTTCGAACTGGAGGTTCCCGTGCACTACACGCCGCCGAGGCGCGGGGTTACAGAAATATCCGCAGCAGGCCGGCAGGCGCGGCCGGACCGCCGGCGGCGGCGTCAGTCCCGGCCCTTACCGCCATTCTGCCGGGCCCGGGCGGCGTCGAAGGCGGGGTTAGGCGTCGGCATCTGCGCTCCGACGGCAGCGCGCCAGGCGGCCAGTCTGGCTTTCAGGGCGGCGACACGCTGGGGCTCGGCGCTCGCGAGATTGCGGGACTCCGCCGGATCGTCGCGGAGGTTGAAAAGTTCGGGCGGCGCGCCCTGGCCGGTGAGCGACGTCTCGAAATACTCGATCAGCTTCCAGTCGCCGGCCCGCACCGCGCCGGCGGGGCCGCCGAAGCCGGCAGAATGATAGTGCGGGTAGTGCCAGAAAATCGCGTCACGCGACGGGGTCGCTCCCCCGCGAAGCAGCGACACGAGGCTCACGCCATCGACCGCCGGCGGGAGCGCGACCGACGCCGCTCCCGCGGCGGGCCCGGCGAGTTCGAGAAACGTCGGAAAGAAATCCACCGACGTCACCGGGACGGCACTCGTCCTCCCGGCGGCGATCACGCCGGGCCAGCGGACCACGAGCGGCACGCGGATGCCACCCTCGTAGAGCTGCGCCTTGCCGCCGCGCCATGGCGTCTGCGCGCCGTCGCGGAGCAGGCCGCCGTTGTCCGAGTAGAAAACCACGAGCGTGTTCTCGCGGAGGCCGAGGGCGTCGAGCTTCGCGAGCACGCGGCCGATGCCGTCGTCGAGGACCTCCATCATCGCCGCGATGACCGGGTTGTTTTCCGGCGTGCCGGCACCCGGACGGGCCCGGTGCTTCTCCACCAGCAACCGTGGCGCCATGATCGGCGAGTGGATCGAGTTGTGCGCGAGCTGGAGGAAGAACGGCCGCGCCCGATGACGCTCGATGAAATCGAGCGCGCGCGAGGTGATCGCCTCGACGCCATGCGCATCCTTCTCGGGGTCGTCGTCGGCCTTCGGCTTGTGCGTGATGTAGGTTTCCGCGAACCCCTGCCGGTCCGGACCCTCCGCGACGCTCTGCGGTGGGAGGTAGCCGCGCGCCAGATGCCACTTGCCGAACAGCGCCGTCGCGTAGCCGCGGGCGGTGAGCGCCTCGGCGAGGGTCGTCTCGGAGAGCGGCAGGAACTTCTGCCACGCCGGCTGCTGCAAGCGCGCGAAGGGAAACTCCGCGCCCGCGATGAAGTCGGTGACGTGCGTCCGCGCCGGATACTTGCCGGTCATGAGCGCCGCACGCGTCGGCGAGCACACGGGACACGCCGCATAGGCGTCGGTGAACCGCAGGCCGTCGCGCGCCAGTCGATCGAGGTGCGGCGTCTGGTAGTAGGCGTTGCCGTAGGCGCCGACCGGAGTCGTGCCGAGATCGTCGGCCAGGATGAGCAGGATGTTGGGCGGCGCGGGAGCCGCGGCGCGCGCCGCGGCCGCCGCGAACAATGCGGCGGCAAACCAAAACAGAGGGCGGAGTTTCACAACGGGGAGCGGCAGACCGGCGCCGATCGGACGGACGGCCGGACGGGCAATCGCGAAAAGTGGCGCAGGACTCATGAGGCGGGGCGGTTGGGGGGTGGCCGGCGCTGGATTTCCACCGGTGGCCCAGCGTAGCGCCGCCAACGCGCCGGTTTCCACCCCCAAACCTCGGCCCGGAAAATCTTCGTGTCATCGGCCGGCCGGCCCGGCACGCTCCCGCCCCTGTGACTCCCGCCGACTACATCGACCGTCATCCCGGGGACCTCCTCGGCCGGCTGCAACAGCTCGTCGGCGTCTCGACCGTCAACCCGCCGGGCGAGCACTACGATCAGATCACCGCCTGGCTGGTGCACGAGCTCGAGGCGCTCGGCCTGCGCACGCGGCGCTACGCGGTGCCTGCGGCCCTCGTGAAGAAAACGCTGCCGCCGGAGCAGCACGCGTTTCCCCGCTTCAACATCCTCGCCAAGCTCCCCGTCCGCGGCGCGAAGAAGACGATCCACTTCAACGCCCACTACGACGTGGTGCCCGTCTCCGGAAAATGGAAACACGGCAGCCCGTTCAGCGGCGCGATCGAGGGCGGCTGGATCTACGGCCGTGGCACGGCCGACATGAAGGGCTCGATCGCGAGCCTGCTCATGGCGGTGCAGGCGCTCCGCGCGACGCGCGCGACGCCGCGGATGAACGTGGAGATCTCCTTCACCGCCGACGAGGAGACCGACTCCGCCCTCGGCACCGGCTGGCTGGTCGAGCACGCCCCGCTCCGGGCGGACTACGCGCTCGTGATGGAGGGCGGCGAAGGCCGCACGGTGTGTTGCGGCCACAACGGCACCCTCTGGCTCGAGGTGCAGGTCCACGGCCGCGCCGCCCACGGCTCGCTGCCGCACAAGGGCATCAACGCCCTCGAGCAGATGGCCGCGCTCGTCCGCGTGCTCGACGACTACAAGCGCGACCTCGCGCGCCGCACCTGGCAGACGCCCGAGGGCAAGCTGCACCGCCCGACGCTGAACGTCGGCGGCGTTTTCCACTGTGGCGAAGGCGCCAAGATCAACACCGTGCCCGCGCACGCGAGCTTCACGCTCGACCGCCGCGTGCTGCCGCGCGAGGACCACGCCGCGGCCGAGCGCGAGCTGCGCGCCTTTCTCGCCGCCGCCGCCCGGCGGATCCCGCGGTGCCGGATCACCGTGCACAAGATTTCGGAGAACTTCGCCTGCTTCTCCGAGCCGACGCACCCGATCTTCGCCGCGATGGCCGGCTGCGTGACGCGCGTGCGGAAGGAAAAGACGCTCTTCAACGTGTCGACCGGTTTCAACGACATGCACTTCTTCTCGCACCACCTGAAGATCCCGACGATCGGCTACGGCCCCGGCGGCGAGGACTATCACGGCGTCAACGAGCGCGCGAAGGTGAAGGAGCTGCTCGCCAGCGCGAAGATCTACGCGGAGCTGCTCACGACCTTCGGCGGGTAGGGCGAACCTTCCCCGGTCAGCCGTCGCGCGAATCGCATCCGAAAGTCGCGCCGTTTCGCCCGTCCCTTCCGCGACCGCTCGGCGGGCACGCCTCGCCCTACCCCTTCAACCCCTGCCGGATCAGGCTCACCGCGATGGCGGCCAGCAGCATCGAGACGATCTTGGAGATCGCGCGCATGCCCATCGCGCCGATCAGCCGGCCGAGTTTCTCGCTGTAGGCAAACGCCAGCACCACGAGCACCAGATTGACGATCAGCGCCACCAGCGTCGGCACATAGCCCACTGTCCGCGCGAGGAGCAGCAGCGTCGCAATCAACGCCGGCCCCGCGATCAGCGGCATCCCCAGCGGCACCACGCCGAAGTCCGGCGGCAGTTTCTCCGGCTCCGCCGCCGAGGTGATGAGATCGCGCGCCGCGAGCATGAAGAGGATCAGGCCGCCTGCGATTTGGAAATCCCCCGCCGAGATGCCGAGCGCCTTGAAGATGCTCGCCCCGAGAAACAGGAACAGCAGCGCCACCGCGCCGCCCGTCACGGTCGCCTGCCGCGCGATCCGCTGGCGCTGCGCCGGCGCCACGCCCTGCCCCAACCCAAGGAAGATCGCCGCCAGCCCGATCGGATCGATCGCGACGAAGAGCGGGATGAAGGCCTGGAGGAATTTCTCGGCGAGCGTCGCCATGGGGATGAGCAAAAGCTCCCAGCACCAACATCCAAGCTCCAATGAAGCTTCAATCCGCAAACACCCAAGGCGGCGGGGGCCGGTTTGGAGCTTGGTTCTTCTCTGGAGCTTGGAGGTTGGTGCTTGGAGCTTCTCCGAGGCTGGGAGCTTCGCTTTTCCGTCCTTGTTTCGCATCCGCCGCCCCGGCAAGTTCGCCGCTCACCCGCACCCTTTCGCTCCGCCGCCATGAAAATCAACGCCACCCTGACGCCCCAGAAGCTGCAGAAGAAAACCGCCCGCGTGTTCGACCTCGCCGGCCAGAAGATCCGCGCGATCGACGCCGCGTGGGATCCGTCGAAGGGCACGCCGGTGTTCACGTGGAAGGGGAAATACACCTCGCGCGGCTGGACCGAGTGGACGCAGGGCTTCCAGTTCGGCATGGCGTTCCTCCATTTCGACGCCACCGGCGACGAGGCGATGCTCAAGCTCGGCCGCGAGAAGACCGTGAAATACATGGCCTCGCACGTCTCGCACGTCGGCGTGCACGACCACGGCTTCAACAACGTCTCCACCTACGGCAACCTCCGCCGCCTCATCCTCGAGGGGAAGATCGCGAAGGATCAGGGCGAACTCGACTACACCGAGATCGCGCTCAAGGCCTCCGGCGCCGTGCAGGCCGCGCGCCACGTCACGACTGCCTACAAGCAGCCGTGGTCGCCCACCGGCGGCGGCGCGGGCGTCGCGCCCAGCGGCTACGTCTACTCCTTCAACGGCCCGCAGTCGCTCTTCGCCGACACCATCCGCTCGATGCGCTCGCTCGTCGTCGCGCACCAGCTCGGTCACGTGCTAATGGGCGAGGGCGACAAGCCGATCAACCTCCTCCACCGCGCCGTCGAGCACGCCGCCACCACCGCGCGCTTCAACGTCTTCTTCGGCACCGGCCGCGACAGCTACGACGTGCGCGGCCGCGTCGCCCACGAGTCGGTCTTCAATCGCAACGACGGCCAGTTCCGCTGCCCGAGCTCGCAGCAGGGCTACTCGCCGTTCACGACGTGGACGCGCGGCGCCGCCTGGATCATCTGCGGCTACGCCGAGCAGCTCGAGTTTCTGGATACGGTCAAGGGCTCCGACCTCGACGCCGTGGGCGGCCGCCGCGCCGTGACCGACCTCTTCCTCGAGACCGCGCGCGCCACGAGCGACTACTACATCGACGGCTACTCGGCGAAGGACGGCGTGCCGTATTGGGACTCGATGGCGCTGAACAGCCACCGGCTCGGCGATTACACGAAGAAGAACGCCGACCCGTTCAACGCCCACGAGCCGGTCGACAGCTCCGCCGCCGCGATCGCCGCGCAGGGCTTCCTCCGGCTCGGCACGTATCTCGCCGCGAAGGGCGAGACCGCCGCGGGGAAGAAATACTTTCAGGCCGGCCTCACCATCGCCGACACGCTCTTCGACGAGCCGTATCTCTCGGCCGACAAGAAACACCAGGGCCTGCTGCTGCACAGCGTCTACCACCGCCCGAACGGCTGGGACCACGTGCCGAAGGGCCGGAGCGTCCCGTGTGGCGAAGCCTGCATGTGGGGCGACTACCACGCCGTGGAGCTTGCGCTGCTGATCCAGCGGCTGGCGCAGGGGAAATACTACACGTTCTTCTGAGCCGCGCCGGAGCACCGCCCGCCACTCCTCTCCGAGTCTGGACGCCGCTCGCGTTTTCCGCGGGCGGCGTTCTTCTGTCCGCCTCCCACCTTGAAGTCCGCGCCTCCCCTCAATCTCTACGACCACACACGCGAGGAACTGCGTGCGCGGTTTGCGCGCGAGGGGCTCTCGCCGGTGCACGCCGAGAAGCTCTGGAACTACCTTTACCTCCAGCTCGCCGCGTCGTTTTCCGCCGAGGCGATGCCGGAACTGCCGCCCAAGGTCCGCGCGTGGCTCGCCGCCCACGCCTCGCTCGGCGTGCTGCCGACCGCGCTCGAGACCGACTCGTCGGACGGCTTCACGCGCAAATACCTCCTCACGCTCTCCGACCGCGAACGCATCGAGACCGTGCTGATGCGCTTCACCGGGCGCGTCACCGCCTGCGTCAGCTCGCAGGTCGGCTGCGCGATGGGCTGCGTGTTCTGCGCCACCGGCCAGATGGGCTACACGCGGCACCTCACGCCCGGCGAGATCGTGGCGCAGGCCGTGCACGTCGCCCGCGCGCTGAAGGTTGGGCGAACCGTC
>CAZENI010000193.1:0-13638 GCA_964513055.1 uncultured Opitutus sp.
GTTGGCGGCGAGTCGCGTCTTCATCTCGGCCACGAGCGGATCGTCGGACATGAGCAGCGTGCGGCCCAGGGCGTAGGCGAGGAGCTTGCGGCTGAGGTGGTCGACGAAGTCCGCTTCGCGATGATCGTGAATGTAGTCGCGCAACCCGATGAGACCGGTGCCGGTGCGGCCACCGGGGAACTCCGCGCGCGTGTCGACGGCCCGGCCGCCGAAGTCCTGCGTGCGGCGCTCGCCGACGGGCCCGTAGCCCTCGAAGACGAGGCCGAACGAATCGAAGCGCGCGTGGCAGCCCGCGCACGCCTTGTCGTCACGGTGCTTCGCGAGCGCCTCGCGCAGCGTCAGATCGCCGAGGCTCTTCTCGTCGGCGGGGAGATCGGGCACGGTGGCGGGCGGCGGCGGGATGCGCTCGCCGAGCACGCGGCGGACGACCCAGTAGCCGCGTTTCACGGGGCTGGTGCGCAGACCGGGGGAGTTGGCGGTGAGGAAGACCGCCATCGGCAGCAGGCCGCCGCGCCCGAAGGCGCCCGCGCGCTCCACGCGCGCCCAGCCGTCGGGTCCGGCGTCGACGGGCGCCGGCATGCCGTAGTGTTTCGCGAGCGGGGCGTTCACGAACGTGTAGTCGCCGTAGAGCAGATCCTGCACCGGGCGGCCGTCGCGCAGCAGGGCGAGCAGGAAGCGCAGCGGCTCCTCAAACATCGCCGTGCGCAGCTCGGGATCGAAGGAGGGGAAGCGCTCGCGATCGACGGCGTTGTGCTCCTCGAAGCGCCGGAAATCCAGCCAGTGGCCGGCGAACTCGGTCGCGAAATTCCGCACGCGTGGGTCCGACAACATGCGGCGCGCCTGCGCCGCCAGGCCCTCGGGCCGGCGCAACTCGCCGCGCGCCGCGGCCGCGAGCAGCTCCGCGTCGGGCAGGCTCGACCACAGGAAGTAGCTGAGCCGGCTCGCGAGCGCCGCATCGGAAAGTGGCTGGGCCGCGCCCGCGACGACGCCGCCGGCGGCGGCCTCGACGAGGTCGATCCGGTAACAGAAATGTGGTGACATCAGCACGCGCACGATCCCGTCGCGCATCGCCTCCTCGTGATCGAGGCCCCCGGCGCGGGCCGCGCGGTGGAAGGCGTGCAGGCCCTCGCGCTCTCCCGCGGTCAGGGGCCGGCGATAGGCGCGCTCCGCGAAGGCGAGCAGCGCGGCCAGGTGCGACGGCTCGGCCGCGGCGCGGTCCTGTTCGACGCGCCGGATGTCGGCCGCCACGCGCTCGAAGTGTTCGGTGATCGCGGCCTGCACGGCCTCGGTCGCGTTGTTGCGGATCGCCTTTGCGAGATAAAGTTCGGCGAGCTTCTTGATCTTCGCCTGGTCGGTCACGGACTTGTCTTCGGGACGATACGGGTCGAATTCCGGGTCGCGCAGGTAGCTCGAGTCGGTGCGCTCGAACCAGACGAAACTCGTGTGCATGCGCTGCGGGACCGAGGACGCGAAGTCGAACTCGCGCCACAGGCGATCCAGTTCGCGGCGGCCCGCGTCGTCGAGGACCAGATCGTAGAGCGGACCGTCGTCGCGGAAATAGCCGGTCATGCTGTGCAGGCCCGCGCTGAGGAGCCGGCCCGCGTTGCTCTTCTCCTTCTCGGCGTCCATGTAGACGCGCGCGCGCTCGGTGATGTAGAACGCGTCGGGAAACACGTCCGCGAAGCGCGCGAACGCCGCCTCATGGCGCGCGCGGGCCGCCGGCTCCGCGGGGATGACCAGATCGGGATCGGCGCCGCGCGACTTGCTCGCGGCCAGCTTGAAGGTCGCGGAGGAGCCGGTGGTCGTGATCGCGGGCGCGAGGAACTTTCCGCCTTTGCGGATCAGGTCGGGCGTGGACGGCGTCGCCGCGACCGGCGCCGCGGGGGCTTTCGGGTCGGCCTTGGCGGCGGGCGTCGCATAACCGGCCGTCGACGCGGCCGGTCCCGGGAGCGCGGCCGGTTTGGCGCGCACGGGCGGCGGCTCGCCTTCCACCTGCAGTGCCCCGGGATCGAAGCGGCGGCGGTTGGCGGCCATCTGGCGGTTCTTCCACATCACGTAGGTTTGCGAACCGTTCTGGATGCCGGCGCCGCTGAGGTTCTTCACCTCGGGGACGAGCTTCTCGCGCAGCGCGACGACGAAGTCGCGCAGGGCCTCGCAGTCCGCCCGCGGCGGGCTCGCCGCCTCCGCGCGGCCGGGCGCGGGCGCGGGCAGGGCGCCCCACTGCGCCCGCAACTTGGCGAGCGGGCCAAAGTCGTCGGCCGGGTCGTGCAACGTGTCCCAGATTGTCGCGAGATAGCGCGCGCTTACGTTTGCCTCCGCGGCGATCGCGGCGAGCGAGGCCTGCGGCCGGCCGAGCGCGGCGCGGTGCCGGTAGCGCCACGCGGCCGCGAAATAGTCCGCGTAGTCGACGGGCTGCTGGCGGTAGAACTCCACGATGCGCAGGACCGCGTATTTGTCGCGATCGGTGTCGGCCACGACGGGATGCGGTGCGAACGCGAAGCCGTCGGGTTTGAGGATCAGATGTTCGGCCACGTTGCGCGCAGCCTGCAGATACTTTTTGACCAGCGCCGGCGACATCGTGAGCGACTCGCCCGAGTTGTCGAAGCCGGCCTGGTTCGCCGGATCGACGGGAAACTCCTTCGTCGGCCGGAGATCGATGCCGGTCAGATCGCGAATGGAGTAGTCGTATTCGGCGTGGCTCAGCCGGCGTGCGAGGACGGGGCCGGGGTCGCCGGCGTGGCGCTCCGCCTCGCTTTTGCGGAGGGCCTGCAGCCACGCGACGATCGCGTGGCGTTGCGCGGAGGTCGGGTGTTGCTTGGCCTTGTCCGGCGGCATGTCGCCGGCCTCGAGCCGCTCGAGCACGAGTTCCCAGGTGCTGAAGCCGTTCACGACGGCGGTCGCGGTCGTGTAGGGACTGAGGTCCAGTTCCGCCTCCGGCTTCTCGCGGCCGTGGCACGAGACGCAGTAGGTGTCGATCAACGGATGGACCGTGCTCCGGAAACTTTGCTCGAGGGCGGAGTCGGTCGCGGCGAGGGCATCGGCCGCGCACGCGAGCGTGCCGAGGCTGAGGGCAAGGAACGGAAAGACGACCGGTTTCGGCATCGGGGCGGGGTGAGCCATGGACGCTGCAACCGGCGAGAACTTCAAGTCCCTGGTATGCTCATATCGTTCAGCGGCCAGCGGGGCCCTGCGCGCCGGGTGGCCCGCGGCGAGATCAGGGCGGGGTCAGCCTGGCTTCCAACTCCTCCATCGTGCGGAGGAATTCCCGCTCGAGGTCGATCCCGTAGAGCCGGGCGAGCACGAGCACGCTCCAGAGGCAGTCGGAGAGCTCGTGCGCCAGCTTGGAGTCGACGTCGGTGACCGTCCGCGCGCCGCTCTTCGCCATGACGAGTTTCATCAGATCGCCGACGTCGACGACAAAGCCCTGCATGAGTTCCTCCCGGGTCCACTCGCGCCCGCCGCGGGCCCGCTCGCGGGCGGCGAATCGTTCACGGATTTCGAGGGCGCGGTCGGACAGGTGTTGAAATTCCATGGAGGGAAGGGCGTTGTCCGATTCAGGCGGTCCGGTCGGCCGGGAACAACCGTGTTTCCCGCCCGTGCTGCAGTCGGCTCGTGGCGGGAAAACAGGCCTGAACGTATCTAGTGGGCGGTGGCGGATCCGGCGAGGGCGCTTCTGCGTAGTATCCCGCGTGAATTAGACCGTGATCGCGTCGATAGTCTGTCTAGTTTGTCGACGGTCAGGGCGCCGCGCACGACTCTTCACCGTGCAGTTCCCGGCGCTGTGACCGGTCCGTTTCCGCCGGGACGCCTTCGTCGCGGCGGAGGCGGTGGCAAACCCCATCTACATGAACCGAACGCTCCGTAAAAGTGTCGGCCCGGTCGCGCTGCCGCAGTGGCAGGGCGGCGTCGTGGTCGGCGTCGTGCTGGCGCTGGCGGGCGCGGCCGCGTCGATCGCGGCCACGCCAGCGCCCGTGGCGCCCGCGGCCGCGACGGCGTATTCAGATTTGTCACTCGAGCAGCTCATGGACCTCAAGGTCGAGCGCGTCTACGGGGCGTCGCGCCAGGTCCAGAAAGTGACCCAGGCGCCGTCCGCCGTCTCCATCGTCACGGCGGACGACATCCGGCAGTTCGGCTGGCGCACGCTCGCCGATCTGCTGCGCAGCGTGCGCGGCTTCTATGCGTCCGATGATCGCAACTACACCTACCTCGGCACGCGCGGCTTCCAGCGGCCGGGCGACTACAACACGCGCATGCTGGTGCTGATCGACGGGCACCGGATGAACGACAACGTCTACGACGGCGCCTACGTCGGACGGGAGAGCATGGTGGCGCTCGATGCGATCGAGCGGGTCGAGGTGATCCGCGGGCCCAGCTCCTCGCTCTATGGGAGCAGCGCGTTCTTCGGCGTGATCAACCTCGTGACGAAGCGCGAGGCGCAGTTCTCCGTCGATGTCGGCACGCTGGGCAGCACCGAAGGTCGCTTCGCGTGGCACCAGGCGTTCCGCAACCGGCTCGAGTGGCAGATCTCCGGCTCGTATTTCGCGAGCGACGGCGAGCAGCGGCTGTATTTTCCCGAGTTCGATCCGCGCCGTTCCGCGACGCCGGGCGCGGCCAACGACGGGATCGCGGCGAATGCCGATCGCGAGGAGTCCGCGCATCTTTATTCTGCGCTCAGCTACCGCGACCTCACGTTCTCCGCGTTCGTCAGCCGCCGGCTGAAGGATGTCCCGACGGCCTCCTATGGCACGTTGTTCAACGACGGGCGCGAGCAGACGGTGGAGCGGCGGGGCTACGTCGACGCGAAGCTCGATCGGGCGGTCGCGGATCACCGGCTGCTCGGCCGCGTGTTCTACGACCAGTATCGCTACGACGGCCGGTATCCCTATGACTACGCGGTGCCGGGCGGAGCGCCGGACGTGGTGATCGAGCGCGATGGTGCGATTGGCGAGTGGATCGGGACCGAGTGGCAGTTCGATACGCGGCTGGCGGCGCAGCACTCGCTGATCCTCGGCACGGAGTTCCGGCAGAGCCTGCGGGAATACCAGTTCAACGCCGTGACCGGCGTGCCGTTCTTCGAGGATCGGCGGCACAGCCGGAATCTGGGCGTCTTCGGGCAGTGGGAATTCACGCCGCGAAAGGAGTGGCTGCTCTCGGCCGGCCTGCGCTACGACCGCTATTTCGGCAGCTTCGGGGGCACGCTCAATC
This sequence comes from uncultured Opitutus sp., assembly GCA_964513055.1. Classification (GTDB taxonomy): domain Bacteria; phylum Verrucomicrobiota; class Verrucomicrobiia; order Opitutales; family Opitutaceae; genus ER46. The sequence goes on from CAZENI010000193.1 coordinate 5,206, forward strand.
CCCGGCTGGCGTTGATCTACAATCCGACGCCCGCTTCGACGCTCAAGCTGCTTTACGGCGATGCATTCCGGGCTCCGAATGCCTACGAGCGCTTCTACTATGATGCGCAGCAGTCCGAACCGATGCTGCAGCCCGAGCGGATTCGCACGCAGGAACTGATCTACGAACACTACTGGGGCCCGGTCTACCGCACGTCGGTGTCGGTCTATCACTACGACGTCGGCGCCTTGATCAGCCAGACGGTGACGGCGGCGGGCGAGTTGTATTTCCAGAATGCGAATGCGACCCACGCGCGGGGCGCCGAGGTGGAGTTCGAGGCCAAGCACCCCGCAGGCTGGCTGGCCCGCGCCTCCTATGCCGTCCAGCGCGCGCTCGACCAGGCCACGGACGTGGACCTGAGCAGTTCGCCGCGGGCTCTGGCGAAGTTGAATCTCGGCTGGGCGCCGGCGGCGCGGGGCTGGTCGGTCGGCGCGGAGTGCCAGTATCAGTCCCGCGTGCGGACACTTTCCGGAGCGACCTCGGAGGATGCGCTGGTGGCCAATCTCCACCTCAGCAGCACCCGGCTGCTGCCGTCGTGCGAGATTTCGCTGACGGCCTCGAACCTGTTCAACAACCGCCATCGCCTGCCCGGCGCGGAGGATCACGTGCAGGATGAGATCGCCCAACCGGGCCGCATCCTGCGGTTGAAGATCACCCGGAAATTCTAGCCTCAGTCTGCCTCAACCCACTCCAGCCGCCCGTCGATCTTTTTCCGTCCATGACTTGTCTGCCACCGCCCCCTGACGGCCGCCGCCCGCGGCTGACCGGCCGGTGGTTTGCCGTCTGGCTCGCGCTGGTCCTTGGTGCCGGCCCCGGGATCGGAGCGCTGGCGGCGGATCCTCCCGACGGGAAGCCGGCACCGAAGGAGCGTGAGATCAAGGCGGCGTTCCTCTTCAACTTCACCAAATTCATCGACTGGCCGGCCGAAGCGTTTGCGCGGGCGGACAGCGCCTTCGTGTTCTGCGTGCTGGGCGAGGCCCCGCTCGCGGCCGAACTGGAGCGCGCGGTGCACGGCCGCCGGATTGGCGGACGCCCCATCGAGGTGCGCCCGTGCCGCACCGCGGCGGAGGCGGCCGGGGGGCAGTTGATTTTCGTGGCCGCCGACGATGCGGTGCTGCGCGAGCTCGTCCAGCGGGTGGCCGGCCGCGCCGTCCTGATCGTGGGAAACTCGGAGCGGCAGTTGCGGCTCGGCGGCACAATCGCGTTTCTGTTCGAGCGGGATGACAAGGTGCGTTTCGCGATCAACATGGCGGCGGCGGAGCGGGCGCAGTTGCGCGTGAGCGCCCAGTTGCAGAAACTGGCGAAGAGCATCCTGCGCGAACCATGATGCGTGCGTTCTCCCAACTCCCGGTCGGCCTGCGGCTCACGCTCATCACGATGATTGCGAGCGGCGCGGCGCTCCTGATCGCGGGCACGGCCTTCACGACCTACGAAGTGGTGGTCTTCCGCCGCACGCTGGTGGAGCAGCTCGGCCGCACCGCGCAGATCCTCGCCGACAATTCCTCGGCGGCGCTGTCGTTTCGCGATCCGGCCTCGGCCGCGCAGACGCTCCGCTCGCTCGCGACGGACCCGCACATGCTGGCGGCCGCCATCTACGATCAGCGCGGCGAGGTGTTCGCGACGTATCGGGCCGCGAATTCCGCGGCGGTGCCGGTGATCCCGGCCACGGCGGCGCCGGAAGGGCACCGGTTCGGCCAGGCGTCGCTCGAGCTGTTTCGGAGCATCAAGCTGGCCGACGAGCAGGCCGGCACAATCTACCTCGTGTCCGACTTGGCGGAGATCGATGCGCGCCTGTTCCGCTACGTGCTGATCGCGGCGCCGGTGCTGCTCGTGTCGCTGTTGGTCGCGTGGCTGCTGGCGCGCCGGCTGCACCCGCTCATCACGCGCCCGATCCTGCATCTCTCGGCCGTCGCCGGGACCGTGGCGGGCGAGAAGGACTATTCGGTGCGCGCGGCGAAGGAGGCCGACGACGAGCTCGGGCGTTTGATCGACGCCTTCAACGAGATGCTGGCGCAGATCCAGGCGCGCGATGCCGAGCTGAAGGCGGCGCGCGAGACGCTCGAGCTGCGTGTGGAGCAGCGGACGCACGAGTTGCGCGACGAGGTCGCCGAGCGCCGGCGCTCCGAGGCGGCGCTGACCGAGAGCAACCGCCGCTTCGAACTCGTGTCCCGCGCCACGACGGAGGTGATCCGCGACTGGGATCTGGTCCGCGGCACGATGTGGTGGAACGAAAACCTGCGCGCGGTCTTCGGCCATGCGCCGGCGGAGAACTGGACGATGGAGTCGTGGACGGGCCGGATTCATCCGGACGATGCCGGCGGCGTGCTCGGCAGCGTGCGCGCGGTGATCGACGGGGCGGGCCACCTGTGGTCCGGCGAATACCGGTTCCGGCGTGCGGACGGGACCTATGCGAACGTCTTCGATCGCGGCTACGTGCTGCGCGACGAGCGTGGGCAGCCGCTGCGGATGATCGGCGCGGTGCAGGATTTCACGCAGCGCCGGGCGGCGCAGGAGGAGCTCGCGCGCACGCACCGCGAACTGGTGGAAGCCTCGCGCCGGGCCGGCCAGGCGGAGGTCGCGACGAGCGTGCTGCACAATGTCGGCAACGTGCTCAACAGCGTGATCGTCTCGTCCACGCTTTCGCTGGAACGCGTGCACGGCCTGCGCGTGCAGCACCTGGAGCGGGTGGCATCGCTGCTCGACGAGAACCGCGCGCAGCTCGGTCCGTTCTTCACCGAGAACGTGAAGGGCCGCGTCGTGCCGGACTACCTCCGCGACCTCGGCCGCCACCTGGAACGCGACCGCGCCGGCATCATGGCCGAACTCGAGTCACTCCGGCGCCATGTCGATCACATCAAGGAGATCGTGACGCGCCAGCAGGGCTACGCCCGGAGCGTGGGCGTGCTCGAGAAAGTGCCGCTGGCGGCGATCGTGGACGATGCGGTCGCGTTGAACGCGGACTCCCTCGCGCGGCACACGATCGAGGTGGTGCGCCACTACGACGACGTGCCGGCCTTCCCCGTCGACAAGCACCGGGTGATGCAGATCGTGGTGAACCTGGTGACGAACGCGAAGGACGCCCTCAAGGCGGGACCGCCCGCGTCGCGCCGGCGACTTGAACTCGCGCTCGCGCGCACGCCGGTGGGGACCGTGCAGGTGCGCGTGTCGGACAACGGCGTCGGCATCGCGGCCGAGAATCTCACCCGCATCTTCCAGCACGGTTTCACCACCCGGCACGACGGGCACGGCTTCGGACTCCACAGCGGGGCGCTGGCCGCGCAGCAGCTCGGCGGCAGCCTCGCCGCGCAGAGCGAGGGCCTGGGCCGCGGCGCCGTCTTCGTTCTCGAGCTGCCCGGGCAACCCTCCGCGTCATGACCGCCTCGCGCCACCGGCTCCTGATCGTGGATGACAACACGTCGATCCATGACGATTTCCGCAAGATCCTGGCGGGCGCGCCGGACGACCGGGCGCTCGCGTCGGCGGAAGCGCTGCTGTTCGGCGCGGAGCCGGCCGCGGGCCCGGCGTTCGATCTCACGATGGCGGCGCAGGGCGAGGAGGCGGTGGCGCTGGCGCGCGCGGCGATCGAGGCCGGACGGCCGTTTGCGCTCGCGTTCGTCGACATCCGGATGCCGCCCGGTATCGACGGGGTGGAGACCGCCCGGCGGCTCTGGGAGATCGACCCCGACCTCTCGATCGTGATCTGCAGCGCCTACTCCGACTATTCGTGGTCCGACATGGCGGCGCGGCTCGGCGCACCGGAACGATGGATCCTGCTCAAGAAGCCCTTCGAGAACATCGAGGTGCTGCAGATGGCGGCGGCGCTGGCGCAGAAACGGGCGTTGCAGCAACTGGCCCGCGCCCGCGAGGCGGATCTGGCCGCGCTCGTCGCCGAGCGGACCGCGAAGCTCAGCCGCGCGCTGGAGCAGCTCGAGCAGAGCGCGGCGGCGCAGGCGCGGGCCGACGAGGAGCGTCGGAAACTGGAGCGCACGCTGGAGCAGTCGCAGCGCCTGGAGAGCCTCGGGGTGCTGGCCGGCGGCATCGCGCACGATTTCAACAACATCCTCACGGGGGTGGTCGGCCGCGCCGCGCTCGCCCGGCTCGGCGGATCGCCGGCGGAAATCGACGCGCACCTGAAGGAGATCGAGCAGTGCGGGCGCCGCGCGGCCGAGCTCTGCGAGCAGATGCTGGCCTACGCCGGGAAGGGCCGGATCGCGGTGCGAGAGGTCGACCTCAACCAACTCGTCCGCGAGATCGACGGGCTGGTGCATGCGTCGGTGCCGCGCGACGTGGAGTTCCAGATCGATCTCACGCCGGCCAGTCCGGGCGTGAAGGGTGATCCGACGCGGCTCCGGCAGGTGGTGATGAACCTCGTGATCAACGGCGCGGAGGCGCTCGGGGCCGGCCCGCGCCGGCTGCGGCTCGCGACCGAGATGGCGTCGTTCACCGCGGCTGAGATTGCCGCGATGACCTTTGCGGGTGAGGCGGCGCCAGGCCGGTTTGTCGTGATCGAGGTGACCGACTCCGGCTCGGGCATGAAACCCGAGATCGTGCCGCGGATTTTTGAGCCGTTCTTCACCACGAAATTCGACGGACGCGGTCTCGGGCTCTGCGCCGTGCTGGGCATCGTCCGCGCCCATGGCGGCGCGCTCAACGTCGTGACCGCGCCCGGCCGCGGCTCCACGTTTCGCGTGGCGTTGCCCGCGATCCAGCCGGCCGCGCCGGTCGCGCCGATGGCACCGGTCGCACGGCCCGGCGGCGGGTCGCCCCCGGGCACCCGCGGGCGCTTGCTCGTCGTCGACGACGAGGAATGCGTGCGCACGGTCGCGGTGTTTGCGCTGCGGCGGAACGGTTACGTGGTCGAAGCGGCATGCGACGGCATGGAGGCCGTCGAATTTTTCCGGCGCGACCCCGAGGCGATCGATTGCGTGGTGATGGACATGACGATGCCGCGCATGGGCGGGGCGGAGGCGTTGCGCCAGATGCGCATCACGCGGCCGGACCTGCCTGCCGTGCTGGTCAGCGGCTATGGGCAGAAGGAATCGCTCGCGGCCTTTGCGAACTCGGCGCACACCGTGGCGCTCGAGAAGCCGTTCGACATCGAGAAACTCTGCCGGACCGTCGCGAGCGTGCAGCGCCCGGTGGCGGGAGCATGACGGCCGTCCGGGCGGGAACGGAAATGGCGCGGGCGGTTTACGGCAGGCTCGAAATCACGCGCAGCCCGGGGATGGCCTGAAAATGCGCGTCGGCCGTGAGCACCACCGCACCCGCCTGCAAGGCACAGGCCGCGATCACGAGATCGGTGGCGGGAAGGACGCGACCCTGGCGATCGAGCGACCACGCGAGGTGCGTGGCGCGCTCCCAGATCTGGTTGGTCATCGGGATGAAGATCATCACCGAGAAACGCTCGCGCACGCGGCGCAGCACGTGGGGATCGCGCACGCCGCGGCAGACCTCGAGCATGACCATGCCGCAGGTGGCGAACTCGTAATCGGCCGGCAGCAGCGAGGCGAAGCGCTCGAACGGATCCGTGCGGCTCCGCCACGCGTCGATGTAGAAATTACTATCGGCCAAGATCGCTTCCGCCATAAGGAGCTGGTTTGTCCTCCGCCACCATCGGCACGCCGATCGAGTCCGGGTGAGACGCCGGGTCGAACACGTTGGCCAGCTCATCCGGGGTGAGCCCAAGGCCGGCGCTGAAAAGCTCCTTCATCTTGTGCCGGCGGGCCATCTCGTTGAGCGCGGTCTCGACCGCCGCGGTCTTGGTCTTGGCACCGGTGACGGCCATGACCCGGGCCAGGACTTCCTCGTCGATGTGCATGGTCATTTTCATGATGACCGCACGGTATGGCTATTATGCCATACCGCAAGGAAATAGTATGGCTAGTCTGCCATACTTGGTTCTTAGCGCCTGATGATCAGACGGTTTCCAGCAACTTATTCAGCCGGGCCACCATCGCGGTCGTGTCGTCGAGCAGGCCGGCGCCGATCAGGGCGTTGTCGAGCAACTGCTCGGCGACGAGCTTGGCGCGTTCGGCGTTGGCGGTGTGCGTTTCGAAGAGGCGCTTGATGACGGCGTGGCGCGGATTGATCTCGAGGTTCACGCGCACGGGGGAGTCGCCGCCGTCGCGGTTCATGGCCTTCATCATGCGGCGCATGTGGGGCGACATGAACTTGTCGGCGTTGAGGGCGAGCACGGGCGAGTCGACGAGGCGGTCGGAGGCCTTCACCTCGGCGACGCGTTCGCCGAGCGTTTCCTTGAGCCAGGCGGTGAGGGTCTTGACGTCGTCGTCGCTGAGCGCGCCCTCGGGCTTGGGGAGGTCGGCGAGCTTCACGTCGGCGTGATCGGCGGCGGTGATCTTCTTGCCGTCGAATTCCCGCGCGTTGCTCATGACGTATTCGTCGACGGGCTCGAAGCAGTAGAGGACCTCGAGATTGCGGGCCTTGAAGCCTTCGAGATACGGGCCGGCCTCGATCGAGGCGCGGTTCGGGCCCATGAGGTAATAGATCTCCTTCTGGTCGGTGCCGAAGCGCGAGACGTAGTCGGCGAGCGAGGTGGTCTTGCCCTTCTCGGTGCGCGAGGACTCGAAGCGCAGCAGTTTCGTGAGCTGCTCCTTGTGGGTGAAGTCGAGCGCGGCGCCCTCTTTGACGAAGTGGCCGAACTCCTTGAAAAACTCGTCGTAGGCCTCGGGCCGGTTCTTGGCCTCCTCCTCGAGGAACTTGAGGAAGCGTTTCGTGATGACCTTGTTCAGCTTCTCGATCAGCGAGCGGTCCTGCATCGTCTCGCGCGAGATGTTGAGCGGGAGGTCCTCGCTATCGACGACGCCCTTCAGGAAACGCAGCCACTCGGGCAGGATGTCCTTGGGCTTCTGGTCGATCATGACCTTGCGGCAGTAGAGCGAGACAGCGGGCTCGAGGCGGGAGAAGCCGAGTTTCTCGGTGTTCTCCTTCGGGACGAAGAGGAGGGCGTTGATTGCGAGCGGGGCGTCGGCGCTGAAGTGGAGGCGGAGGCGGGGCTCGTCGAAGGCGTGGCCGACGAACTTGTAGAACTCGGTGTATTCCTCGTCCTTGATCTCGTTCTTGCTGCGGAGCCACAGGGCCTGGACGGTGTTGACGCGCTTGGCGTTGAGGTTGATCGGGAACGAGACGAACGCGCTGTAGCGCTCGAGGATTTCCTTCACCTTGGAGTCCTGGGCGAAGTCGGCGCAGTCGTCCTTGAGCTCGATGACGATTTTGGCGCCGCGCTGCTGGTCGGCGGCCTCCTCGATCGAGTAGCTGCCGGAGCCGTCGCTCTCCCAGAGAAAGCCGGGCGAGTCGGGGCGCCACGAGCGGGTGTAGACCTTCACGGACTTGGCGACCATGAACGCGGAGTAGAAGCCGACGCCGAACTGGCCGATGAGGTTGGCGTTCTTCTGCGCGCCCTCGCCGAGGGCCTTGAGGAAGGCCTTGGAGCCGGAGTGCGCGATGGTGCCGAGGTTCTCGACGAGTTCCTCGCGCGTCATGCCGATGCCGAAGTCCTGGATCGTGATCGTCTTCGCCTTGTCGTCGGTCGTGACGTTGATCTCGAGTTGGAGCTTGTCGTCGGCGATTTCCTTTTCGGTGAGCTGCGTGTGGCGCAGTTTTTCCAGCGCGTCGGAGGCGTTGGAGACGAGTTCACGGACGAAGATTTCCTTCTCCGTGTAGAGCGAGTGGATGACGATATCGAGCAGTTGCTTGATCTCGGCCTGGAACTCGAATTTTTGCGGAGTGGCGGTGGACATGGGTCGGTGTGAAATGATGAGAGCGGAGCGAAAGGGAAAGAGCCCGCTAGTTTAGCAGGTTGGGCAAAAAATCAAGCGGCCTGACGGGCCACGGCCGAATCGGCACGGAGGCGGAGACGGCGCGAGCGCGCTGCTACCGGCTCGCTGGCTGGGCGAGGGCGCGTTCGAAGACCTCGGCCTCCTGGCGGCGAGGCCAGTCGGGCGGCATGGTCCGCAGGGCGAGCCGGACGTCGTCGAGTGCGCCGGCGCGATCGCCCGTTTGCTGGCGAAACGCCGCACGCTGGATGCGCGCGTCGAAGAGCTCCGGGGCCGTTTCCAGGGCGCGGTCGAGGGCGGCGAGGCCTTCGGCGTGGCGGCCGGCGACGAAGAGGAGGATGCCGCGATTCGCGAGGGCCTTGGGCGAGCCCGGATCGAAGCGCAGCGCGATCTCGGCGGCGGCGAGCGCGCGGTCCTGGGCGCCGCGCTGGAGGTGATCCATCGAACGGCGCACGTAGGTGGCGGGGTTGGCGAACTCGGGCGGGTTGCGGGTGCGCTCGAACTCGGCGTGCAGGCTGAGGATGGGCAGGCAGTGAAACTGTTCGCGCGTCCCCGGCGCGGCGATCACGTGCTGGGCCGGCAGCAGGAGATTGCCCGCGGC
>CAZENI010000194.1:0-13599 GCA_964513055.1 uncultured Opitutus sp.
TGACCCCGGACGTGCAGCGGGAAATCTGCGAATTGGAAATCGCCCGGGAGACCGCTCGGTTGCGCGCGGGTGGCTTCGAACTGGCGGTGACGCCCGAGGCGATGGAATTTCTGCTGAGGGAGGGATTTCATCCACAGCTCGGCGCCCGTCCGCTCCGGCAAACCGTGGAGCGCCAATTGCAGGATGCAGTGGTGCGGGGGCTGTTTGCGTGCGGGTCCGGGATCGGTCGCGTGATCGTTGATGGTAAAACCAATTCGCTGCGTCTGGTGAATTGATGCATCAGTTTTGACGGCGACGAACGCAGACTGGCAAAACGACGTCAGCCTGAATCGGGGCGAGGGCGAGAGTCGGAAAAATTCTGGCCTCAGCCACCGTAGGGTGGTCGGGATAACACCGAGCGAGCGCACGGCAAAGGGTCGGCTTCCGCAGTCCCGTGCATCACGCCGCCCAACCCTCTCGCTCTCCGGCTGCGGTCGGCCTACGGCCTCCCTCCGCCGGAGAGCGACAAACGACCGCCCCATCGGTTCGCTGGGCAAACTCGTTTGAACGACGACACCATGACAGTGCAGCGAGGCATCGAACACTCCAACAACGGCACCACCCTGGCTGATTTGCTGGAGCGGATTTTGGGCAAGGGCGTCGTCATCGCCGGCGACGTCGAGAACATGATCGTCGACAGCGCATTGTTGCCGGTGCGGATCCCGGCGGTTCGTGTGCTCCGTGGACTAGGCGCCGGAAACCGGCATCGATTGGTGGGCGAACAATCCGCGGTTTAGCGGGAGCTGGGGAGCGAAATTTCCGGGGACGGACTCCGTGGCGCAGCTCGCGGAGCGGCTGCGACACCTGGAGGCGACTCTCGAGCCAGCGGCCGAACGCGCTTCAGGAGAGCCTCCAGTGGGTTGGTCCGACCGGATGGTTTCGATTCAGTTCGATTCCATCACGCTTGCGACTCGGGTGAACTACCTACGCAGCGCGCAAACGCTGGAGGCTGGAATCGTCGCCCGTGGTTACCCGAGGAACCCAATACAGTGGCCGTGATTTCTGGATCATGGTCTCAAGGCACCGGCGATCATCGCCGCGCCGCCCGTGTCGCCCTCAAGGGTATGCTGGCGGGCGTGGCGGTCATGCTGCTTGTCGGTTGCGCGCACTACACGCCGGCGAAGAACATGGCGCTGCTCGCGCGCGAAGCTCCGGTGCCAAGATGGGTGCCGCGCGGTAAACAATTCGCGATGGCCGAAGCCCACGCGGAGCAGCACGCCAACTCCTTCGTGCTGTTTGGCTCGGGCCGGTCGATGGAGCCGATGTATCCGAGTAACACCGCGGTGGTGGTGCATGAGTGCAGTTTTAGAACGCTCAAGACCGGGATGCCCGTGGTCTATCGCAACCGCCGCGGCTTCTACGTGGCGCACATGCTCGTCGACGATTTGCCCGGCGGCTGGTTGGCCATCGGCGTCAACAACACGGAACCCGACGACGATCTCGTGACGGCCGACAATTTCGTCGGCGTGATTACCGCGGCATTTGCCCCGGCAACTAATACGAACAATTCCGATGTAGCTTCGAGTCCTGCTCCAAGCTTCCGCCCTGGCACCTAAAAGTCATGATTCCTGCTCCCGGCCAGTTCGAAGACTCATTCCAAACTCATCCAGGATACGATGCCAAACTTCCGCGAGCTCGGCGCCGTCGAAAATCCACTCGTGCGCGATCGCGCGACCAGTGGCACGCGCTTCAAAACTTGTGCTTAGCCGTGTTCTGCGGCGGCCTGCTGATCACCGGTATCGCCTTAATTCTCGTCTCCGTAGATTGGCAGGATGTGTTGAGGCCTTTAACTCAATTGACGACTCCTTAGCCGAGTCCACGCGCCCCAATGGCCCAGTCTTCGACGTGCGAAGGAAGCATTGGAGAAGGCGCGTTCGTTTCTGGGGGCCGTTCGCGTTCTTGGGCGTGCCGGTGTTGGCAGCCTGCTGCGTCGTTAAGGCCCTCGACTGAAAGCATGCATTCGAAGGCATTCTACCTTTCTCGGCTGACGTGTGCGTAACGGCTGGCGGCGAGCCGTGTCGCTTCACGCGCACGGCAAGCGCAGGCAGGCGGAAATGCCGCGATTATTGTCGCCGGGCTGCAGCGTGAGGCTCCCGCCGGAGAGCCGGGCAAAGGTCTGGGCGATCATCAACCCCATGCCCATGCCCTGCTGTTCGAATTTCTCGCGGTCGAATTGCCGGAAGAGGCCGGCGTGCGCAATCTGTTCGGCCGTCATGCCACGCCCGCCATCGGTCACGCGCAGGCAGAACCCGCCTTCCAGAAGATAGGTGATGACCTCGACTGGCTGGCCCGGCAGGGAGAACTTGAAGGCGTTGTCGATCAGCTGGCGCGCGACGAACTGTAGGCCGTGCGTGACGACCTTGAGCTTCGCGGCCAACTGGCAGCTCGCCGCCAGGTCCTGCGCGCGGTGATAGTGGCCGGCCACATCCCGGGCGACGGCGAGGAGATCGCCGGCACCGGCGCTTTCGACCGTGAGCGACGGGCCGGCGGCGGAGCGTTGCGCTTCGCGGGCGGTCTCCATTCGCGCCCAAAACAAATAGTTCTCGACGATGCTGTAGATACGGCGGGCCGAGATTTGCAGGTGGTGCCCGTAGTCTGCGAGTTCGCTTACCGACAGCGTGGATCCTTCTGCCGCCAGCTCGACCATCAATTCCGCATAGCCCATGACGCCGGTGAGCGGCGTGCGCAGTTCGTGCGGGAGCGTGCGGGTGAGAAAGCGGTTCTGGTGCTCGCGCACTTGATGGAGGTGCTTCGCCCGCTGGAGCCGCGTGGTAATCGCCTTTTCCATGTCGGCGGGCCGGTAGGGTTTCGTCACATAGTCGTCGGCGCCGAGGGCCATGCCCATGCGCACGTCGGTGCTCTCGGCTTTCGCGGAAACAATGACAAACGGCGTATCCTGCCAGGCGGGGTTTTGGCGGACACTTTGGAGGAGCTTGAATCCGTCCACCACCGGCATGCGCACATCGCTCAGGATCAAGTCGGGCTGCGCTTTTTCCAGCACCGTGAGCGCCTCCGCGCCGTTCGCCGCGGATGTGACCGCGTAGCCGAAGGAGGCGAGCAGGTCTTCGCCCACAGCACGCACGGTCGGTTCGTCTTCAACGTAGAGAATATGGGGGGAAGCGATAGTCATGATGGTTCGATTGGCAAAAATGGGTGGCGGCTGGCCTTGTCTTCGTCGGGGCTCGGCAGCACGTGCGGAAAGCGCAGCACGAAGCGCGAGCCGACGTTGTGTTGGCTCTCGAAGTCGACGCGGCCCCCGTGAAAGCGCATCGTGCGCTCGACGATGGCCAGGCCCAGGCCGGTCCCGGGCACGTTCAGGACGTTGCTCGCCCGAAAAAACGGCTTGAAGAGGCGCGCCTGGTCTGCCGCGGGAATGCCCCTGCCCTGATCGGCAACCTCGACGGTCCAGCCGTCGGACTCGTGCCACAGCCGCACCCGCACGGGTCGCTCGGGCCAGGAATATTTCAGGCCGTTCGAAATGAGATTCTCCACGGCTTTCTGCACCAGTCCGGGGTCGAACTCCGCCGTGTAGTCCGCGGACAACTCGTCTCGAAATTCCACGCGCGGGCCGTGCAACGTGTCGTTGAAGCCCTGCACCAGCTTGCTGATCAGCGGCGCCGGAGCCTGCGGGCTCACCACCCGCTTTGCGCTCTCGTGCTCGATTTGGTTCAGCACGAGCACCTGGTCCACCAACTCCTTGAGCGTGGCGACGGCGCCGGCTTGCAGGCCCAGCCATTTTTCCACGCGCGGGGTTACGGTCTCCGCGAGTGCGCCGGCCTGTTGCAGCGCCCGTTGCAGGAGATAAAGGGAGCCTTCGATGGCGGTCAGCGGCGTGCGGAATTCATGGGAGACCATCGAAACAAACTCCCGCTGCAATTCCAGATACTCGCGCCGCCGTTCGGCGGTGAGGCGCAGCTCCTGATCCACGAACTTCTCGCGGGTGATGTCCTGCACCAGCAACCCCACGCGGGCCGGCAGCGCATTTCCCTGCGGGATTGAAAAAACCGTGATCAGCAGATGCTGTTTCTTGCCGCGCGCGTCCGACTCGGCCTCGAAAGAATGGGTCGCGCCCGCTCGGGAAACGTCGCGCGCGAGGTCCTGCTGCCGAACCAGCTGGAGCAGGTCGTCGGGATCGAGCAATCCGTGCAGGCAAGGATTGGCATAGCTTAGCCGCTCGCGGTCATCCAGCGTGGCCACGCCCAAGGGCAGCGCTTTGAGCAAGGCCTGCAAACAGGCTTCGCTGGTGGCGAGCCGCTGCGTCAGCTCCCGCAGGTCGGCGGAGGCGATTTTGTGCAGTTGCAGGCTCTGCAGCAGATCGAGCGTCGGGTCGTGCGTGGCGAAATCCTGCAGCCGGAGGTGGTGAGTAGTCAGCTCGGAGATGTCGCAAAACCACGGCGAGCCGAGGAAAATCAACTCCTCGTCCATACGTCGGAATTCGCCGCGAACCAGGATGCCCGAATGTCGCTCGCGCACGGTGTAAAGCAGCCCTGGCGAGTTTGCCATGTTGCCGAAATCGAGGGGGCCGCTCGGCCGATGCGGCTCCAACAGGCTGTCCACCAACTGCCCTGCCCGTGCCGAGGGCGCGAGTCGGCGCAGCGACGGCCCGAGCCCCGTGATCGCGCCGTTCGCCGTGAAGCTGACATAAAACGGGAACAGCCCGGCAAACTCGACCGGCGTGAAAGTGAAGTCGCGGACTGGGGGTTCGCTTACCATTGGACGAGAAAAATGTCCGTGTTGCCGCCAGCCGTTCGGGGGCATTCGAGGGTGACGCGCACGGGTGTGTTGAACCGCTTGCCGAGTCCGCTCAACAGTCCCTCCACGAACGGCGCCAGGCCTGTCCGATGCGACGTATAGTGAAGCCGGAGCGAATGCGCGGTGCGGTCCGAAATCGCGAAATGCGGCGGCGCGAGATTGGGAAAAATGAGCGCCACGCGATCGTGAAACCGCGGGAGATTGACGAGGAAATCCGCGAGCGTGCTACCGCCCGCTTGCATGAGATGGCCATAGCCTTTGGTCGCGGTCTCGAGCACCCAGTGCTCACCGAACGCGTGCAGGATGCGGTCCGCCGGCAGCTGCAGCACCGCGCTGGCGGCTTCGACCAGCTTGTAGGTGGTTTCGTCGGGATACGGCTCTGTGCCGATGAAGACCTCCGCGGTCACACCGGCCTGATGCTTGATTCTGAGCCAAACGTCCTCGCCGTGATCGTGCAGGATCATGCTTTGGATCGCCTTGTTTACCATGCCATACATAGTGGGTGTGGGGTTGAGGTGCTCGCCGAATGGGTTTCAGCGGCCGGAAATGGCCCGGCCGCGCCGGGGAAGCTCGCCCGCGCCGTCGCGCGTCCGCTTCGTTGCCGCCGACGGCGGCCGTTTCGCCTGGCCGTTGCAGCGCGGTTGTCATGCGGATTGTTCCCGGCAGCCGGCGAGGCCCAACCGCTCCGCGTATTGCAGCAGCTCCCAATTGTTCTTCAGGGCGAACCGGCGCTTGTTCTTTTGCAGCATCTTGTAGACGGCTGACTCGGTTCGTTGCGTCTGCACGGCGATTTCTTTGACGGGCACTGACCGCGCAAACAAGCGCAGCACCTCCAGTTCGTCGGGCGAGACCTCCTTTTGTATGCGGCGCTCGCGCACCGCCCACCGCAGCGCTTCCGCCTCGTCGATCGAGAGTCCGGCCCGCCCTTTGCGCAGCGACTGCAAAATGCCCAATAATTCTTCGACCGAAACCGATTTCGGAATGTAGGAGTTGGCGCCTGCCAAGATCGCCAAATGGATGACCTCCTTGGTGACGAGACCGCTGAGTGCGACGAGCGTCGCCCCGGGCACCCGGGACCGCAATACGCCGATCAGCTCCAATCCGCTGATTCCGGGCAGCATCATGTCGAGCAAAACGAGATCAGGCTTCGTCCGCGCGCACAGCTCGATGGCGTCCTGTCCGTTGGTCGCGACGCCCACCACTTCATACTCGCCCGTCTGGATCACCACGTCCTTGAACACCGTCAAGAACAGCGGATGATCATCGACGAGAACGATTCGACAGGTGGGATTCATCGGTGGGCTCAAAGTGGATTTTCGATTTTCAGGAAGCGACCACAGCATACTCCAAAAATACGAACGCCGCATCGGTAGTTTAACTCAGTCTACTGTCGCTGATTTTTCCACTGACCTGAGTGTTTCCACCTATATGTTTTCCGCAGGTTCGCACGGATCGCGTCCTACGGCAGCGAGGCGCTGTTTCAGCGGTTTGCGGCGAAATGGCCGCCCACATCGGGTGCGTCCGCTGCGCGGGCACGCGCGTGGACCGCGCCGGCCTCGCTCCGTGGTGCGCTCGTCTCACGCGGGCTGGCGCTGCGCGCGGGTAGCCACACTTCGAATGTCGCGCCTTCACCTGGAGTGCTGCGAAGACCGAGGCCGCCCCCCATCGCTTCGACCAGCTTGCGGCTTATCGAAAGCCCCAGGCCGGTGCCGGCCTGCACGCGGGTGTGACTGGCGTCCAATTGCACGAACGGCTCGAAGACGGCCTGCTGCTGGACGAGCGGGATGCCGGGGCCGGTGTCGCGCACCGCGAAACACAGGCGGAGCGGCAAGTCGGCCGCCGGCTCGGCGACGCAGGCCGCGATGCTCACGGCGCCGCTGGGCGTGAATTTGATGGCGTTGCCCGCGAGGTTGATCAGGACTTGGCGGAGGCGCGCGGCGTCGCCCTGCCATTCGAGTTCGGGCGCGCACTGGCATTCGGTGGTGAACGCGAGCCCCGCCTGCCGGGCGCTGGGGGCGAGCACCTCGGCCACCTCGGCGAGCACCGCCGCCGGTCGAAACGGCCCGCACGAAACCCCCAGCGCGCCCGCCTCCAGTTTCGAGTAGTCGAGCACGTCCGAAATCACGTGGAGCAGCGCCTGGCTCGACTTGTCGATCGACGTCAACGTGCGGACCTCCAGCTCGCTCTTGGTGCTGGCGGCACGTTTGAGCAAGGCGCTGCCGTTGATGATTGCGGTCAGCGGGGTGCGCAGTTCGTGGCTGACTGTCGCGAGGAACGCCGATTTCGCGCGGTCGGCGGTTTGGGCGGCAACCAGCGCCTGCTGCAGTTCGCGGGTGCGCGCCTGCACCCGCGACTCGAGCTCAGCCACGAGCTGTTCGCGTCCGGCCGATTCCTCGCGCAACCGGCCCGCCATCGCCGCGAGCTGGCGCATCATCTCCTGCATTTCGCGCGGCACTTCGCGCAGGGCTTCGGCCGACTGCTCCAGCTGGCGCGCGCGCTCGAGCGGCGCGCCTGCGAACCGCGCGAGCTCCCGTGCGGCGCGGAGGAATCCGGTGATCGACCACGTGGTGATCGCGGCCGCGAGCAACATCGCCACGAGCGCCACGGAGACGAAAATCAGGTAGATGTCGGTAACCGGCCGCAGCACGTCGGCCCAGGGTCGCTGGAGGGTAAGCGTCCAGCCGGTGCCGGGAACCGGCACCGAGAGCGAGAAAAAGCTCTCGCGGCCCTTCGCAAGGTCGTCGGTATAGCGCTCGGGCGCGGTGCTGTTTTTCATCAGGCGGCCGACCCGCGTGTCGGCGAGAGGCTCGAGCGGCGCGAGCGCCCAAGCGTGCGCCGCGATGACACGGTGGCGGCGATCCGTGAGCACGCCGCGCCAGCCCGCCGCGGGCAGGCCGCGCCTCAGCAAATCGGCAATTTCGTTGATCGGGATCGAGCCTTCGACGATGCCGAGGCGTCGGCCGTCGAGTGTGATGCTCGGCGCGCTGGCGGCTACGAGCAAATCCTGTCCGAAGCCGCGCCCGCGAAACACGTCCGAGAGGTAGGGCTCGCCGGTGCGCATCGGCGCCTGGAAATATTCCCGGTCGGCCACCGAGAGGCTCCCTGTGGGTGCGCGCGCGAGTGTGGCCGGCACGGTGCTGGACACCACCGCGCCGTGGGCGTCGGTCATCAGCAGCGTCACGAATGGTCCCGAGCCGGCGCGCGCGCGTTCCAAACGCTCGATCCGGCGCGCAGCCGCCAAGAACTCCGTCTCCGTGGACATGCTCGCGGCGAGTCCGGCCACCACCTGTTGCGCGCGGTTTATCTGCCAGCCGATGTTGCCAGCAAGCCGACGGGCGACGGCGTCGAGGTTTTGCCGCGTCTGGTCGAGCGAGACCGTCTCGAAGTATCGCCCCGCGAGCAACACGGCGGCGAGCAGGGGAAACGTGCCGACCGCGATGTAGCGCTTGAGAATGAACACGCGGATTTTCTCGGACGGCTTCGCTTCGGACCGCAGCCGCCGCGGTAGCAAGCTCGTGACGACGACGGCCATCCAGACGGCGATCAACCCAT
This sequence comes from uncultured Opitutus sp., assembly GCA_964513055.1. Lineage (GTDB taxonomy): Bacteria > Verrucomicrobiota > Verrucomicrobiia > Opitutales > Opitutaceae > ER46. The sequence goes on from CAZENI010000194.1 coordinate 8,344, forward strand.
TCACGACCTGCACAACGAGCGCGTGCCCGAATGCCGGATGCGGGATGACATACACCGAACGGTAAACAAACCACGAGAGCGGTGTGCCAACGGCCGCCCAAAAAAGCAGGTCGGCGAGGAGAGGGTTGAGCCGCCTGCGCCACGCCCAGCCTACTGCCAATCCTTCAAACGCGACCAGCGCGGCCGAGTAAGGCTGCGACCATTTGAGCCAGAGCGTCGCTGCGGTGGCCAGCAAAGGGAGCAACGCCGCTCGCGGACCCGCGCGCTCCAGCGCCACCCAATAGAACACGATTCCGAGCACCAGCGAGTGCCCGGCGAAGATCGTCGGCGCAAACCAGTCCGCGACCGCGGTCGCGACGGCGCAACCCACCACGAACGCCGCGCGCCGGCGTGCGAGGGACGGTGCGGCGGTGACGGGTGTGGCTTCCATGCTGGGTATTGATCGGACCGTGCCGACGCCGCGGATCATGCGCCGGTCGCGCGCCCCCCCGCTTCGGCCGATTGCAGAAACTGTTGCACCGCCTCGATGAACCGCTCCGGCGCGAAGGGTTTCACCAGGTAGCCGTCGGCTCCCGCGCGGAGACCGGCCTTGACGCTTTCGTCCTGCGCATGCGCGGACGTGATGACCACTTTGGTGTGCCGATGGCGGGCCGACCCGCGGATCCAGGCGACGAGCCAGTTGCCGTCGCCATCGTTCATCGCCAGGTCGGTGAGCACGAGATCGACATCGCGCGTTTCCAGGAAACGGCTGGCCTCGTGGCCGCTGGCGGCCACATGGACCGTCGCGCCAGTGAGGCTCAGGAGGTCGGCGGTGGTTTCGCGGACACTCTCGTTGTCCTCCACCAACAGGATGTTCCGAGGTGCCGTGCGGTTCACGCTCATGACAATTCGCCGGGGCTGCCCGGCGTCGGCGCACGCGATGACGACAGAGGTGGGTTCATGACCGAAAAGGTTTGGCACCATTCCCTCGACGTTTTCTCGCTGGCGTCAATCGACGGCGGTGCGAACCGCAGGCGGGAAAACACGTAGTCGCAGCTCGTCGCCGCGAACACACACGCTTTTTCAAGCCTCAGACCGCGCGGCGAAGCGAGCCCGGAACCGCGACCAAAGCGAGGGCTTGAGCGTCACCGCTTCGATCGCGCCCACGCGCTGGCTGAGATCGCGCAGACAGGCGACGAACGCCGATTGCGCTTTGGTGAGCTCGGCGACGCGCTGGTTCGATTGTCCGACCGCGGCCTGCCAGAATTCCGGCTTGAGCTCCATGAACGTGAAGCGGCGCGTATCGCACGTCACGGCGTGGCCGTTCGCGTCCTCGAGCAGGACGAACGGCAGATCGACGACGCGCACCTTGAACGGCACGCCCAGCCAGGGGCGCGCGGGAAACGGGCTCGCCTCGACGATCGACGGGCCGTTTCGGCCGAAACGATCGCGTTCCTCGATAATTTCCTCGAGGGGCGTGACAAACCGGCCGGGCGAGAATTCGCCGGGCGTAAGCACTCGGGCGCTCATGCGAGGGTCGTGTTTTATTGGGCCTGTTGGACGAAAGTGGATCTCGGGGAGGCGGCCGGCGCGCACATTGGATGGTTCCAGCTTTAACCGTCGAGCACGCCTGCCGACGGTCTCCGCACCACCAAAAGCCAGAGGCGCACCTCCCCGAGAAAATGTCGGCCGGTTACCCGTAGCCGTTACCGCCAATCGATGCCGCGATACGCCCGGCGCGACGTGCGGCCCGGCCCGGTGCAGGCAGAATAATTGGGGTGAGGCTATGCTTCATCGGCGGGAAAAAGGGCTGGCGCGGTGGCGGGGTATTCCGCTGCCAAAGTGGCGGCGACTCATCTCTGGAGCATCAATTCCCGTAAACCAAGGATGACGAGCTACAGGTTTTGGACGAGCATCTGGGCAAAACACCGGAGATGCCGCGTCGGCGCTCGGAAACATCGAGGAACCGCCTGGCGGGTGCGGTGGAGGCTCGCGCATCGCTGGCGGCGTGGGTGCATCGATGCGGCAGGCTTCATGCGTCCGCGCGCGCGGCGCGGCATCGCCAGGCCAAGAAATTACCCCATGCACCGGTTGGTATTTTGCAGATGAGAAGAGTCGCGCCGCACGCCGCAGCGACGATGTTTGCGGCATCACACCCGCTGCATGGATTCTGAAAATGCCTTCCACCAACGAGAAAACGACCTGCCCGGGCCAGTGCGGCGACGCCATCCGCGTGGCAGCACCGTGGGTGAGTTCGGTCCCCACTATTTGCACAACCAAGAAAATGCGGAGCAAAAATTTAACCCTGAACGGTCGTTTTCTCCAGGGCGTCCATCGCCTGTCTTCCGCCGCCCGCACAGTGCGCTCGCAGTGCCTGGCAGGTCGTCGGGGCATTGCGCTGGCGCACCTCGCCGCGTTGCTGTTCCTGTTCGCCATGGGCCTCGCGCCGCGCGCCGCCAACTGCGCGCAGTTGGCGGCATGGGACGCGCGAAAGGGGCTCTACAAGAGAAATCCGTTCGCGCCTCCTCGCTGGATACTTCGCACTTCGCCAGCGCCTCCCTCACGGTTGGCGGCGGGGTTACCTACCATCCAGGAATCTAGTTTCTGGCAGATAATTTCAACACTTTGACGCTGGCCGACGCCATCGCGGGCAACGACTACCTTTCGTTCACGCTTACGCCGAAGGCGGGCCACAGCTTCAGCATCTCGTCGGTATCGGCGACGTTCTCCAGCAGCTCCGGGGCCGGCTTCACCATCGCGCTCCTGTCGAGCGCCACCGGCTTCACCGCCGGCGACGCCCTCTGGAGCTTTTATTCCAGCGGCCTGTTGGGCGGCACCAGCGCACTCCAGACTGCGGATCTTTCCAGTGTGACGGCGCTCCTGGCTCTTTCGAACGCCGTCGAATTCCGATTCTATGGCTATTACGACTCCGGCAGCGGAACGATCGGAATCAGCGATATCGCTGGGATCAATGACCTGACGATCTCGGGCATCGCAAGCGCGGTTCCCGAACCATCCACCTATGTGGCACTCATGGGCGCCGCCGCGCTGGCCTTCGCGGTCTGGCGTCGCCGCGCTGCACCGTGCCGGGAGGCCAGCCGCGCACCGCCGGCAGGCTCCGGCCCTTCGCCCTCATGAACTCTGTCCTGCCACGCTCGGGCTCCGGCCGTCTCGCGGACGGATGGAGCGCCAAGGCGGACTACCTGCCGCACCGCGTCCCGCTGGGCCAGCGGCCGTGGGTGCGCCGGCTCGCGTTTTGCCTCGCGTGCGGCGTCGGGCTAGCCGCCGCGCTCGCCCTCGCCGCCTTTGACCGCTGGTATGGCGATTACCTCTCGGACCTCGAGCGGCAGCGCCACCGCTTCGATGCGTTTTGCGGAGCGACGAGTTCGCCGCCTTCGGCCGCGGTGCCGACGCGCAACTCGCGGCCCTGAACAACTTCATCGCCGCGCGCCCACGCGAGACGCGCGCGCTTCTGCCCGACGTGGCTGCCGCCGAGGCGGCGCGCGGCGAAGTCGGCTGGACGTTCGAGACGCTGCCACTCCCGATGTCCGCTGCGCAGGACCCGGCGTGGGTTTACCGGGCGCAGTCGGCGCTGCTCGCGCGTCTCGTGCGCCACGGCTGGCGGTGGGATGAGCCGGCGCGGCGCGGCGCGCGGGCTCACTTTGTGCGCATGCTCACACCGGCGTCCGGGGCGTTTCTGCGCCGTTCGGCCGGCGGCGGGTTTCCCGCGCTCGCGATCGACCGATTGATGCAGGAGCGCGGGCTGGCCGCCTTCGCCGCGCGCCACGGTTCGGCCGCGAGCACGATGCGCGTGGAGCGGATGTTCGGGTTGCTCGCCACGCTCGGCCCGGAGATGTGGCGCGAGGCCGGGGTCGCCCACGGTGCCGGAGCGAATTTCGGAAGTGTTGCCACTCCCGAAACCGGGCCACCGGCATCGCGCGCAAAGAAGGTTTCGGTGCCAGCGCCCAACCCGCCCTCGAACCAGTGACGCCGCCCCACACCGGCCGCGCAGCGCCGGCGGCTCACACGCGGCGGTCGCTTTTCTCGCGTCTCCCTTGGTCCGCCGCCCTTGGCGGCCGTTGCAGCTCCATTGCGCACCTGCGCCTCGGTCGCTTCGCTTGTCACCACTCGACGCAATTCCTGTGGGTTGCGCCCGAACCGGCTTGCGTGACGCTCACCCACCGCGCGGCATTCCCCGCAGGTTCTCTTTTCGCCGCTCGCGCTCCCGCATCGTGCGCCGGGTTGGACTATTGAGCTGACGAAGAAGAAGGATGGCGGCGGGCGCCGGAGCGCCCGCCGCCGAGAATCGCACGCTGCCACGGGCGAATACCGTTGGATTGCCGCCCGGTCTGGTGCATGTCCTCCGTCCGTGTGGCGTCCCTGCACGCCCGCTGGCGGTTGTGCGCGGGCATCCGTGCCGGGGATCTTTCAGCACTTCTGGTTTTCACCTCGAAGACGGCGGCATAGTCATTTTTTCGGCGATGGCTGACGAAAACCAAAGCATGTGCGTTGCCACTGCTCACCAAAGTAGCGAACATGATCGAGAAGCAGCCGATCGATCGGGCTGTTCAGCAAGCTCAGGCCGCAAGTCTAGCAGGTTTTATACGCTGTTCTCGGGGCATAGCTGATGTTCATCGAACGTGTGGATTTGCGTCAAAACTTGCGTCAAAAGTCCTGCAGGACGAAGACAGATTTTTGAAGCCATAGGCGCAACCGAGAACGGCCGCGGCGTGGCCGGGAGAACTGCGATAATTGTGGGCATGGATCTGCTCGCTGAACTATCCGACAACGCAAGCGGGGATACTCCGAGGGTGCGACAATCGAATACGGACTGCCACGGCATGAATGACGGCCGGAGGGCTTTTCAGCACCGCGCGTTTAGCCGGACGAATAGCGGGCGCAGCCGATACGCGGGGCGAGTTTGACGTTAGACTGAAACGAATCCCCGCGCCGGGCGACGCGGGCAGCGCCCCAACGTTTGCCCGACTTTCCGGCCACCGGACACGCGGACTGTTCCGTGCCCAATCCCCTTACCCTGTTTCCGTCAACCAATGGTTACCGCCGCCGCCTTTACGAAGGGCGGGCGGTCAGTGTTTATTACGACCACCATCCGCGCAACGAATGGGGCGAACACTGCCGGGAACACGAGCAGGTGTCGGCATTCTTGGACGAGGCCGTCGCGTTGTTGAGATGGAAACTGACGAGCGGAGAGTGGCGCGAATTGAGAATTCAGGGACCGACGGCATGGGTAATTCCCGCGGGCACACCTCACGCCCT
>CAZENI010000195.1:0-13542 GCA_964513055.1 uncultured Opitutus sp.
AGATCTACGCCAAGGCGCATCCGCGCGCGTGAGCGGGCGCGCGGCTATGCGACCGAGTTGTAGTATTCGGAGTGCGGCCCCGGCCCGAGCACCCACGACGGGTTGCGCGGGAAGAGCGGGGTGTATTTTTCCGCGAGCACGCGCAGGCCCTCGAGGTCGGCCGGCGTGGCCGGGCGGTAGCGCTTGGCCGCGGCGATCGATTTCTCCGCGAGATCGATGAACGACGTCGGCAGCGCCGAGACGACGGGATCGAGCGAGAGCGCGAAGCGGATCGCCTGATCGATCTCCGCCTGTTCCTCGAGCACGCGATACCACCAGTTGTTGCGCGTGCGCGCCTCGCCGCGCTTCCAGGCGCCCGCGGAGATCGGCTTGATCGCGAGCACGGCGGCGCCCTCTTTTTTGCAGAGTGCCAGCACCTCGGGGTCGAACTGGTGCGTGTAGTGCTCGATGAAGTTCACGGGATACATCACCGTCTCGAACTTGTGGAGCTTGAGGATCTCGAGTGCGGCTTCCTTGGTGTGCGCAGAGAAGCCGAGCCAGCGCACTTTGCCTTCCTCCCGCGCCTTCACCAGCGTCTCCATCGCGCCGCCCGGGCCGAAGGCTTCCGTGACGTCGGCCTTCGTGGACATCACGTGCAGTTGATAAAGCTCGAAGCGATCCGTCTTGAGGCGCTCCAGCGAGCGCTCGAGCTCCAGGCGCGCCCCGGCGGCGTCGCGCTTCTTCGTCTTGCTCGCGAGAAAAATCTCGTCGCGCGGCAGGCCCTCCATGGCGGGCCCCATCTTGATCTCGGCGTCGCCATACGCGGGCGCCACGTCGAAGTAGTTCACGCCCTGATCGAACGCGGCGTGCAGCGCGGCGTTGGCCGCGGGCTGCGTGACCTTCGACAGGGCGAGCCCCGGATAACCGATGATCGAGACGGGCCGCCCCGTGCGGCCGAGCACGCGCCGCGGCAGACCGCTGGCGTGGGGAATCAAAGTGCGGGAAGGATCCGCGGGATCCGCAAAAGCCGGCCGGAGACCCAACGCGATGCCGCCGGCGGCGGAGCTGACGGTTTTCAGAAACGTGCGGCGCTTCATGGTAAGGCTGAGCCGGCAGTATGCGCGACTCACCGCGCCGCGAGAAGCGCCGACTCTGCGCGGATCTTGTCCTACCAGGAGAGCCGCTTCGCCGAACCGTTGCCGGCGGAGTCGTAGAGCGTGACTTCCAGCGACGTGGCGTTCGACACGCGGGCGAGCGGGATCTCGAGCGTAAACGTCTCCTCGCGCCCGTCGCGCACGCCGTCCGCCGGCTGTTCGACGGTCTCGCGGACGTTGTTGTTGAAAATGACTTCGATGCCGTCGAGCAGCGACAGCCGGTCGCGCCCGCGCACGGTCACGACGACCGAGTTGCCGGTGCGCTGCGCCGTGGCCTCGAGCAGTTCGGGCGGCGTGTGGTCGACGATCAGGTCGTCCGTCTCGAAGGTCTGCGTGAGTCGTTCCGCCACCGGCCGCGGCGCCGTCTCCGTCGCGACGAGCCGGGTGAAATAGACGCCGTCGGGCAGGTGCTTCGTATCGAACTGGGCGTAGCTCTCGCGCGTGGTCGAGACGACCTCCGTCCACGCCGTGTCGCCGTCGCGCCGGATCGAAAAAGTGCTCAGCAGCGCGTCGTTGTCCGCATCCGCGAGCGTCCATAGAATCACCTGCGTGCCCGGGGAGGGGACAACCTGGCTGCCGAGAAACGCGCTGCGGCGGCGGTCCTCTTCCTTGGGGCCCTGCAGCAACTGGCTCAGCGAGACGACGGCGGGCGGCGGCGGCTCGTTCGCGGGAATCACGGCGAAACCGGCGGTGAGCACGCGAAACTCCTGCAGTTGCGGCCGCCGGTTCTGGGGCAGGCCGAAGAGGCTCGCGCGATCGATCTCGAACGCGGCCGGTCGGGCGCCGGCGTCCGCGGGGGGCGTCTCCGCAATCCGGAGACGCAGTTTGTAGTAACGGCCGCGGAGCCCCTCGGTCCGCCAGCCGGCGTCGCCGCCGGCGGTCAGCGCGGTCCACGGCCCCCAGCCCTCGACCTCGTCGCTGCCGTTGCTCGTGCGGATTTCGGGCGCGAGCTGGCCGTCGGCGAGGTGGCGGAGGCGGTTGAAGCGCAGGGCGCCCAGTTGGGAATTCGTCGCGAGATCGAGCCGGCGCGTCTCGGCCTCGCGCGGTCCGCTGGCGTTGAAGTCGAGCAGCGCGAGGCCGGGCGCGTTGTTGCGGAGCAGGAGGAACTGGTCGGCTGGAGCCGCGGGATCGGCCGGGGGCAGCGGGAGGAGGCCGTTGAGCTGGGAGGACACGCTGCCGGCGAACGTGAGCGAGAGCCGCGCCTTCAGGTCGTAGCCGGTCAGCTCGCCCTGTTCGCCACCGGCGACGAGCAGGACATCGCCGCGCCGCACGACGCGGTAAAAGGCGGTGTTGCTGCGCGCGGCGAGAATCTCGGCAAAGCCATTCGCCGGAAACCAGATCAGCGCACTGCGGCCGGCGAAGCGCTCCGGTGTCGCCGGCGGCGGTGGCTCGTCCTTGGCGCCGGCCTTGCTGGCCGACGCGGGCGGCGTGAGGCGCGACTCCTGACTGGTGGAGGTGAAGACGAGCGTGGCGTAGAGATCGCCGTTCGACTGCGGCAGGAGGTCGGTGACCTCGGCGTCGCGGTTCTCCTGAAGCAGGACGGGCGCGCCACCGTCGCGGGGAAACGTGTAGACGTTGCCGCGGGGCGAGGAGCCCGCGGCGATGCGGCCGTCGGGCAGGGGGACGATGCGGCGGACGTTGCGGTCGCGAATCTCGCCGAAAACCGTGATGCCGCGCTCCGCCAGCATCTTCACATCCGAGATCCGGTCGGCGGTGATACCGCTCGTCGCGAATTTCTGGAGATCGATTTTGTAGATGCGTCCGGGATTGCCGGTGGCGGCGAGGGCGGTGTTCTCATCCAGCACGATCAGGTCGAAGATCGAGTCGACCGGCAGGGCGGCCCGCGCCACGGGCTTGTCCTCGCGAATCAGATACAGCGCGCCCTTGGGCGAGGTGCCCGCGAGGAGTGAGCCATCGGGCAGCCGGCGCACCGCGAAGACCTGCGGATCGGTGAGTTTGACGACCTCGCGCGTGGTGAAGGCCGTTTTCGCGGCATCGAGCGCGACCTCGAGGATGCGTCCCTCGGGGCCGGTGCCGACGAGCCACTTCGACGGTTCGCCGGCGGGTTCGAGGCACCAGAGCAAGTCCGCCGGAGGCGGCGCGCCCAGATCGACCAGCCGCGGTCCGGCCACGAGCCGGCCATCGGAGCGGGCGGCGAGGCCCTTCAGGTTGCGACTCGGGACGTCGCGGAAGAAATCGATGTCGGTCTTCTTCGAGAGCGGTTCGGCAAGGGCCGAGGCTGCGGAAGCTAGGAGGCCGACGAAGAGGAGGAGTTGCCCACGGAACACGTGGAATACACGGAAGCGAAGCGGGGAGAAACGCAAGACGCGGCGAGAAGCACCGGGCTCCAACGTCCAAGCTCCAGAGAATCTTCAAACTCCAAGGACCAACGAAACTCCCTGTTTGGAGGTTTCTCCGGAGCTTGGACGTTGGAGCTTGGTGCTTTCGGTCGCCGTCAGTCGACGACGCTCAGCGGCCGGCGCACGATCGTGTTCAGCAGCTTGCCGCCGAGCACGTGCTTTTCCCAGAGCGGAAGCAGGGCGTCGCGGCGGCGGAAGCGGGCCTCGTCCGCCCCGCGGGCGATGCGCTCGATCGAGCCGGGTGTCTCGGGCGTGGCGACGGTCTGATCGCTGAAGAGCGAGGTGCGTTCGACGACGGCGATGCACACTCCATCGGTCGGGCGGTCGTCGCGCATGGCGGCGAGGTAGGCGTCGAAGCTGCGGAGCTCGGACGCCGCGATCACGCGGGGCCGGCCGGTCATTTCATCGAGCGCGCGGCCCGGGGCGAGGATGACCTCGAGCTGCTTGCCCGTCCACGCGGGGTTGATGGGCAGGTCGATGGTCTCGCGGTGGGCGTCGCCCTGCCAGTCGCGCCACGCGAGGGTCGCCTGCACGATTTGGCCGCCGGAAGCGCTGGAGCGCGAGAGCTGGAACATGTCGAGGGTCACGGCGGGATTCGTTTCCAGCGGCTCAATGGTGAAGGCGACGTGATCGGGAAAGGTCTTCGCGTAGGGGTTCTGCAGGTTGGCCGCGAGGCCCTGGACGAATTCGTTGAGGCCCTGGGCGAAGCCCTGCGGTCCGGAATACAGCGTCTGGAACGCGAGCCTGGCCGAGGCGGGGAAACTCACATCGCTCTTCAAACGGAATCCCTTGGCGAGGCCGGCGTCGTTCGAGCCGAGGATCGACTGGCTGACACCGGCGGCGACGATCACCGGGGTGAGCTGCTGCTGGCGGGCAACGGAAAATTTCAGCGTGCGCGGGGCGCCGCGGGCGGGGTTCACAGTCACTTCGACGTGCGTCATCTCCGGGCCCGCGCCGAGTGTGCCGGAGACGGCGGAAAGGCGGTCCTGCGTGATGGTGCCGATGACGGCGCCGGTGTTGGCGATCTTCACCGACTGCATCTGCGACGGGAGAATCGTGACGATCTCGGCGGCGCACATCGGGAGTGCGACATCGCCGAGCGAGAGCATCGGGTGACCGAAGGCGGTGACCTGCTGGCCGTCGATGCGCGAGACGGTGCCGGTGCCGGCAAGCGTGATGTCGCCGGTGGCGAGCGCGACCGAGACGGCACCGCCGGGACGCAGGGCGGCGGCTTTCACCGCGCCACTCGGCGGATTCAGGGTGGCGGCGGTTTGCGTGCTGCCGCCGAGTGCGGTGGCGCTGAGTCCGAGTGCGGCGAAGCGCGGCGCGAACAGCTCCGCGACCGCGGGGCTCAGTCCGCCCAGCGTGAATACGGGCTGGAGCGGACGAAAGGGTGCATCGGCGGGGGCGCGCGGGTCGGTCGAGACGAGGGCGTTGGACTGCAGGTTCGACTTGTCGCGCACTTCGGCGAGATCCGCCGCGGGGGTGAAGCCGGCGTGGCGCACGGTCTCGAAACGCTGGATCTGGTAACTGAGCGCGCCCGCGAGCTTGCCGTCGATATAGAGGGGGCTGCCGCTCATGCCGGCGACGGCGCCCATCTTCTGCACGCGCGGATCGGTGAGCTGGCAAACGATCAGCGACTTGCCGGGGCCGAGCGCGTTGCGCAGCACGCCGGTGACCTCGACGGTAAACGCCTCGGGTTCGGTGCCCTGAAACACCGTCCATACTTCGCCCTGCTGGCCGGGCTTCAACTCGTCCAGCGAGATCACGGACCCATCCGAGGGTTGTGCCCCGAAGGCGTGGGTGAACGCGGCCAGGACGACGAGGAAACAGGTGAGACGGCGCATTAGGCTGGGAACGGGCGACAGCATCCGTCAATCGGACGATTTTGCGAGAATTTAGAATTGTCGAACTGGCGGCGCGCGAGGCCTCGGCGAAAACCGCGCGGTGGTCCGACGCAACGCGGATTCTACAGCGTGCGGATTGCCTCCGTGAATACGTCGCACGCCCGCGCGATGGCGGCGCCATCGTGCGCGGTGCTGAGGAAGCCGGCCTCGTAGGCGCTGGGCGCGAGATAGACGCCGCGGTCGAGGCAGGCGTGGAAGAAGCGGCCGAAGAGTTTCGCATCGCCGCGCAGCGCGGTTGCGTAGTCGCGGACCGGGGTGTCGGTGAAGAAGATGCTGAACATCGAGCCGCACTGCGGCACCTGCACGGCGAGGCCCTTGGCCTGGCAGGCGGCGAGCACGGTGTCGCGGAGCTGGCGGCCGAGGGCGTCGAGGCGCGCGTAGGGATTGAGTTCCTCGAGCAGTTTCAGACCCGCGATGCCCGCGGCCATGGCGAGCGGATTGCCGCTGAGCGTGCCGGCCTGATACACCGGACCGAGCGGCGCGAGGAGGTTCATGATATCGGCGCGTCCGCCGAACGCACCGACCGGCAGGCCGCCGCCGATGATCTTCCCGAGGCAGGTGAGATCGGGTGTGATTTTTTCCCGCTCCTGCACGCCGCCGCGGGCGATGCGGAAGCCGGTCATGACTTCGTCGAAGATGAGCACGGTGCCGTGGCGCGCGGTGATCTCGCGCAGGAAGGCGAGGTAACCGGCGTCGGGCATGATGAAGCCGACGTTGCCGCAGTAGGCCTCGATGATCACGCCGGCGATCTGGCCGGGATTGGCGGCGAACGCGGCCTCGAGGGCGGCGCGATCGTTGTAGGGGAGGACGACGGTTTCGGCGGCGAACGAGGCGGGGACGCCGGCGCTGTCGGGGTTGCCGTGGGTGAGGGCGCCGGAGCCGGCCTTGATCAGGAGCGAGTCGGAGTGACCGTGATAGCAGCCGGAGAACTTGATGATCTTGTCGCGTTTGGTGAAGCCGCGCGCGAGTCGGATGGCGGACATGGTCGCCTCGGTGCCGCTGTTGCACATGCGGACCTTCTGGATCGAGGGCACGAAGCGGACGATGAGTTCGGCCATCTCGACCTCGGACGGGTTGGGCGTGCCGAAGGACGTGCCGTGCTCGAGGGCGGCGGCGATCGCGGCCTTGATCGCCGGGTGGTTGTGCCCGTGGATGGCCGGGCCCCAGGTGCAGACGAAGTCGATGAGCTCGCGGTCATCCGCGGTGATGAGCGTGGCGCCGCGCGCGGCCTTGACGAAGAACGGCGCGCCACCGACGGAGCGGAAGGCGCGGACGGGGGAATTGACGCCGCCGGGGATCAGTTCCTTGGCGCGGGCGAAGAGTTGGTCGGAGAGGGAGGAAGACATAACGGAAATGAGAAACCACTAATGAACACTAATAGCGGGAAATGAGGAGGAATTCAGAGGACGCGGCGTGACCATTGCAGGCGCGGGGATGCGCCGAAGTTGATCAAGTAGCCAACGCGGTTACGCGTCGCGCGAAGTTCGTTGATGAGCTGAGCTTCGTGCTCAGGCGCAAGAATGCGAACAGCCTTTAGCTCCACGACGATAGCCGAATAGGAGAGGAAGTCCGCTTCGTAGTATCTGCGAAGCACGTGCTCCTTGAAAACGACCTGCAGTTTGGGTTTGGAGACGAAAGGGATTCCGCGGGACGTCATCTCGATCTCCATGGCCTCATGGTAGACTTCCTCGAGGAAACCGGGGCCGAGGTGATTGTAGACCTCGAAGGCGGCGCCCATCACCGCGTAGCCCTCCTCCTTCAGTAATTCCTCCTCATTCCCATCCATGAGTGTGAATCAGTGGTCTTGTCTTCCCGCGTTCAGCTCACGTATTTCTGCACGATGGGGATTCGGCGGCCGACGCCGAAGGCGAGGGGGGTGATCTTCAGGCCGGGGGCGGCTTGCTTTCGTTTGTATTCGTTGAGGTCGACCTTGCGCACCACATCGTTGACCACCGCGGCGTCGAAGCCCTGCGCCACGAGGTCGCGGCGGGACAGGCCCTCCTCGACGTAGCCTTTCAGGATCGCGTCGAGCACCTCGTAGGGCGGCAGGCTGTCCTGGTCGGTCTGGTTCGGCCGCAGCTCGGCGCTCGGCGGCTTGTCGATCGTCGAACGCGGGATGATCTCCCGCTCGCGATTGATCCAGCGGGCAAGGGCGTAGACCTGCATCTTGAAGACATCGCTGATCACCGCGAGGCCGCCGCACATGTCGCCGTAGAGCGTGCAATAGCCGACGGCCATCTCGCTCTTGTTGCCGGTGGTGAGCAGCAGGGAACCAAACTTGTTCGAGAGCGCCATCATCAGCACGCCGCGGACCCGCGCCTGGATGTTCTCCTCGGCGACGTCACGCGGGCGGCCGGCGAACAGCGGCGCCAGCAGGCCTTCGCACGCGGCGACGGCGTCGGCGATCGCGATGGTCTCGAAGCGCACGCCGAGGTTTTCGGCGAGGATCCGCGCGTCGTCGCGCGAATGCTGCGACGAAATCGCCGAGGGCAGCGAGACGCCGGTGACGTTTTCCGGGCCGAAGGCAGCCGCCGCGATCACGCCGACCACCGCCGAATCAATGCCGCCGGACAGCGCGATCAGCGCGCGTTTGAAGCCGCTCTTGTGCGCGTAATCGCGCAGTCCGAGCACCAGCGCCTCGAACATGTCCTTGAGCTCGTCCTGAGAAAACGTCGGGTGCAGCTCGGGCGCGGGGAAGGGGGCGTTGGTCGCGAGGTTCGGCTTCACGTCCACGACGCGCAGATCCTCGCCGAAGGCGGCGAGGCCGGCCAGGACGCGACCCTGCGCGTCGCACGCCAGGCTGCGACCGTCGAAGATCAACTCGTCGTTGCCGCCGACGCAGTTCACGTAGACGACCGGGCAGCGCAGCGCGCGCGCGGAATCGCCGACCACCAGGTTCTGGCGGACCGACTCCTTGGCGCTGTGCCACGGGCTCGCCGAGAGGTTGAGCATGATGTCGCACTTCTGCTCCGCGAGCTGCTCGATCGGCACGCGACCGCTATAGAGCCGGCGCGTGCTGATCATCGGGTGCGTCCAGATGTCCTCGCAGATCGTCAGGCCGATCCGATAGCCCGCGTGATCGACGACCGTCGGCGAGGTCCCGGGCTCGAAATAGCGGTCCTCATCGAAGACGTCGTAGGTCGGCAGCAGGCATTTACGTCCGACGGCCGCGACCTTGCCGCGGTAGCAAAACGCCGCCGAGTTGAAGAAGGGTCGGCCCCGGCCGGTCGGGTTGGCCTCCACGGTGCCGATCACCGCGGGCACGGCGCCGACCGCGGCGGAAATCTCCGCCAGCGACTCGGCGACATCCGGGACGAAGCGGCGCTTGAAGAGCAGGTCGCGCGGCGGATAGCCGCAGACGACGAGTTCTGGAAAGACGACGAGCTCGGCCCCCTGCGCGACGAGCGCGGCGTAGGCATCGAGGATCTTGCGGCGATTGCCGGCGAGATCGCCGACCGTCGGGTTGAGCTGGGCGAGACCGATGCGCATGAAGGGGAGGGAAAGTGAGAGTGAAAGTGACGGTGTGCAAGACACGTCGCGGCGCGGAGGCTTAGTCGCTTGCTACCTTTCGCACTGTCACTTTCACCTTCACTTTCACTCGTGCTACAACCCGGGCTTGCGCTCAGCGTCAGGCGCACGATTTGCTTCTCCCTTCACCATGCGCATCGCCACGCTTCGTTCGGTATTGGTTTCGCTGATTCCTGCCGGCCTTGCCCTGGCGGCTGATCCCGGTGCGACGTTGACGCTCGAACAGGCGCTGGCCTCCGCCGAGCGGGTCAACCTGACCGTGCTGCTCAGCCGCGAGACCACGAACCAGGCCACCGAAGCTGTCACGCAGCAGCGCGCCTCCGTGCTGCCACTGCTCGACGCGTCCCTGCAACAGCGGCGTTCGCAGGGCGTGAGCATCGCGACGGTCGTGGTGGCCTCGGGCCGCCCGGCCAGCCGTTTCGACGCTCTGCTCAGCGGCAGCTACGCGTTGCTGAACCCGCAGCGCCTCTCCACGCTCCGTAGCGCCAAGGCCGCGCTGGAAGTCTCGCAGGCCAACTACCAGTTCACCCTGCAGAACGTGATGGCCGACGTGGCCGACGCGTATTTCGCCCACCTGCGCAACCTCCGGCGGCTCGACGTCCTCGATTCGAACATCGCCCGCGCGCGCGCGCTGCACGAACTCGCTCGCAACCAGCTCGCCGCCGGCGTGGCGACGCAGATCGATGTGACCCGCTCCGAATCCCAGGTCGCGATCGCCGAGCAGGCTCGCCTGCAACAGGTGACGACGGTGCAGCGCAGCGAACTGTTGATCAAGCGACTCCTCGACGTCGAGGTGCGGCGCGAGCTGCGGCTCGCGGATTTCCAGGTGCGGCGCGCCGACACGACCCTGATGGCGTTTGCCGACGAGAAATCCGCGTTCGAGAAACGTGCCGACCTCATCGCCCAGCAACGCGCGGTCGAGCAGGCGAAGATCGACGTGCGCTCGGCGACCTTCGAGCGGCTGCCGGCCCTCAATCTCACGGGCAACGTCGGCGTGGCGTCGGCCCGCTTCGACGACAACGACAAGCAGGAGCAGTGGGCGATCGGCCTCGGTCTCAGCATGCCCATTTTCGACGGCCTGCGCTCGGGCGCGAACCGCCGCGTCGCGCTGTCCCGCCAACGCGCGCAGGAGGCGAGGTTGCACAACCTGGAGTTGCAGGTCTCCACGGAACTGCGGATCGCGCTGCAAGATGCCGGCTCGCGCAACGCCCAGATCGTCGTCGCCGAAAAGAGCCTCCGCCTCGCGCAGGAGGAACTGCGGTTGGCGCAGCAGCGCTACCAGCAGGGCGTCGCGGACAACCGCGAAATCGTGGAGGCGCAGAACCGCCTGGCGATTGCGGACGACAACCTCGTCGAGGCCGTCTTCCAGTATAATCTGAGCCGCGTGGAACTCGCGCGCGCGAAAGGCGACGTGCGCGCCGTGCTCGCGGAGCAGGTGCCGTGAGTGACGGTGCGTCGGGTAGGGACGAGCGGCCCGCTCGTCCGATCCGGCCGGGCGAGCCGCCCGGCCCTTCCTTGATTCTAGCGTCGGCCTCGCCCCGGCGCCGCGAGTTGCTGGCGCAGCTCGGCGTGGCGTTCGACGTGGTCGTGGCGGACGTCACGGAGCACGAGGAGTCGTCGACCGATCCTCGTGTGATGGTGGCGCACAATGCGGCGCTCAAGGCCGATTGGGTGGCCGCGCGCCAGCCCGACGCGGTGGTGCTCGGGGCAGACACGACGGTCTTCATCGACGGCCACGCGCTCAACAAGCCGCGAGACGCCGCCGAGGCGCGGGCGATGCTCCGCCGGCTGTCGGGTCGGACGCACACCGTGTTCACCGGTCTGGCGGTGCGCCGCGGGCGCGACGGCCTGCGACTTGAGGACAACGCCGCGAGCGACGTGACGTTTAAGGTGCTGGACGAGCCGACGATCGAGGCCTACCTCGCGCGCGTGCACACCCTGGACAAGGCCGGCGGCTACGGGATCCAGGAGCACAGCGACCTGATTGTCGCGGGCTACACGGGATCGCTTTCGAACATTATCGGTCTGCCGCTGGATGAGACGAAACAAATTTTGACGCGCTGCGGTCTGCTGCCATGACTTTTCCGGCGCATTCGCGTCCAGACCTTCCGCCATGAGTCAAAGCCTCGCCACACCGACCGCAACGAACACGTTGCGCCGGTTCTGCGCGCGCCTCTGGAACGATCCGGATTCGCGTTCCACGACCGTCGGCCTGACTGCGGTCGTGCTCTTTCACCTGGCGCTGTGGCTGTTTGGACCGAAGCTGCTCAGCTTTGATGTGCCGCCGATGGCGCCGCGCCCGCACAGCACGGCGCGCGAGTTCAACATCGAGCTGGCTCCCGAGACCTTCGCCAAGGCGCCGCCTAAACCGAAGGACCCCTTCAAGTTCGTGGAGACCAATCCAGAGGCGCCGGAGAACACTCCGGACAAGACGGAGAATTTCGCGGCGCAGAACCAGCAGGCCGCACAGGAGAAGCCGGCTCCGGACGGGCGGAGCGATCGGGCGGCGACCGAGGGCAAGAAGGACTTTGAGTCCAACCAGATCGTGAGCGGGCGCCTTTCGCAGCCGATCGAGCACATTCCGGCGCAGCCACCCGCGATGAACCTGCCCGAGGCGGAGCAGGTCGTTAAGGCCGCCCGCGCCGAGCAGAATCCGCTGGCGGGCACCGAGAAAGTGGTGGGCGAAAACACCGACGGCATCGGCTCCAACATCGCCAAGCGGCTGGAGAACGCGCGGTCGATTCCCGAGAAAATCGAGGGCGCGAAGGACGCGCGGGACGTCGAGGGCGCGACGGCGACGCAGTTCACGATCGATCCAAAGCAGCCGCGCCCGCGGCCGCAGATCGTGCAGCAACAGCAGACGCGCCCGGCCGTGCTGGCCGAAAAACTGGCGAGCGCGCCGAACGTCGGTCCGTCCGCGATCGACGCGAAATGGAGCAACTACGGCGCTTATCTGCAGCGCATGATCGACACAGTGCAGATTCAGTGGGAGCGCCTGATCCTGCAGCAGTCGGCGAACCCGGCGGTCGGCAGCAGCGTTTCGGTGAAGTTCGTGATGAACGACCAAGGGCTGATCTCCAAGATCGTGGAGGTCGAATCCACGGCCAACGAAACCGGAAAACGGGCCTGCATCAGCGCCATCACCGATCGGGCTCCGTATGGCCCGTGGACCGATGACATGAAGGCCGTCCTCGGATCGCAGCAGGAGATGACGTTTACGTTTCACTACCAGTGAGCGGGGCGTCGGATGATTTCTGGGCAGGCCTGCCGCTGGGACGGGGCGTCGCCCTGCTGGCGCGCGATGCGAACGGGCTCGCTGCCTTCAGCAAACCCGCCGGCGTGCTGTCGCATCCGAACACCGAAGCCGACCGTCCCCGCTCGCTCCTGACGGTCCCGTATACCATGGACGGCGAGTGCTTCGAGTGGACGGCGCCGGGCGCCGCCGTGCCGCGGAAGCTCTGGCTGCTGAACCGCCTCGATTCGGCGACCTCGGGCGTGATTCTGGCCGCGGACACCGCCGAGCTTGCAGCCGCGATCCGCGCCCACTTCAAGCGCAAGCAGGTGCGCAAGGTTTACCACGCGCTCGTCTTCGGCGCGCCGCGCCAGCCGATGGAGTTGTGGCGCGACCTCCTGGCGGTGGAGAAGCGCGGCGGCCAGATCCGCACGGCGGCACACGCGGGACATGTGCCGGCGGAGTGCCGGATGACGGTGATACGTGCCGGGCGCGGCGACCCGCGGCTCACGTTGATCAAACTCGAGCCGCGCACGGGGCGCAGCCACCAGCTTCGCGTGCAATGCGCCAAGCGCGGCCTGCCGATCGTCGGCGATCAGACCTACGGCGACTTCGCGCGCAACCGGGTCTTCGCGAAAGCCGCCGGCACGAAACGGCTCTTCCTGCATTCGCTCGAGACCGCCTTCGACTACGAGTGGGGCGGCAAGCAGTTTCACTTTGCCGCGCGAGCACCGCTGCCAGCCGAGTTCGAGCAGAATCTTTAGGCGGAATGAACAGAATGGACAAAACGGACGGCAGATCGGAGCCTCTCTGATTCTGTCCATTTTGTTCATCCTGTCTGAACCCTGCCTGCTATGATCCTGCCCAAGACCAACCGCCTCACGCCTGAGCAACTCAACGAAGTCACGGCCATCGTGACGGAGTTTGGCTGCAAGATTCAGCCGATCATCGGCGCCGTGCGGACGATTTACGCCATCGTGGGCGACGAGCGCGACGAGTTGATGATCAACCGGCTCGAGGGCCTGGACTACATCGACCGCATCGATCGCATCCAGTCGCCGTTCAAACTGATGGACAAGCGCTCGGATCTCGCGAGCCACCGGATCACCATCGGCGGCGTCACGCTGGGCGAGGAGCTGTTCGTGATCGCCGGCGCGTGCACGATCGATCCGAAGAACCCCAACTACTTCTACGAGACAGCCGCAGCGGTGAAGGAAGCCGGCGCCCACATGATTCGAGGCGGCGTCTGGAAGCCGCGCACCAATCCCTACACGTTCCAAGGCGACGTGAAGTCCCTCGACATCTTGCTCGAGGGCGCCCGGCGCACGGGGCTGCCGGTCGACACCGAGGTGATGGAGTAAGCGCACATCAAGCTCGCCCTC
>CAZENI010000196.1:0-13504 GCA_964513055.1 uncultured Opitutus sp.
GTCGGTGTAGGCCGTTTCAATGTGGCGGCGGCCGGCGGGGGCGTAGGGATTGCCGGGTGCGGACGCGGCGGCGGCGTGCGCGAAGACGAGGGCGTTGTGGTCACCTTCCGGGCACAAGTGGCCGGTCTGGCCCGAGAGGATGACCTCGGGGATGTCGCAGTGGCTGGTGCCGATGCAGAGGAGCCCGGCGGCCATCGCCTCGGTGAGCACGACGGGCGAACCGCCCTCGGCGTCGCCATCGCGGCTGTGTTTGCTGGGACAGAGAAACACGTCGTGGCGCGCGAGCGTGGCGCGCGTGTCGACGAGGGGCAGCGCGCCGGTGAAGGTGACGTGGCCGGCGAGTTCGGGGCCGGCGGCGAGTTGTTGGAGGCGGCGCTTGATCTCGAGGCCCGCGGCGTCTCCCGCGCGCGCATCGCCGATGATGGTCACGGTGAGATCCACGCCGCGCGCGCGCGCCGAGGCGCAGGCGCGGAGGCCGTCCTCGAGGCCCTTCTTCTCGATGAAGCGGCCGATCATGGCGACCCGCAGGGCGCCGGCGCGCGGGCGGGGCGCGAAGGGCAGGGCGGTGAGATCGACGCCGATGCGGTGGACGATCGCCTTTTCCGGCGGGCAGCCCAGGGCGGCGAGGCGCGCGCGCATGGCGGGGCCTTCGACGAGAAAGGCGTCGCCTTCGCGGAAGAGTTCGCGGTAGTGGTCGAGCCAGACCTGATCGAGCCGGGGCGTCATCCAGGCATCGTAGCCGTAGAACGAGGTGACGAGCGGGACGCCGAGTCGGCGTTTCCAGGCGAGGGCCTCCCAGCCGTGCGTGCCGAAGTGCGCGTGGATCAGGGCGGGGCCCCACGCGCGGGTGGCGATCTCGGCCCAGCCGTGACGGCGGCGAAGCAGGGCATTGGCGAGGCGGGGCAGGCGCGTGCCGCGTTCCCAGCGGGGCGGCGTGATGTCGAGTCGGCGGTCGCCGAGGGGAAACACGTCGAGGTTGGCGGTGCGCCCGCAGAGCACGCGCGTCTCGGTGCCGGGCACGCCCGTGATCTGCGGGTAGATCCAGTTCTCCGTGACGCTCAGGAAAGTCTCGAGGGTATGGACGATTCTCACGCGGGAAGAACGGCGTCAGGCGCGCGCGCCGAGGAGATCGCGCACGGCTTCGATCACGTCGGTCACGTCGTCGTCGGTGAGCTTGGCCGAGATCGGCAGCGAGACGGTGGCGCGGCCGATGGCGTGCGCGTGCGGGAAGTCCGCGGGGCGCCAGCCGAAGCGCTGCTGGTAAACCGGGTGCTCGGGGATGGCGCGATAGTGGACGCCGGTGCCGATCATGCGGCGGTGCAGCGCCGTGATGAACTGATCGCGCGAGAGCGGCGCGTGCTGTTCGTCGAGGAGCAGCGTGTAGAGGTGGAGCGCGTGGCGCGACGCGGGATCGAGCGGGGCGGGCAGACGCGCGGGCAGGCCGGCAAAGGCGGCGTTGTAACGCTGCCAGATGGCGAGCCGGCGCTGCCAGTAGGCGTCGACGCGCTTGATCTGGTGCATGCCAATGGCGGCCTGCAGGTCCATCATGTTGTATTTGAAACCGATTTCGACGACCTCGTAGTGCTTGTAGCCGTCGTCGGAGAATCGCTTCCACGCGTCCTGCGACATGCCGTGCAGGGCGAGCATCTTGACGCGGGCGGCGATGGCGGCGTCGTCGGTGAGGATCATGCCGCCCTCGCCGGTCACGATGTTCTTGGTCGAGTAGAAGCTGAGCACGCTGCAGTGGCCGAAGGTGCCGGCATGGCGGCCGCGATACTCGGTCTCGATCGCGTGGGCGCAGTCCTCGATCAGGGCGAGGCCGTGCTCGGCGGCGATGGCGCCGAGGGCATCCATGTCGCAGGCGCGGCCGGCGAAATGCACCGGGAGAATCGCGCGCGTGCGCGGCGTGAGCTTCCGGCGGACGTCGGCCGGGTCGAGGTTCATGGTCGCGGGATCGACGTCGGCGAGCACGGGCGTGGCGCCGGCGTGCACGATGGCGTTGACCGTGGCGCAGAACGTCATCGCGGTCGTGATGACCTCGTCGCCGGGCTGGAGGCCGACGGCGAGGCAACTGAGATGGAGGCCGGCGGTGCAGGAGTTGACGGCGACGGCGTGCTTCACGCCCTTGTAGTCGGCGACGAGTTTCTCGAAGGCGGCGACCTTGGGGCCGGTGCCGAGCCAGGCGGCGCGGAGGCTGCGGACGACTTCCTCCACCTCCGCGTCCTCGATGAGCGGCTGGCCAAAGACGAGATAGTTGGTGCGCACGGTGATTCGATTATTGGATACGGCCGAAGGTCGGCGTGAGCGCGCGGCGGTAGCCCCAGGGTTGGATCAGGTGATAGCGCATGGGTTCGTAGTGCTCGGCCGGCGTGAAGGGGCCGGCGAACTTGTCGTCGACCAAATCGGCGCGGACGAAAAAGGCGTCCGAGCCGGTGGTGTCGCAGGCGACCAGATGATAGCCGAGCTGGCGGCCGAGGCGATCGAAGGCGGCGAGGCTGGCACCGAATTCGATGGTGCAATCCTGCCACGCGCGGTTGGGGACGACGGGGAGGACCCAGTCGGCGGTGGCGGGGAGGAAGGAATTGTATTCGATGACGACGACGCGCGGCCGGAAGGCAGTCAGTTGCTCCCAGACCCAGTAGTCGTCGGAGTCGATGTCGATGCTGAGCAGATCGAACTCGGCGGGCACCTGCAGTTGCTGAAAGAGCGAGACGATGGTGGCGGCGGTGACGCGCGTTTCCAGGAGCTGAAGCTGGCCCGACTCGAGGAGGAAGCCCGCCTGGGCGCGGATGCGGGTGCAGGCAGCGGGGTTGGCGTCCATCCACGCGCCCTGCCAGCCCTGGCCGAGGAGGTAGGTCGTGTTGTTCTCGAAGCCGCCGCCAGCGCCGACGCCGAACTCGACGAAGCGGCGGTTGGTGGTGCCGATGCGGCGGAAGATCTCGCCGAGGATGCCGTCCTGGCCGCTCTGCGAAAACACGCGCGACTCGAAGCGGTTGAGGCGGCGCGGGTCGGCGTAGCGGGGATCGGCGAGCAACTGGAGGAGGAAGGCCTCGCGCTGGATCTGCAGCGTCTTGTGCGCGAGTTCCTCGGCCTGCCGCCCGGAGGCGGCGCTGCCTTCGGCGGCGAGCAGCAGGCGGCCGAGCGTGGTGCGGAGCTTGGTGAACATCGGAAAGGGCGGGGCGGGTCAGCGGCGCACGGGCGTCGGGCCGAATTCCGGCAGCCAGTAGTCGGCGACGGCCACGGTGCGGCCGGTGCGGTAGGCCTCGACGCCGGCGAGGCAGGTGGCGACGGTGCGGGCGGCGTCGAGCGCGCTGCAGAGCGGCGGGCGGCGCTCCTGCACGGCGCCGACGAAGTCGCGGAGCGATTCGCGCACGGCGTGGCGGTGCTCATACATGCGCTGTGGATACGCGGCGACGCTGTAGTCCGGGAGGAGGTGGCGCGTCTTTAGCAGCCGTTCGGCGACGCGGCTGAGGAGCATGGTCTTGATCGCCGAGCGCCAGAAACGGAGCCGGGGCTTGAGGCCGGCCGGGCGCTCCGACGCCGGGGGCCAGGCGGGCCGGGCGAAGACGGAGAAGCTGCCGTCCTTCGCGAAGAGGAGGTTGTTCTCGATGCAGCGCTCGTTGCCGTAGATCCGCACGGAGTGATCCTGCGGGCGGCCGAAGCCGAACGCGGTGATCACCTTGCCGATGACGCCGGAGCGGAAACGCAGGAGCGTGATGTTGGTGTCGGACTCGGGGTATTCCGGAAACGCGAGGTTGTTGGCCATGCCGGAGACCTCGACGACCTCGTCGTCGAGCAGCCAGCGGAGCAGGTCCACGAAATGGCAGCCGGAGTAGATGAGCGGCGTGGCATTGTCCTCAAAGCGCCAGCGATCGTAGAGGGACGCGCGCTGCGTGAGGTTGTGGATGTAGTAACCCTCGAGGTAGCTGAGCTGGCCGAGTTGCCGGGCCTGGAGCAGGCGCCGCATCTCGAGGTGCACGGGCAGAAAACGCATCTGGTGCTGCGTCGCCGCGACGCAGTCGGGGCGTTCGCGCATGGCGGCGAGGATCTCGCGGCAGCCGTCGAGGGAGTCGGTGAGGGGCTTCTCCGCGATGGTGTGCTTGCCGGCGCGGAGGCTGCGGGCGTAGTAGTCGGCGTGCGTGCGATCGGGCGAGCAGATCGACACGGCGTCGAGATCGGCGGCGAGGAATTGATCGAAGTCACCGGTGACGAGCATGCCGCCGGAGAAATTGCGCGCGCGCTGCTGGCCGGCGGCGTGGGGATCAAAGACCGCCGTGACGGGGCAGCCGAGGCTGTAGAAGTGGCCGTATTGCGCCATGCCGGCGCCGCCGAAGCCAACGATGCCAATCTTCAACATGGTCAGGGGGAGGGAAGGGGCCGGCGCGCGACGAGGTCGATGCGGGCGGCCCATTTTTCGGGACGATAACGACGGGTGATCTGACTCAGCAGCCACTGGCCGGCGCGCGAAGGGCCGAAGACCGGCTGGGCGACCCACGGCTGCTGCAGCACCTCGAAGCCGAACGACGCGACGAAGGCGCGGAACTCCGAGGGCGAGAAAAACGTGAGGTGGCCCTGGTCGTGGTCGAAGCGGTTGAAGCGCGACGGCGACTTCACGATCAGGATACCGCCGGGGCGGAGGACGCGCGCGAGTTCGCCGAAGAGGGCGCGGTTCTGTTCGAGTGTGATGTGATCGATGAACTCGTTCATCACCGCGCCGCCGACGCTGGCGTCCGCGAACGGCAGGGGCTCGCCGCCCTGCCACGGCCGCAGATCGGCGAGCGGATGCTGGCGGCGGCCCTCGGCGAGCGCGGTGGCGCTGGCCTCGAGGCCGGTGGCCGGCAGGCCGAAGCGCCGGGCGCATTCCGTGAGGAATCCATAGCCGCAGCCGAGGTCGATGAGCGGACCGCCCTCGGCCTGCTGCACGAACTCGGCGAGCAGCCAGCGGTAGTTGCGCCAGGTGCGGTTCGCGTATTCGCGGCCGTAGAAATCCCACCAGGCGTTGGGCTCGGAGAGGGGCGCGCTCATGATGCTTTGCGGGCGACGATCATTTTCATGCGGCTGTCGTGGGACTGCCGCCATTGCGGGAGGCGGAGCGCGAGGGCGAGGCGATCGAAGGCATACACCCAGTCGGGCGGCACGCGGCGCCAGAAACGGCGCAGGCGCGCGGGACCCGCGCCCATGTCGGGCACGCAGTAATACATCGGAAACACGGTGACGATCGTGAGGCCGAGCGTGGCGAAGAGTTGCTGGTAGTGGCTCAGCGGTCGGAAGACGATGTAGTCGTTCGGCAGGTAGCGCTGTGCCGGAAGCACGTCGGTCAGCAGCAGCGTGCCGCCGGGTCGGAGACTGGCCGCGAGGTTGGCGATCGCCTGGCGCTGGTTGGCATCGTCGATGATCAGGTGCAGGACCTCGATCGATTGGGCGAGGTCGCAGGGTGGCTCGAGCCGGAGGCCGGGGGCGGCGAGATCGCACACCTGCCAGGCGAAGGACGGATAACGGCCGCGCAGGTGCTCGATCGCCTTTTCGGAAATATCGAGGCCGGTGTAGTCGACCTGGGCGAGGCACTCCTGCGCGACGCCGGCGAAGAAACCCTGGCCGCAGCCGCCGTCGACGAGCCGGAGCGGACGGCGGCGATCGACGCGGGCGGCGGCGAGGCCGCGGAGCCAGGCGTCGCGCTTGCAGCGATACAGCAGCTCGCTGAAGCGCGGGGTGAGCGTCTTGATGCCGGATTCGCGCAGCGAGAACTCCTCGTAGCGCGTGTTCCAGAAAGCCTTCAGCCGTTCCGATTCCTGCATGTCAGTCGAGGCGGCGATGCTGCCAGCCGGCGGGCAGGAAGACGATGCCGTTGTTGCGATGCAGCGACGCGGCGAGACCGCTCTCCGGCGTCTGCACGACCTGGAACGTCAGCACGTGGCGCACGTAGTCGAGACGCTCGTTGAGCAGGTCGCCGAGCCAGAGGTCGAGGGTGTAGGAGCCCGGCACGAGCCGGAGCTGCGCGACGGCGATCTCGAATTCGTGGTGTCCGGCACCCACCTGCCAGGTCCGGCCCTCGATGGCGCTCTCGAGGCCGTGGATCGGCACGCCGTCGCTCGTCGAGATGATGGCGGCGAGCTTGGCGGTGACGGCGGGTTTGAGGACCTCGACGCCGACGCGCAGCACGACCGGCTGGCCGAAGGCGAGCGTGGTGCAGCGGGCGCCGCCCTGCAAGAGTTCGACCGAGCGGAACTGCGCGGCGCCGCTGCCGGAGCGGTTGGCGTGATCCTTGAGCAGCGCGAAGCCTTCGCGGCTGATGCTGTCGCCGAGGTAGCGTGCGACCGTCGCGGAGATGTCGCCCTGAAACTCGACGCGCCCGCCGGCGAGCAGCACGCCGCGGTCGCAGAGGCGCGTGGTGTTGCTCATGTCGTGGCTCACGAAGAGGACGGTGCGTCCCTCCGCGGCGACGTCCTTCATGCGGCCGAGGCATTTCTTCTGAAATTCCGCGTCGCCCACGGCGAGCACCTCGTCGAGGATGAGGATCTCGGGCTCGAGGTGCGCGGCGACGGCGAAGGCGAGGCGCACATACATGCCGCTCGAGTAGCGTTTCACCGGCGTGTCGATGAACTTCTCCACCTCGGCGAACGCGACGATCTCGTCGAGCTTGGCGCGGATCTCGGCGCGCTTCATCCCGAGGATCGCGCCGTTGAGGAAGATGTTGTCGCGGCCGGAGAGGTCCGGATGGAAGCCGGTGCCGACCTCCAGGAGCGAAGCGACGCGTCCGCGCAGCACGGCGTGGCCGGAGGTGGGCTCGGTGATGCGCGAGAGGACTTTCAGCAGGGTGGATTTGCCGGCGCCGTTGCGGCCGATGATGCCGACGACTTCGCCCGGCTGCACGGTGAACGAGACGTCGCGCAGGGCCCAGAACTCGCGCTCGGCCTGCGCGGCGTCCGTGCCCGACTTGCGCGACCAGAGGCGGCTCATTTCCTCGCGCAGGCTCGACGCGCCGATCTCGCCGAGGCGATAGACCTTGCTGAGGTGGGTCACCTCGATGATCGGGCGGCTCATACGATGTCGACGAAGGTGCTCTCGACGCGCTTGAAGGCGACGAGGCCGGTGAAAAGGAAGACCACGGTCATGCCGACGGAGATCGCGATGGAGGCAGGGTCGGGCGTGCCGGCGCTGAGCAGCGCGTATTTGATGCACTCGACGGGCATGGTCATCGGGTTGAGCACGACGGCGGTGCGCCAGCCGGCGGGCACGGCCTGCAACGGATAGATCACCGGCGTCGCGTAGAGCCAGAGCTGGAGCAGGAAACCGGCGAGCACGGTGAAGTCGCGGTAGCGCGCCGTGAGCGCGGCGAGCCACAGGCCGACGCCGAGGCCGAGCGCGGCGATCTGGAGGACGACGAGCGGCAGCAGCAGGACTTCCCAGCGCATCCCGGTGCCGACCGGCAATCCAATCAGATGATACGCGGCGTAGAGGGCGGCAAACGTGGCGCCCTGGATGACGAGGGTCGCGAGGTTGGAGACCACGGCCGCGAGCGGCACGACGAGGCGCGGGAAGTAGACCTTGCCGAACATGCCGGCGTTGTTCACGAGCGTGGAGGACGTGGACTGGAAGGTCTGGGCGAAATAATTCCAGCCGAGGAGGCCGCACATGTAGAAGAGCACCGGTGGCGTGGCCGAGGTCGAGATGCCCGCGAACTTGCCAAACACGATCGTGAACACGACGGTCGTGAGCAGCGGCTGCACGATGAACCACAGCGGGCCGAGCACCGTCTGCTTGTAACGCGCCGCGAAATCGCGCCACACGAGGAGCCACAGCAGATCGCGATACGCCCAGATCTCGCGCCAGGCGAAGGCGCGCCAGCCGCTGGTCGGCGCGATGTGGATTTCCGTCTCGGGGGCGGGCGGGCGCGTGGTCATGCAGCGAGCAGAGCGGCGAGCCGATCCTTGAACGGCGGATACGAGAAGTGATGCGCGCGCGCGAGGATCGCGGTCTCGTCCCAGGGACGTTCGAGCGCGGCGATGCCGGCGCGGGCGATGCCGGCGACGTCGCCATACTCGACGAGCACGCCGGTGTCGGCGGAGATGACCTCGGGCACGCCGCCGGCGTTGGCGCCGAGACAGGGCCGGCCGCTGGCCATCGCCTCGAGGAAGACGAGGCCGAAGCCCTCCTTGCGGCTCGGCAGGGCGAACAGCCGGCAGGCCTGGATCTCCGCGGTGAGGGCGTCGTCGTCGACGTAGCCGACGAAGGTGACGGCGTCGCCGAGGCCGAGACGGTCGCGGATGGCCTCGAGCCGCGGGCGGTCGTCGCCGCGGCCGACGATGCGCAGGTGCGCCTGCGGCAGCGCGGCGCGGATCGCGGGCATCGCCTCGATGAGGTGCTCGACGCCCTTGTAGCGATCGGCGTAGGTGAGGCGGGCGACCGTCAGGATCACGGGCGCACACTGGGCGAGGGGGCGTCCGGCGGCGATGGGAAACGCGGGATCGAGGGCGTTGTGCAGCACGACGAGCCGGTGCTCGGGGATCGGGCAGTGTCGCAGCACTTCGCGCCGGGTGAATTCGCTGACGCAGAAAATGCGCTCGGCGCCGCGCAGCGCGAGGCACTCCGCCGGGCTGAACGGCCGCCAGACCTCGATGCCGTGAGCGACGAGATAGTAGCGGAGCCGGGGGTTGAAGCGGCGCGCGAGCCACGCCACCGGGAGCTGGAACAGATGCCCGCAGATCAGGCGGTCAGAGCCGCGGCTCAGGCGGAGCGCTTCGCGCACGAAGCGAAGCTTGCTGCGGCCGCACGCCGTCGACTGCTCGATCCGGCCGGCGCCGAAGCGGGTCAGGTCGGCCGGCGCAAAGGCGCGATCGTTCAAGGCCAGCAGGCGCACGCTGTCACGGGCGCCGCCGAGTTCGGCCAGGGCCTGGAGATAGGTCTGCAGGATGCGGGGGATGCCGCCTTCGGAGGCGAAAATCTCCGGCGCGAGCAGCAGCGTGCGCGCTGCGGGCCGGCTCGCGGCTTCCGCCGGCTCGAACGGCGGGCGGCTCGCAATCACAGGGACGGAGGCGCGCTCCGCCCGGGCGGGCGACGGCCGGTTCGCAAACGCCACCAGCACCGCCAGGCTCCAGACGCGGGACCATTCGCGCGAGTCCTGATGGTCGAGGAAACCGCGCCACAGGCGCTGGGCCTCGCGCGCGTTGAACAGGCCGCTGCGTCCGAGGCTGGCGTCGGAAAAGGTCTCGTCGAGAAACGGCTTCAGGTCGCGTTTCATCCACGAATCGAACGGCAGCGAGAAGCCCTGTTTCGGGCGGCTCGCGGTCCGGGGTGGCAAGACATCGCGGAGCGCCTCGGCCAGCGCGGTCTTGGGCTGGCGCGGGTCGGTCTTGAAGCGCGCCGGCTGCCGCCAGAGCCACTCCACGAGCGGACGATCGACGAACGGCACGCGCAGCTCGAGCGAGTGGCGCATGCTCATGACATCGCTGTCGCGCAGGAGCACGTCGGCCATGTAGGTGCGCAATTCCCAGGCGCTGATGGCGTCGAAGGCCGGGGTGCCGGCGAGGTCGATGGCGAGCGACGCGAGCGCAGGATGAAACGGGCCGGCCGCGGCGGCGTGGGCCGCGAGGTCGGGCGCGAGCAGGGCGCCGCTGGCCGGGGCGGAAAACACGCGGCGCTGGAGCGCGCAGACTTCCTGGAGCGAGCGCGCGTGCGCGAGGACGTCGGCCAGTTTGCGCCGCCGGGTGTCGCCGCGCTGGAGGCGGGCGATCGCGCGATCGCGCACGACGGAGGGCAGCGCCCGCCACACGCGCAGCCAGCGCGCGAGCCGCGGGGTGTCGCGAAACGACGGATACCCGCCGAAGAGCTCGTCGCCGCCTAGGCCCGAGAGTGCGACCGTGACGCCGCCGGCGCGGGCCGCCTCGCTCGCATAGTAGGTGTTGATGCCGTCACCCGTCGGTTGATCGAGGGCGCGGATGATCTTGCCGACGTCGCGGGCGACCTCGGCGCCGCCGAGCAGCCGGGCGTGGTGCTCCGTGCCGAAGTGCCGCGCCGTCTCGGCCGCGGCCGTGGCTTCGGAGAAACCCGGCTCCTGAAAATCGATGGAGAAGGTGCGCAGTCGGCCCGGGTTCGCACGGCTCATCAGGCCCACGACTGCGGCCGAATCGAGACCGCCGGAAAGGAACGCTCCGACGGGCACGTCCGCGACGACGTGCGCGCGCACCGTGTCTTCGAGTCTGACGCGAAGCTCGGCGATGAACTCCGCCCGCGTCCGGCAAACGGGCTGGTCGGTGGGAATCGTGGCGAAGCTCCAAGCGGGCCTGAGTTCGAGCCGGCCGCCGCGCAGCGTCGCGCTGTGGCCCGGCGGCAGGCTGAAGATGTCGCGATAGATCGTGCGGGGCGCGGGCACGGCGAGCCACGCGAGGTAGTCGGACACGGCCAGCGGATCGAATCCGACCGGCACGAGGCCGGAGGCGAGCAGGGCGTTCAGTTCCGAGGCGAACAGCAGTCGGCCACCCTCGTGGCGGTAGTAGAGCGGCTTGATCCCGAAGGGATCGCGGGCGAGGAAGAGCGACTGCTCCTGCTGGTCCCAGACGGCAAACGCGAACATGCCGCGGAGCCGGCGCAGGCAGTCCGCGCCCCAGCGGACGAAGGCCGCGAGCAGGACCTCGGTGTCGCACTGGGTGCGAAATTCCCAGTGGCTTCCGGCGAGGTCGGCGCGCAGGGTGCGGAAATTGTAGATCGCGCCGTTGAAGATCAGCGTGAACCGGCCGTCGGGCGAGCGCATCGGCTGCCGGCCGTTGGCCGGGTCGAAGATCGCGAGCCGGCGCATCCCGAGCGTGACGGGACCGACCGAGGCCGAGCCCTCATCATCCGGTCCGCGATGCACCATCGCGGCGCACATGCGCGCGACGCCCGCTTCCCGGTCAGGGGGAGAGGTCTGGAGATCGAGGATTCCGGCGATGCCGCACATGCGATGGTTGCGAACCGTCGGGCTTGGTATGGCTTCGCCCCGTCACTTCCGGGCAAGCGACTGGAGGGTGGCACTAGGCACGAACGGGCTGGCGAAAAGAGATAGGGTTAACTCCCTAGGTAATGGAAGCCTAATTCCGCCGGTTTCCGGGCGGGCGCGGGCGGTGTGAGTCGCTCACGCGCACACAGATCGAGCGATTTCGGCGGCGAGTTGAGGCGAAAACAGTGCGCCGACCAAAACCAGGCCAAAGTCCACCGAGGTGCCGGCCCCGCGCGACGTGATGAGCCGTCCGCCGGTGACCACCCTTTCGTTCTCCAGCAGGCCGGGCAACTCGGTCGCGACCGAGAAGTGGGCGGTGAAACGGCGACCCGTCAGGAGGCCGGCGTCCTGCAACACGGTCGGGGCGGCGCAGATGGCGGCGAGCCAGCGCCCGGCGGCGTGGTGGCGCCGAAGCAGTGGCCCGACGCGGGGGTCGGCGCGCAGGTGTTTCACGCCGGCGCCGCCCGGCAGGAGGACGCAGTCGAAGTCGCGATCCACGACGGCGGTGAGCGTCGTGTCGGCATGCAGCGTCACTCCGCTGCGTCCGGTGACATGGATGCCCTCCGCGAGCGCCGCGGTCGTGACCGTGGCACCGGCGCGTCGGAGCAAATCGATCGGCGTCACCGCCTCGATCTCCTCGAATCCCTCCGCCAGCAGCGCGAGCACGTGGGGCATGGCACAGAGGAACCACTAAATCGCCCGGGTGCCCACAAATTTTTTGCGTGCGCGGCCGACTGCGCCGAGGCTGGTCCGATCTCGATGAATCCCTATGCCGGCAAACGCCTGGTGATTTTTGGCTGCGGCTACGTGGGCAGCGCGGTGGCGCTCGATGCGATGGCGCACGGCGCGGAAGTGACGGCGTTGACGCGCAATCCGGCGAGCGCGGCGGTGCTGCGTGAGCAGGGTATCGAGGCGGTGGTCGCGGACCTCGCCGGCCCCGCCTGGCACGAACACATCGCGGGCGGACCGGATCTGGTGCTGAACTGCGTGAGCTCGGGGGGCGGAGGCACCGACGGTTATCGGCGGAGCTACGTGGAAGGCATGGCCTCGATCGTCGCGTGGGCGCGGCAACGCGGGCCGGCCGGCACCCTGATCTACACCAGCAGCACGTCGGTGTATCCGCAGGGCGGGGGCGTGGTGGTCGCCGAAGCCGCGCCGACGGACGAGGGGACGCCGAGCGAGCGCGCGCGATTGTTGACGGAGGCGGAGGACGTGTTGCGGGCGGTCGGCGCGGAGGTGTGCGGACGCTGGTTCATCCTGCGGCTCGCGGGGATCTACGGGCCGGGCCGGCATCATTTCGTCGATCAGGTGCGGAGCGGGGAGGCGTCGGGCAGCGGCGACGTGCACCTGAACCTGATCCACCGCGATGATATCGTTGCGGCGGTCGCGGCGTGTGGCGGTGCGCCGCGCGAGGTCACCGGCGGGGTCTTCAATCTCGCGGACGACGGCGCGGCGCCGAAGTCGGAAATCGTGGCGTGGCTCGCCGCGCGACTTGGCGTGCCGGTGCCGCGCTTCACCGGCGCACCGCCGGCGGGCCGAAGGGCGGCGACGCCGGATCGCGTGATCGCGAACGGCAAGGCCAGGAGCGTGCTCGGATGGGCGCCGCGCTATCCGACGTTTCGCGAGGGCTGCGCCACTTTGTTGTCGCGTTGATTCGTCGGGCGGCGCTCAACTCTCGTTTTTCAACCCTCAACCTCACTCGTTCATCATGGCCGGACTGGGCAAACTCGTAAAACAAGCAGAGAAGATGAAGCGCGGCATCGAGGCGCTGCAGACGCAGCTCGACGCCAAGGAAATCGAGGTCACCGCCGGGGGCGGCGCCGTGAAGATCAAGGTGAGCGGCAGCGGGAAATTTCTGGGGCTGGCGCTCGATCCGGAGTTTCTGAAGGAAGACGCCAAGCTGGTGTCCGACACGATCCTCGCGGCGGTGCAGGATGCAGCGAAGCAGTCGAAGGACTACAACGAGGCCGAGATGCAGAAGATCACGGGCGCGTTCCAGATGCCGGGGCTGTTCTGATTCAAGAATGCCGAGTGCCGAATGCCGCAGGTCTGACGGTGCCGATGGTTTTCATTCGGAATTCGGCATTCGTTATCCGGCCTTTCCATGACTCCGGCCTTCGAGAAGCTCCAGAAGCACCTCAAGCAACTGCCCGGTCTGGGTTTCCGCTCGTCGGAGCGCATCGCGCTGCACCTGCTGGTGGAGAAGCCTGAGCGGCTCGCGACCTTGGTCGCCGCCCTCGAAGAGGCGGCGAAATCGGTGCGGCGCTGCGACCGATGCGGCAACCTGGCGGAAGGGGCGCTGTGCCCGATCTGCGCCGACGAGAAACGCGAGCGCGGTTCGCTGTGCGTGGTGGAGCAGGTCCCTGATCTGGTGGCGATCGAGCGGAGTGGGGCGTTCCGGGGTGTTTACCACGTCCTGCACGGCAAACTCTCGCCGATCCACGGAATCGGCCCCGCGGATCTCAACCTGGATTCCCTGCTCACGCGGATCGGCGCGGGGCGCGGGCCTTGGGGGCGGAAGCTGAATCCGGG
>CAZENI010000197.1:0-13481 GCA_964513055.1 uncultured Opitutus sp.
GCTCGCGGCAAACGAGCCCGGCTCCTTCACGCTCGGGCCGTAAAGATCCAGCGTCGCCTGCGATTCCTTCGAGAAATCGGTGAGCTCGGGCACGCTCGTCTGCATCCGGAACGCCATCTCGTATTGCGCGATGCGGGTCAGCGTCTCGGGGTCGCCGTAGCGCGCGTGGCTCATCTGGTTGAACTTCCCGAGTGAATCGAGCATCGCGCGGCGCGTGCCGGCATCGACGCCGTTGGGGTTCTCCAGGAAGAGCACCGGGTCGCCCTGCGCGCGCAGCGCCACGCCGTTGTGCGACGTCGGCAGGAAGCCGCTGCTCCACATGCGCGTGAACAGCGCCTGCGCCGCGACCTTGGGCGAGAATTTCGGCGTCAGCACCACGAACGCCGGCAGGTCGTTGTTCTCGCTGCCAAGGCCATAGGAGAGCCACGAGCCGATGCTCGCCTTGCCCGGAATCTCGCTGCCGGTCATCACGAACGTGCACGCCGGGTCGTGGTTGATCGCGTTGGTGTGCACGCTGCGCACGATGGCGAGATCGTCGACGAGCTTTGCCGTGTGCGGCAGCAACTCACTCACCCACGCGCCGCTCCGGCCGTGCTGCGCGAATTTGAAGATCGAGGGCGCGACGGGAAAACGCGTCTGCCCGCTCGTCATCGTCGTGATGCGCTGCCCCTGGCGGATCGACTCCGGCAGGTCCTTGTCGAAGTGCTCCTGCAGGCCCGGCTTGTAGTCGAACGTGTCGAGCTGCGACGGCCCGCCGTTCATGTGCAGGTAGATGATGCGCTTCGCCGTCGGCGGAAAATGCGGGAAGCCCGGCATCGGCGGATGCACGCGGGCGTTGAGCGCATCCTTCGACACGCCCGCGGCCCCAAGCCGCGGGGCGAGCCAGTTGAGCGCCACCCCGCCCATCGCCAGCCCCGCGCCCGCGAAGAACTGCCGGCGCGTGAGATTGTTCAGATAATCGTGACAGGGATTCATGCAGGATCTTCCAGGTCGATTCCTAGACAGAATGAACAGAATGGACAAAATGTCCGAGCCGCCGGTGTTTCGTCATTCTGTCCATTCTGTTCATTCTGTCTAAATCGAGAGCACTCAGTTTCGCGAAACGGTTTCGTCCAGGTTCATCAGCAGGTTCGCGACCATCGTCCACGCCGCGAACTCCCCGACCGGCAGCAGCGCCGAGGGCTTCGACTCGCCGTTGGTCAACACCTTGGCCGCCTCCTCGGTGTTCTTCGCGAAACGCGCGCGATGCGTCGCAAGCGATTCCGCGAGCAGCGCCGCCTCCTGCGGCGTCGGCGCGCGGGCCGTCGCGCAGCGAAACGCATACGCCAGCCGCTCCGGCTCGCTGCTCGTGCGCGTGAGCAGCCGCTCGGCGAAGGCGCGCGCGGCCTCGAAATGCTGCACGTCGTTCATCAGCGCGAGGGCCTGCAGCGGCGTGTTCGAGCGGCCGCGCACGACACAGAAGTTCTCGCGCGACGGGGCGTCGAAGGTCGACATCGACGGCGCCGGCGCGGTGCGCTTCCAAAACGTGTAGATGCTCCGCCGATACAGCGCGTCGCCGTGGTCTTGCACGTAGGTCTTCGTGTTGCTGCCGCCGAAGGCGACGGGCTCCCAGATGTTCACCGGCTGGTAGGGCCGCACGGGCGGGCCGCCCATCTCGGGACGCAGCAGGCCGCCGAGCGCAAGCGCCTGATCGCGCAGCACCTCGGCGTCGAGCCGCAGCCGCGGGCCTCGGGCGAGAAGCTTGTTGGCCGGATCGAGTTCGAGCAGGGCGGGCGTCGCACGCGAATCCTGCCGGTAGGCGCGCGACGTCACGAGCAGCCGCACGAACTGCTTCACGTCCCAGCCTCCGCGCATGAACTCGCTCGCCAGCCAGTCGAGCAGTTCCGGGTGCGTGGGCGGCTCGCCCTGCGCGCCGAAGTCCGCCGGCGTCCGCACGAGGCCCGCACCGAAGAGCTGCAGCCAGAAACGGTTCACCGTCACGCGCGAGGTCAGCGGATGCTGCGGGCTCACGAGCCAGCGCGCGAAATCGAGCCGCGACACGCGGGCGCCGGACTTCGCGATCGGCGGCAGAAAGGCCGGCGTGCCGGCCTCCACGCGCTCGCCCGGCTTGTCATATTGGCCGCGGATCATGATGTGCGCCGGCAGCGGCTCGGCGCGCTCGCCCGACACCAGCGTGACCGGAAACGTCATCTCGTAGTGGACCTGTTCTGCGAGCAGGCGGCGCGCGGCGTGCACCTGCGGCTCGAGCGCGGCCCGCAGCGGAGCGTAGATGTAATCGCGGTGCCAGGTGGCGATGCGCTTTTTCTCCTCCTCGTTCTGCTGCGTGCTGGAGAGGCCGATGAGGAAATTCACGTCGTGGCGGATCGGCACCGCGTCGAACGCCCGCGCGCCGGTGCGCAGCGTGCGCGCCCAGGCGTCCTTCGACAGCAGAGGGTCGTCGATCGCGCTCGGGCTCGTGATCACCGCGCCGATCCGATCCCACCACACCGTGCCGTCGCTCTGCGCGAGCCGCACGCCGGTGTAGTTCTTGCCGATCGCGACACCGCTTTCGCAGGCGTTGATCTGCAGACGGGTATAGGCGCCGGCGGCGGGCAGCGGCCCCGCGTGGATCGCCGACTTCGCCACCTCGGCGCCAAACGCGCCCTTGTCGCCCCAGATGATCCGGCGCGTCTTTTCCTCGCTGATGAATTCCAGGCTGATCGCCCGCGGCGGCTTCGCCGGATCCGGCCGCACGTGCACGAACGCCCTGACGTCGCCGCGCGCCACCAGGTTCACGTCGCCAGCGCTGAACGCGATCGGGCGGTCCGCCGCGCCGTCGATCCGCAGTGCGCCGCTGCCACCAGCGACCGGCACGCCGGGGCCGGAACGCCATTCGCCGGGCGCGCGCGGCCCGACGACATTCTCCGGCGTCGGCATATCCGAATCCTCGGCCCACACCACTTCGTAGGTGATGGGCGTCTTCGCGAGTTTCAGGAGCGGCTTGCCGCCCGCCACGACTTCATCGGCGCGGGCCGTGACCGCCGCCTCGAGCGGCTTGATCGCCGCCGTGATCTCGTCGATGCGCTGCTGCTTCGCCGGCGTGTCCGCGATGACGGCGACCGGGCCCGAGAGCCGCACGTTGCCGTCCCAGGGGCGGTCGGCGAGGCCCTTGAAGATCGCGCCGAGCGAATAGTATTCCTTCTGCGTGAGCGGGTCGAACTTGTGGTCGTGGCACGACGCGCAATTCGCCGTCATCCCCATCCAAACCGCGGCGGCGGTGTCGGTGCGATCCGCGGTATTGCGCATCTCCGCCTCGGCTTCGATCGCGCCGCCCTCGGAGGTCGAGAGGTGGTTGCGGTTGTAGCCAGTGGCGACGATCTGATCGATCGTCGGATTCGGCAGCAGGTCACCCGCGAGCTGCTCGATCGTGAACTGGTCGTAACGCAGGTTCCGGTTGAACGCCCCGACCACCCAGTCGCGGTAGGGCCAGATCTGGCGGACGTTGTCGAGGTGCAGGCCGTGCGTGTCGGCGTAGCGCACGGCGTCGAGCCAGTAGCGGCCGAAGTGCTCGCCGTAGCGCGGAGACGCGAGCAGGCGATCCACCGCGCGCTCGTAGGCACCGGGCTTCCGGTCGGCGAGAAACGCGTCGACTTCCTCCGGCGTCGGCGGGAGGCCGGTGAGATCGAGGGTCACGCGACGGAAAAGAATTTCGGGCGAGGCCTCCGGCGCGAGCGCGAGCTTGCGGGTCGCGAGCTTCGCGCCGATGAAGCGATCCACCGGATGCTCGCCGGCGCTACCGGCGGCCTTCGGCAACTCTGGCCGCGCAACGGGCTCGTAGGCCCAGTGGTTCTGATAGACCGCGCCCTGCTCGATCCATTTCTTGATCAGCGCCCGCTGCTCCGGCTTGAGCGGCGGCTTGTGCGACTCGGGCGGCGGCATCACCTCATCCTCGTGCGGGCTGATGATGCGCTGCCAGAGTTCAGACTTCGCGAGATCGCCCGGCGTGATCGCGCGCATCCCTTCGCGCTCGGCGGTCGCGCCGGCAGCGATGTCGAGGCGGAGCTTGGCCTTGCGGTGCGACGGATCGACGCCGTGACAGGCGAAGCAGTTGTCGGAGAGGATTGGTCGGATGTGTTCGTTGAACGTCACCCGGTCGTCGGCCAGCACGGAGGTGGAGGCCAGCAGGGCAAACGTGAACAGCGTGCGGGGAATCATGCGTGGGGAGGCGTGGGTGGCCGACAACGCCGCTATCCAACGCGCCGCGCGAGGCAGGTCAACCCCGGCCGTGCGCTGCACGAAAATCGCCGTCGCGCTCCTCGCGAACCCCGCGGTCCGGACGTCGTCCGCACGAGGCGCGCGTATCGTGCGCGCGTCGTGCGCGCCGAAACAATTTCTTGCACTTCGTCAGTCCGCGGGTAACGGCTCGCTTGAATGAAGTCACTTGTCATCGCCGAGAAGCCATCCGTCGCGGCCGACCTCGCACGTGCTCTCGGCAAAGTTCCCAAGAAGGGCGATCACTACGAAAATGACGAGTATGTCATCTCGTATGCGCTCGGCCACCTCGTGGAACTCGAGATGCCGGAGGACATCGACAAGAAGAAATACGGCTTCTGGCGGCTCGAGACGCTGCCCATCATCCCGGAGAAGTTCGGCCTCAAGCCAATCGAGGACTCCAAGGAGCGCTTCACCGCGCTGAAAAAGCTCCTCGCCCGCAAGGACGTCGATCAGGTCATCAACGCCTGTGACGCCGGGCGCGAGGGCGAGCTCATCTTCGCCTATCTTTACCAGCTCACGAAATCGAAGCTCCCCGTGAAGCGCGCGTGGATGCAGACGATGACGACGGGCGGCATCCTGGAGGCGTTCAAGAACCTCCGCGATGGCGCGAAGATGCACGGCCTCGAGGACGCCGCGCGCTGCCGCAGCGAGAGCGACTGGCTCATCGGCATCAACGGCACGCGCGCGCTGACCAAGCGCATGTTCGGCTCCCGCGCGGGCAACGTCGCCTCCGTCGGCCGCGTGCAGACCCCCACCCTCGCGATCGTCTACAACCGCGAGCTGGAGATCCGGAATTTCAAGCCGCGCGATTACTGGCGCGTGACCGCGCACTTCGAAGTCGCCAAGGGCAGCTACGAGGGCGTCTACCAGCGCGCCAACTTCAAGAAGGCCGAAAACGACGAACACGATCGCATCGACCGCGTCTGGGAAAAGGCGCTCGCCGAAGCCGTCCTCGCCGCCTGCCAGGGCCAGCCGCTCGCCTCCGTCACCGAGGAAAAGAAGGCGAGCACGCAGGCCTCCCCCCGCCTCTACGATCTGACCACGCTCCAGCGCGAGGCCAACAACCGCTACGGCCTGCCCGCGCGCCGCACGCTCCAGATCGCGCAGGCGCTCTACGAGCGCCACAAGGTGATCACCTATCCCCGCACCGATTCGCGCGCGCTGCCGGAGGACTACATCCCGACGGTGCGCGAGACGATGCAGAACCTCGGCGGCAATCTCGCGCCGCACGCCCAGAAGGTGCTCGACGAGGGCTGGGTGCGGCCGAACAAGCGCATCTTCAACAACGAGCAGATCTCCGATCACTTCGCGATCATCCCGACCGCGCTCGAGGCCAAGAACCTCGACGAGATGGAGGCCAAGCTGTTCGACATGATCGCGCGGCGCTTCGTCGCGGCGTTCTACCCGGCGGCGGAATTCGACATCACCACGCGCCTCAGCACCGTGGCACCCGGCCACGACTTCAAGACCGAGGGCAAGGTCCTCACCTTCCCCGGCTGGCTCGCCGTCTACGGCAAGACCACGGTCGACGACGACTCGCCCGACTCGAAGGCGTTGCCCGCGCTCAGCCCCGAGGACGGCAAACCCGCCCGCGCCAAGACCCTCGAGCCGAAGCTCCACTCCGAAACGACCAAGCCGCCGCCGCGTTATACGGAGGCCACGCTGCTCTCCGCAATGGAAGGCGCCGGCAAGCTCGTCGACGACGAGGAACTCGCCCTCGCGATGAAGGAGCGCGGCCTCGGCACGCCCGCGACGCGCGCCGACACCATCGACGGCCTGATCAACCAGAAGTATATCGACCGTCCGCAGCGCGAACTCGTCCCGACCGCGAAGGCCGAGCAGCTCCTGCAGTTTCTCGGCGCCGTCAAGGCCGAGGAGCTCACGAAGCCCGACCTCACCGGTGAGTGGGAATTCAAGCTCCGCCAGATGGAGCACAACAAATTCTCGCGCGAGAAGTTCATGGCCGAGATCGCCGCGACGACCAAGGGCATCATCGAGCGCGTGAAGGGCTTCGAGGAGGACGACTCGATCGCCCGCGAGACCACGATTCTCTCGCCCACCGACGGTAAGCCGCTGCGCGAGACGCTGCGCGGCTACAAATCCCACGACGGCGAGTTCATGATCTACAAGGTCATCGGCGGCCGGCGCATGGAAGAGGCGGAGGTGCAGGAACTCGTCGAGAAGGGTCAGATCGGCCCGCTCGACGGCTTCATCTCGGCGAAGACCCGCGCGCGTTTCTCCGCGTTGCTGAAGCTCGTGAAGGATCCCGAAAAGGGAAAGTGGCAGGCGCAATACGACTTCGGTGACAAGGTCGACCTCGGCACCGTCGAGCCCTACTGGACCGACCCGAAGACCGGCGCGCAGCTCTGCGAAGTCGGCTCGAGCCACATCCTGCGCGAGCGCGACGGCGAGGGCTGGAAACAGACCTTCCGCATCGGCCGCCTCATGTGCCAGAAGCCGATCACGCGCGAGATGGCCCAGCAGCTCGTCGGCGAGGGCAAGACCGAGTTGATCAAGGGCTTCATCTCGAAGAAGGGCCGGCCGTTCGATGCCATCTTGAAACGCGAGGGCCCGAAGTTCTCGTGGGAGTTTCCGCCGCGCGCGCCGAAACTCGACAAGGACGGCAAGCCGATCGCCCGCAAGTCGAAGGCCCCGCCGGACCTCTCGAAAGCCACCGTGATCGGCCAGAGCAAGATGCACAAGGGCGCGGAGATTCTGGAGACTCCCGAGGCGTTCTACGTCCGCAAGCCGGACCAGGACAACCGGATCGTCATGACCTTGAAGCGCCAGCTCTGCGGGCTCGAACTGCCGAAGGAGGAAGTCCTCCGGCTGCTGGAGGAAGGCCGCACGAATCTGATTCAGGGCTTCATGTCGAAGCGCGGCCTGCTCTTCGGCGCGTATCTCGTGCTCTCAAACACCGGCACGAAGGCCGAGTTCGAGTTCCCGCCGCGGTAGGCGCGCCGCGCGGGTGGCCGCGCCGGGCGGGCCGGTAACTTTGCCAGCATCATCGCGTCTAGCCCGCCTGTGAACACCCCGAAGAACGTCGCCCTGCTGCTGCTCGCGGCCACCACGATCGGTGGCGCGCTGCTGGCCTGGAAACAGTATGGCGAGCTGATCGATTTGCGGGCGGCCGCGATGAACAAGGACGAGCGCGCCGATCTGCAGAAGCGCGTCTGGGACCTCGAGAAACTGAACCGCGCGCTGCAGGACCAGCTCGCGGCGAATCGTGACCCGAACGCCGGCGCGGTGCGCCTCGCCGCCGGTGAGGAAGTTCGCGCGGACGGCGAAACCCGCGATCGCGGTCCCGGCCGCGGCGGGCGCGGTGATCCGCGGGGCCGCGGCGACGCCATGCTCCAGCAGGCCACGGCGATCCGCGAGCTGATGAACAAGCCGGAAGTCCAGGCGATGCTCAATCTCCAGCAGAAGGCCGCGGTCGAGGCGCGCTACGCGGCGTTGTTCAAGAACCTGAACCTGCCGCCCGAGCAGATCGAAAAGTTAAAGACGCTCCTGGCCGAGCGCTCGACCACCGTGCAGGACGTGATGGCTGCGGCCGCCGAACAGGGCGTCAACCCGCGCGACAACCCGGCAGCGCTCCGCAAGATGATCGCGGACGCGCAGAACGAGATCAACAAGGGCATCAAGGCGACGATCGGCGACGCGGGCTTCGCGCAGCTCACCAGCTACGAGCAGACGCTGCCGCAACGGAATCTGGTGAACGATCTTCAGCAGCGCCTGAGCTACACCAACACGCCGCTCACCACCGCCCAGGCCGAGCAACTCGTGAACATCCTCGCCTCCACCGCGCCGCAGCGGTCGCCGGCCAACGCCGCGTCCGGTCCGACGCCCGCAATGCCTCCGCCCGGCGCGCGTGGACCCGGCGGTCCCGGTGGTCCGCCACCCGGCGGCGGTTTCCTCGATCTGCGCGGTGGAGATCTTGGTGGCATCATCGCGGGCGTCATGGGCGGCGGACCCGGTCTGCCCGGCGGCGACGGCCGGGGCCCCGCCGCGACCGTGACTCCGGCTGCGCTCGCGCAGGCCCAGGGCGTCCTCGCGCCACCGCAACTCGCCGCCCTGCAGCAAATCCAACAGCAGCAGCAGACACAGCAGCAGTTGCGGCAACTCGTGAACGACACCCTCTCGGCAAACCAGCCCGCCGGCGCCAAGTCCGGCCCGCCCACCAAGAGCGGCCCCGCGCCTGGCGGCACCACGCCCCCGACGCGCCGCCCCGGCGGCGGCTGAAAAAGGTGGAGCGGCTTGTCCCCAAGCCGCTGGCTTGAGGTTAGGGAGCGCACTATTTATCCCAGACGTTCAGACGCCCTGAAGCGGCTTGCGGTCAAGCTGCTCCACCGGCCCCAAATCATCCCGCGGTCGTCCGCGAGTGCGCCGCAAGCGATGCGCACCGATTGGCCGCTTATGCACAGAGAAAACCCTTGCGACAGGAAAGCCGCGCACGGAATCTGCTCCCCTCTCAGCGCACTTTTCCGACCATGATTGTAACTACCGCTCAGCTCTTCAAACACGCCTACGGCAAGTATGCTGTCGGGGCCTACAACATCAACAACGCCGAGCAGGCGATGGGCCTCTTCAAGGGCTGCATCACGTCCAAGGCGCCCTTCATCATCCAGATTTCCAAGGGCGCGCGGAAATACACCGACAAAAAGATGCTCGAGGCCATCATCCGGGCCGCCGATTCCATCTTCCCGGAGGCGATCTTCGCGGTGCATCTGGATCACGGCGACGAGGAGACCTGCTACGATTGCATCAACTCGGGTTTCTACAGCTCCGTGATGATCGATGCGTCGCACGACCCGTTTGACCAGAATGTCGCCATCACGAAGCGCGTCGTCGACGCCGCCCACGCGAAGGGCATCTCCGTCGAAGCCGAACTCGGCATGCTCGGCGGCGTCGAGGAGGATATCAAGGTCGAGGACGGCAATGCGTGCCTGACCGATCCGGACGAGGCCAAGAAGTTCGTGGAGCTCACCGGCACCGACTGTCTCGCCTGCGCGATCGGCACCTCGCACGGCGCCTTCAAGTTCAAGGGCAAGCAGTCGCTGCACTTCGATGTGCTCCAGAAGATCAAGGATCGCCTCCCCGGCTTCCCGCTTGTCATGCACGGCTCCTCGTCCGTGCCGAAGGAAGAAGTGGATCGCATCAACAAGGCGGGCGGCACGATCAAGGACTCCATGGGCGTGGACCCGAACGAGTATCTCCCGGCCGCCAAGCTCGGCGTGACGAAGGTCAACATCGACACCGACGGCCGCCTCGTCTGGACCCGCGTGCACCGCGAGTTCTTCCGCGACAAGC
The DNA here is from genome assembly GCA_964513055.1 of uncultured Opitutus sp. Classification (GTDB taxonomy): domain Bacteria; phylum Verrucomicrobiota; class Verrucomicrobiia; order Opitutales; family Opitutaceae; genus ER46. The sequence continues at coordinate 9,562 of CAZENI010000197.1, forward strand.
CGGGTGAGTTCGATTTCCGCCCGCCGGGGAAGATCTTCATTGAGGAATACACGAAGTTCATCGCCAGCCGGAACACCCTGCTCGGCAGCGCCGGCCAGGTGGAGGATCTTCGCGCCAGCCTGAAGAAGTAAGCGCACGCGCGGAAGTTTCCTGGTTGATTTCACAGCCCCGCCGAAACGCGGGGCTTTTCTTTTGCGGCCCCTGACCCGGATCACACGCCGCCCGTTCGCCCTCTCGATTTCGTCTTGGAAACGCGCGCGGTGCGGCGCAACTTCCCGCCATGCCCCATTCAGCCCATCGGCGGCGGCACCGTTCGCGTCCCCGCGCCGAGACTTGGTTGCAGCGCCTGGCGCTGGGTTCCTGCGTTCTGCTGGTCGGTCTCTTCCTCGGCGCGCATCTCGCACGCTCGCAACCCGGTCCCGGCACGTGGTTCGGCATCGTCTCGGCCCTCGCGCTCGTCGTTCTCATGGGCCTGATCTACGGCCTCGCGCGCGTGGCAGCCGCGGTGCGCAACGCCTGGGCGATCCACTCTGCCCAGATTGATCTCGCCCGATTCATGCGCACCAACCCCTCGTTCCGCGCCGCGCGCCACAGCATCTCGCGCCCACACCGCTAGTGCCACGACGCCGAGCTGACCGTCGCATCGGGCCTGCCGTGCAGCCCTGCGCGTGAGCGCAGGGACCGACGGCACGCGGTGAGAGAATCCACTTCGCCGCTCACGGGACGGACAACGACCGGAAATATTTCGCTGCTACCCGGTCACCGCACGAATGCGCTGGGACGCGCGCCCGCGCCGGAAGTCACCCGCTTGTCCGGCCGCGCGCACACAGTCGTCCGCGACCTCGAACGAGTCCTGTTGTCGCCAACACGAGTGCGCCCTTGGAATCCGCCGCCGTCGTCGGCCACACTCGTCCGGCGTGAAACTCGTCTTCCTCCATGGCCCGCCGGCCGTCGGCAAACTCACCATCGCGCGCGAACTCGCCGCGCTCACCGGCTGGCGCCTTTTCCACAACCACCTGACGGTCGACCTCGTGCTGTCGGTCTACGACTTCGGCACGCCGGGCTTTGTCGCCCTCCGCGAGCAGATCTGGCTCGCCGTCATCCGCCGCGCGCTCGCCGATCGGCTGCCGGGCCTCATCTTCACGTTCAACCCGGAGAACAGCGTGCCGCAGCGCTTCATCGACGAACTCTTCGCGGAAGTCGCGGCCGCCGGCGGCCAGGTGATTCCCGTCCACCTCACGGCAGCGGACAGCGCGATCGAACGACGGCTCGACTCCGCCTCCCGCCGCGAACACCGCAAGCTGGTCGACCTCGCGCTGTATCGGCGATTGCGTGACGAAGGCGTCTTCGCGACACCGGTCATCCCGCCGGCCACGCTGACTATCGACACCGAAACGCTCCCGCCGGCCGACGCTGCCGCGCGCATCACCGCCCACGTTCACTCATGACGAGCCGTTCGTTCGCTCTTTTCCGTCTGGCCGGCGTCCTCGCCTCTGCTTCTGCCGCGGCCCAGGCTCCGGCGCCGGGCCGGCTCACGTTGGAGTAGGTCGGCGAAGATCGCCTGCTCAAGCCGCGCCCCGGGGCGGCCGCAGTGGTCCACGGCGCGTCCATCCTCCTCATCGGCGGCGGCAAGTCCAACGGCGCGCTCACCGATATCGAGCGCTTCGACCTGCGCACGCACCGGTCGGAACGGATCTGCCACGGCTGACCATCGGAGTTCCTACGGCAGCCACGGATACTTCCGTGCGTCCGGTTTCCGCTTCTCGCGCTGCGCCGTCATGAAGTCCTTCGCCTCGTCGCTCATGTAGTAGAGCATCGTCGCGTTGCCCGCGAGTTCCTGGATGCCGGCCTGGCCGTCGAGTTCGGCGTTGAAGGCGCTCTTGAGCAGCCGGATCGCCAGCGGGCTCTTGTCGAGGATCTCGCTCGCCCATTTCACGCCCTCGGCCTCGAGATCGGCGACCGGCACCACCGCGTTGACGAGCCCCATGTCGAGCGCCTCCTGCGCGCCGTATTGACGGCAGAGAAACCAGATCTCGCGCGCCTTCTTCTGGCCGACGACACGCGCCAAATAGCTCGAGCCGAAGCCGCCGTCGAAGCTGCCCATCTTCGGGCCCACCTGGCCGAAAATTCCGTTGTCCGCCGCGATGGTGAGATCGCACACCACGTGCAGCACATGCCCGCCGCCGATTGCGTAGCCGGCGACGAGCGCGATCACGACCTTGGGCATCGAGCGGATGAGTTTCTGCAGATCGAGGACGTTCAGGCGCGGCACACCGGCCTCGTCGATGTAGCCGGCGTGGCCGCGGACGGACTGATCGCCGCCGGCGCAGAACGCATACTTGCCATCGGTGTGCGGTCCGGCGCCGATCAGCAGCACGACGCCGATCTTCGGATCCTCGCGGGCGTCGGCAAATGCGTCCGCCATCTCCGCCACCGTCAACGGCCGGAACGCGTTGCGCTTCGCCGGCCGGTTAATCGTCACCTTCGCGATGCCGCCCGCCTTGTGATAAAGGATGTCCGTGTAGGTCTTTGCGACCTTCCAGTCCGTAGTCATGAAGGCCGAGCGTGGAAACTTTTCCCGGCCTTGTCCACCGGCCAGCGCCGTGAAAGCAAGCTGATTTCCGGCCGGGGTTGAAACTGCTTGGACCGGCCCTCCCCTTTCCTGACACTCCGCCCCCTCCGATGAGCAGCCCGTCCGACACGCCGGTCAAATCCAGTGGGCAAGCCGTGCTCGCCATCGCCGCGCTCGGCGTGGTCTTCGGCGACATCGGCACCAGCCCGCTCTATGCGATGAAGGAGTGCCTGGCCCAGCTCGGCCCCAACGAGCGCGCGGAGGGCGTGCTCGGCATCCTGTCGCTGATGACGTGGTCGCTCCTGCTGGTCGTCTGCGTGAAATACATCGGCTACGTCACGCGCGCCGACAACCGCGGCGAGGGCGGCATCTTCGCGCTGCTGGCGCTCAGTCACTCCAAGGGCGGCACCGGTCCGTCAAAGCTCGGCGCCACCGTCATCATCATCCTGATCGGCGCAGCGCTGCTCTATGGCGACAGCGTGATCACGCCGGCCATCTCCGTGCTCGGCGCAGTCGAGGGCCTGAAGGGCTACAGCGCGTTCTTCACGCCCTACATCGTGCCGATCACCTGCGCGATTCTCGCCGGGCTCTTCTGGTTTCAACACAAGGGCTCCAAGGCCATCGGCGGCATCTTCGGCCCCGTGATGGTCGTGTGGTTCGCCACCCTCGGCGCGCTGGGCCTCTGGCAGATCAAGGACGCCCCGGAGGTCTTCGCCGCCCTCAATCCGCTGCTCGGCGTCAAGCTGCTCGCCACCCACCCCAGCGGTGCCGTCGCCATCCTCGGCGCGGTGGTGCTGACGGTCACCGGCGCCGAGGCGCTCTATGCCGACATGGGGCACTTCGGTCGCAAGGCCATCGCGCAGGCCTGGTATTTCGGCGCCTTTCCCGGCCTGATCCTGAACTACTACGGCCAGGGCGCGTTCGTGCTGCGGAATCCCACCTCGACCGCGAACCCCTTCTTCGCCCTCGCGGCCGACGGCTGGGGCCAGCTCGCGCTCACCCTGCTCTCCATCGTCGCCGCCGTGATCGCGAGCCAGGCGGTGATCTCGGGGGCGTTTTCGCTGACGCGTTCCGCCGTGCAGCTCGGCTACTTTCCGCGTCTCAAGATCACGCATACGAACGCCGAGCAGGTGGGCCAGATCTACGTGCCCATGGTGAACGTCGCGCTCGCCGTCACCGCCATCGCCGTCGTGGCCAACTTCGGTTCCAGCGACCGCCTCGCCGCCGCCTACGGCATCGCCGTCACCGGCACGATGATCGTGACGACGTATGCGTTCTTCCTCGTGATGCGCCTGAACTGGAAGTGGCCGCTCTGGCGCGTGCTGGCGCTCAGCGCCGTGTTCCTCGG
>CAZENI010000198.1:0-13421 GCA_964513055.1 uncultured Opitutus sp.
CCGGTTTCCGCCGCGGCGGCGGAGGCTGATGTCACGCATCTTGCTCCGCCGCACTTGCGTTCGCGCGCCGATTTGCGCCACCTTCGCGCCTGTGATCCCCTCCGCGAGCACGCGCCGCTTTTGGGAAACGCGCGCCTCGGCGCTGGCGTGGCGGATCAACCTCGCCGCGTGGCTGGCGCGGGTGGCACCGGTGTCGTTTTTCGTGGCGTCGGCGTTCGCCGTGGGACTTTACGCGCTGCGGCGGACGGACGTGGCCGTCGGCGTGGCGTGGCTGGCGCTGGCCGCGGCCTTGGGGGGCGCGGCCGCCGGTTGCTGGTGGCGCGGACGGCGCGATCGCTTCGATGCGAGCGATGCGCGCGTTTTGATGGAGTCACACCTGCGGCTCGATTCCCGCCTGACCGCCGCCGATCTCGGCCTGGTGCCGTGGCCTGCCGAGCCGATGAGCCTGCCGCCGATTGTTCGCTGGCGCGTCCGGGTGCCGGCCGCGTGGCTGGCGGCCGCGGCGCTGGTCGTGAGTGCGGCGGCGTGGGCGCCGGTTTCGCGGGAAGCGCAGGTCGCGCGTCCGACCGGCGCGCCGCCCGCGCTGCTGCAGACGCAGGAACTGCTGGCGGCGTTGAAGGAAATGAACGTCGCCGATCCGCGCGCGGTGGAGCAGCTCGACGAGCGCGCGCGCGAACTCGCCCGGCGGCCGGCGGACGAGCAGTATTCGCACTCGGCGCTCGAGGCGGCGGATGCGTTGCGCGGCCAGACGCTGATTTCCGCGGCAGCCTTGGCGCGCGGGCTCGAGTCGGCGGCGGAGGCGCTGCGGGCGGCGGGCAAGGACGGCGAGATGAGCGGGCCGGTCGGGCAGCTTTCGGCCGCGCTCTCGGGGCTGCGCGACGGCGCGCTGCCGGCCAACCAGGAGTTGCTGTCGCGGCTGCCGGCGTCGCCCGGGGACTTGAAGAATCTTTCGGCGGAGCAGCGCGCGCAACTGGCGCGGCAGCTTTCCAAAGCGGCGGACGGACTCAAGGGCATCGCCGGCGCCGCCGGTGCCGGGGCGGCCGTGGCGCAGCCCGATCCCAACGGAGTCGTCGCCGGGTCCGGCGGCGAGGGCGGCGGCGGCGAGAACGCGCCGCTGATGCTCGCCGCCGACGCGAGCGATGTGGGGCAGGGCATCGCGCAGGGCCTGACGGCGGCGGACCTCAAGCGCCTGGCCCTCGGCGACAAGCTCGGCACCACCACCGGCGCGCACGAGGTCGATCCCGCGAAGGCAAGCGGGCCGGCCGCGGCGGGCGCGATCGCGGCGCCCGCGCTCGGCGGCGAGGCGGTGTGGGTGAACCGCCTGACGCCGAACGAGCGCGCGGCGCTCAAGCAGTTTTTCAAGTGAGGATGAATCCGATCCGACCTCTGCGAGCGATCGGACCCGAGCGCCCCATGTGACCGCCCCGCCAAGACTACGATGACTCCCGCCCCGAATCCGCCCACCGACGCCGAGCTCGCCCACGCCGCCGCGTCGCTCGACCGTCTCGTGGTCACGTTGCAGACCGTGCTCTTCGGCCAGGAGACGCTGATCGAGCTCGTCGTATCCGGCGTGCTGGCACGCGGGCACCTGTTGCTCGAGGGCCTGCCCGGCCTGGGGAAGACGGAACTCGTCAAGGGCCTCGCGCACGCGCTCGGCCTCGGCGCGCGGCGCGTGCAGTTCACGCCCGACCTGCTGCCGGGCGACATCACGGGCAACCCCGTGCTCGAGGAGACGCCGGCCGGCCGGCGCTTCGTGTTCGAGCGCGGCCCGGTGTTCACGAACATCCTGCTCGCCGACGAGATCAACCGCGCCTCGCCCAAGACGCAGTCGGCGCTGCTCGAGGCGATGCAGGAGCGGCGTGTGACGGCGGGCGGCGAGACGCACGCGCTGCCGGATCCGTTCTTCGTGCTCGCGACGCAGAACCCGATCGATCTCGAGGGCACGTATCCGCTGCCCGAGGCGCAGCTCGATCGTTTTCTCTTCAAGCTCGAGGTGCAGGCGAATCCGCCCGAGGTGCTGAAACGCATCGTGCTGAACCGCGAACTCGGCACCGAGCCGGCGGTCGCGGCCGTGGTCAGCCGTGAGGAGTTCGCCGCGCTGCTGGCGCTCGTGCGCCGGGTGCACCTGCCCGAGGTCGTGGCCGACTACATCGCGCGGCTGGTCTATGCCTCGCAGCCGGGGAAGTCCGCCGCGGCCGCGGGCGTGCGTTTCGGCGCGAGTCCCCGCGCCGCGCTCGCGCTCGCGGCGGCGGCGCGGGCGCGCGGCCTGCGGCACGGCCGGCCGCACGCGAGCTTCGAGGACGTGCAGGCGGTGGCGCGCCCGGTGCTCGGGCACCGCGTGATTCTCGACCACGCGGCGCGGCTCGACGGCGCGACGAGCGCCGGCGTCGTGGAAAAACTGCTCGCGGAAATCCTCGCGCAGCCGAAGGCGCTGCCGGGCACGCTCAGCACGGCGAAGATCGCATGAACGCGGTTGTTTCGAGGGGGAACGCGTTGTTTCCCACGCGTTGGTTTGGAAGGCGGGCGCGGTCGCTCAAGCGCGTTGGGGACAACGCGCTCCACCTTGTCGCCGTCGCGGTCTGCGCGACCGCCGCCTCCCTTTATGCGGCGCCCGCGCCCGGCGCCGGGCTGCAGCAGTCGTTCACCGGCACCAACGTCAAGGCGACCCTGCTCATCCCGGGCGACTTGGTGCCGCGTTTCGGCTTTGTGCCGGTGCGCGTGAGCATCGACAACCGCGAGAACCGCGACCTGCGCTGGGAGGCGCGCTTCACGCAGTCGTCGTTCTCGAACTCCGGTCTCTCCACCGGGAGCATGACGAGCGTGAACCTGCTGGCGCCGGCGGGGCGCAGCGGCGAGCGCTGGGTGTTCTTGCCGACGGCGGAAACCGGTCACACGCGCGGCGGCGGGTATTACGGGACCTGGGGCAATCTCGCCGTGAGCGTCGACGGGACCGGCATCAGCGAAAAGAACCTGAGTTTCAACACTAGCGGACGCGGCGGGCAGTCGATGCAGCCGTGGGCCGTCTCCGCCTCGCTCGAGGCGCTCGTGCGCGCGCAACTGCTGGCGCTGAAAGCCGACACGTCGGCCGCGCGTCCCGGTTCCCGGCCGGGGCGGGGAGCGCCGACGCCGCCGGGCGGGCGGCCGCTGCTCACCGGCGCGCCCAACCTCTTCAGCTTCGATCCGCAGCAGGCGTTCGGCGACTGGCGCGTCTGGTCGCCGTTCACGCGGGTGCTGCTGCGTGCGGACGAGCACGCCGCGCTGCCGCCGGCCAACCGCGCGGCGCTGCGGCAGTGGGTCGCGCTCGGCGGCCAGTTGTATCTCGCGCCGGAGGCGGCCGCGGCCGGCCGGACCGAGCGCCTCGGGGCCGGGCAAATCGTGCATCTGCGCGAGCCGATCGCGGCCGGCAACCGGACCGATCCGGAACGGCTGTTCACCGCGGGCGGAATCTTCGGGTCCACGCCGGCCGCCCCGCAGGACCTCGCGCTGCCCAAGGAGGGGCTGGTGAAAAAGGTCTCCCCGGCCCGGGTGGTGGGCGACTGGCTGGTGTATTTCTTTGTTGGATTCGCGGTGCTCGTCGCGCCGGTCAACCTCTTCGCCATCGCGCCGGTGAAGCGGCGCCACTGGCTGTTCCTGTCGCTGCCGGCGATCTCGCTCGCCGCGGTCACGGCGCTGGTGGTGGCGATCTACCTCCAGGATGGCGTGGGCGGCGAGGGCGCGCGGCGCGCGCTGGTGGTGCTGGTGCCGGGCGAACCCCAGGCGGCGGTGTTTCAGGAGCAGGTCTCGCGGACGGGGCTGCTGCTCGGGACGCAGTTTCCCCTGGCGGACGACACGGTCTGCGCGGCGATCGAACTGGAGGACGGCGGCATCCCGCCGGGCCGCATGCTCGAGTTCCGGCGCCAGGAAGGCCGGGCGTCCGGCGACTGGTTTCGGGGCCGCGCGCGGCAGGCGCAGCACCTGCGCCGCCTCACGCCGACGCGGGCGCGCGTCGAGCAGGTCGGGGTGGCGCCCGATGGCGCGCCGATCGTGCAATCGAGCGTGGGCGCGACGCTGCGGGAGTTCCGCTATCTCGACGGCGCGCGCGCCGCGTGGGGCGCGGAGACGCTGCCGCCCGGCACCCGCGTGACGCTGCAGCGCCTGCCGGACGGCAAGGGTGGGGCGGCGACGGCGCGGGCGTTCAGCCCGGCTGGCGGCTCCGAGCATTTTCAAAACCTGGTGCGCGCCAGCGTGCAGGCCGGCGAGCCCGGGCGCTTCGTCGCGCTCGCGGGCGACTCCGAGCTCGCGCCGCTGCCGACCCTTTCGTCGATCCGGTGGCTGGACTCCTCCGTCCTGATCACCGGCGTCGTCGAGGGCGCGGATGCCGCCGGCCGGGCCACCCCATGAGTGCGTCGCCCTATCTCGTCGTGCGCGATCTCGCGCGGCTCTTCGGCGCGGTGCGCGCGGTCGATGGCGTGAGTTTCTCGGTCGAAGCCGGCCAGATCGTCGGGCTGATCGGCGCCAACGGCGCGGGCAAGACCACGATGATGCGCATTCTCGCGACGCTCGATCTGCCGGACCGCGGCACGGTGCATCTCGGCGGCGTCAACCTCGTCGAGCGTCCGGGCCTGATCCGCCGCCGGCTCGGCTGGATGCCCGATCATGTCGCCGTCTATCGCGACACGACGGTCGGCGACTACCTCGATTTCTACGCGCGGGCGCACGGCTTCCGTGACGGCGAACTGGTGCGGCGGCTCGGCGATGTCGTGGAGTTCACCGAACTCGGCGCGCTGCTCGACCGGCCGGCGGATGCGTTGTCGAAGGGCCAGACGCAGCGGTTGAGCCTGGCGCGCACGCTGCTGAACGATCCCGAGTTCCTCATCCTCGACGAGCCCGCGGCCGGCCTGGATCCGAAGGCGCGGCTCGAGTTCAAGAACCTCGTGCGGCTCCTGCGCGAGCGCGGCAAGACGCTGCTCATCAGCTCGCACATCCTGTCCGAACTCGGCGAGATGTGCGACTCGCTGCTCTTCATGGATCGCGGGCGGATGATGCACCATGGCGACACCGACAGCCTGCGGCGGCGCGACGCGGTGGCCGCGGGCGGCTTCGCGATCAGCATCCGGGTGCACGGGGATCCGGCGCCGCTCGGCGCCTGGCTGGCGCTGCGGCCGGGCTGGACGCTGGTGGAGGAGCGGCGCGACGGCGTGCGCGCGGCGTTTGCGAATTCCGATCCGGCGGCGCTGGCGGCGGAGCTGCGGCGGCTGACGGCGGACGGCATCGCGGTGACGGATTTTCACCGCGAGGAGCGGCGCCTCGAGGAGGCGTTCGTGGAGATGCTGCGCGAGCCGCCCGCGCTGCCGGCGGCAAGTTCCGATGGACAGAATATCTGAAACGCGATCGGGGCCGGTGCCACGGCTCCAGTCCATGAATACAACCCGCCCGCCGTCATGACCACCGCCGCCGCCACCCTGAAGCCCGCCGAGGCGCTGGTCGCGCGCCGCGTCGATTTCCCGACGTGGCTCCCGGCGATGCTCGTGAAGGAGCTGCGCCAGGGGCTGCGCGCGCGCGGCTTCGTCGGCACGCTGGTGGGTTTCCAGGTGATGATGACGCTCGCGACCATCTTCGCGATCGCCGGCGGTTCGGGGTCCGCGTCGTTCAGCATCCTGCAGGGCGCGTTCTGGGTGATGCTCAACGTCCAGTTGCTCGTGATCACGCCGGCGCGCGCGCTGGCGGGCTTGCAGACCGAGCTCGACACGCGCGCGATCGACCTGCTGCTGCTGACGCGGCTGACGGCGTGGCGCGTCGTGCTGGGAAAATGGATATCCCTGCTCGTGCAGGCCGCGCTGCTCGTGGTGGCCATGCTGCCCTACGGGGTGGCACGCTATTTCTTCGGCTCGGTCGATCTTGCGGGCGAGGCGAAGCTGATCGCGCTGCTCTTCGGGGGCTCGGCGGTGCTGACGGCGGCGGCTTTGTGGTCGTCGGCGCTGCCGAAGATCGCGCGCGTCGCGGTCGGCATCGGCGCCGTGTTCATGTGGCAGTTGATTCCGGGCGCGAGCGCCGCGGTGGCGATGATGACCGGAGCGCGGCCGGGCCGCGTCACCGGCCCGGGCTTCCCGGCGACGGGGACGGGTCTCTGGCTGGTCGTGCTCGACGCGGCGCTGGTGCTCGTGATCTGCCTCGTGGGGGCGGTGCGGAAGCTCGCGCCGCGGGCGGAGAGCCAGTCGCCGTTGATGCGGCTGCTGCCGCTGCTCGCGTTGGTGCCGCTGCCCTTCATCGGGCTGCGGCTGGCGGCCGGCCAGGCGTCGTTCGGTGTGATCATGCTGGCCCTGGTGGCGGCGCTGGAGCTGGCGCGCGCGGAGGAGCCGATGGCCATCCACTGGCGCCACTGGTGCCGCTTCGGCTGGGCAGGCCGGCTGGTGGGGCGCCTGCTGCTGCCGGGCTGGGCGAGTGCGCTGGAGTGGGTGCTGGTGCTGACGGCGGCGGGGGCGCTGTGCGGGCTGGCGACGAGCGAGCCGTGGAAAGTCGCGCTGCTCGCGCTGCTCGGGGCGGAGGCGCTCGTGTTTCCCGCGCTGCTGCTCACGTTCATGAGCGGGCAGTTCACGCAGCGTGCGGCGGGCTACGTGCTCGTGCTGGGCGGAGCGAGCCTGATCGCTGCCGTCGGCGCCGCGTCCGCCAGCGTCTCGCGCATGAACGAACTCGCGGACCTCACGCTGCTGCTACTGCCAATTTCCTCCTTCTGGTCGACCATTGGCGCCCGCACGCCGCCCACGACAGCGGTGCTGACGGCGCAGATCCTGATCGGGGCGCTGGTGCTGGGGTTCGCGTGGCTCCGGGCGCGGCCGGATCGACAGCAGCGTGCCGCCTTCGCGCGCACCTCCGGGGAGCCGCCGCATGAACGGGCCGGCGAATGACGCGGGGGCGGGCGGGCGGCGCGGGGCGCTGGCGGCCGCCGCGCGCTGGCGGCTGCCGTTCTCGCGGCAGGCGTGGCGCGGCCTGGCGGGCAACTGGGCCGGCGCGGGCGCGGGCAGTTCGCTGGATTTCCAGGATCACCGGAACTACGTGCCGGGCGACGACCCGCGACACATCCACTGGCAGGCGTTCGCGCGCACCGGGGCGCTGACGATGAAACTCTACCGCGCCGAGGTCGCGCCGTTCGTCGACGTCGTCGTCGACGGCTCCGCGTCGATGGCGCTGACGCCGGCGAAGCGCACGCGCACGGACGAACTGCTGGCCTTCTGCGTCGCCTCCGCCGATCGCGCGGGCGCGCCCGTGCGCGCGCACGTGGCGACGGGCCGCGTGATCCGACCGATCGCGGCGGAGGAAGTGCGGGCTGATCGGTGGCGCGAGCGACTGGCGGGCACGGCGCCGGGTGGGACCGCGGCGCCCAAGGCGGACGGCGCCGAGGCGGCCCCGCCGGGCCCGCTGCACTGGCGTGCGGGCGCGTTGAAGGTGTTGATCTCGGATCTGTTGTTTCCCGGCGATCCGTCGGCGCTGCTGGTGCCGCTGGCGGCGGGAGCGGGCGTGGGCGTGGTGTTCGCGCCGGCGCTGGCGGACGAGGCGGATCTGCCGTGGCGCGGCAACGTCGAGCTGACGGACTGCGAGAGTGGCCGGGAACGCCGGCAGCGGATCGACGACGGGCTGGCGGCGCGGTATCGTGAGGCGTATGCGCGGCATTTTGCGTTGTGGCGCGAAGCATGCCGCAGGCGCGGCGTGCTGTTTGCCGTCGTCCCGTGCGAGGGTGCGCTCGCGCCCGCGCTCGGGGGCGCCGCCTACGCCGCCGGCGCCGTGGAGGCCGTCGCATGAATCCCCGCCGCCCGCGCCGCGCTCGCCGCGCCGCCCGCGCCCTCCGCGTCAGTGTAACGTATTACGTTACACTTTCCGGGGACGGGACGGCAGAGTGTAACGTATTACGTTACACGGTGCGAAGAGGGCGGGGGGCGTGATGCTGCCGATTTTCGCCAATCCCGCGGGGCTGTGGGTGCTGCTGGGCGTGCCGGCGATCCTGGCGATTCACTTTCTCCAGCAGCGGGCGAAGGTCGCGCGCACGAGCACGTGGTTCCTGATCGAGCGGCTGGCGCCGGACAGTGCGCGCGGGCGCACGTGGGACCGGTTGCGCACGTCGCGGACGCTGTGGCTGCAGCTTCTCTCGGTGCTGCTCGCCGCCTGGGTGCTGGGCGAGCCGCGCTGGGTGCGCGCGGAGTCGGCGCAGACGGTGGTCATCGTGTTGGACGCGTCGGCGTCGATGGACGCGTTTCGTGCGCCGGCGGTGGCGGCGGCGCAACGCGAGCTGCGGCTCGCGACCGGGCTGGCGGCGCGCACGACGTGGGTGGTGATGACGACGAATCCGCGGCAGCCGCCGTTGTATCGCGGGCTCGACCGCGAGGCGGCGGACGCGGCGCTGGCGCAATGGCAGCCCGCGCTCGGACGGCACGATCCCGGTCCGGCGCTCCGACTCGCGCGGGCACTCGCGGGCGCCGCCGGCCGCACGCTCCTGATTACGGATACGCGCGGCAAGGTCCCCGCCGATCAGCGGGCGGTGGGCGTGGGCCGGCCGATCGAGAACGTAGGGTTCGCCGGCGCGACGGTCGCGCGCGAGGAGGGCGGGCACGTGTGGCGGGCGCTCGTGAAGAACCACGCGGCCACCGCGCAGCGCCGCACGTGGCACCTCGAGGCGGGCGGCGTGAGTTCGCCGGCCCAGTCGATCGCGCTGGCGCCGGGCGCGGTGAGCGAGATCTCGGCACAGCTGCCGGCGGGCGCGGAGCGGGCGACGGTCGTGCTGTCGGCGGATGAGTTCGAAGCGGACAACCGGCTGCCGCTGGTGAGGCCGCGGCCCAAGCCGCTGACGGTGACCGTCGACGGGACAGACGCGGCGGCGGAGTTTTTCCGCAAACTGGCGGAGGCGATCGACGGCGTGTCGGCGCCGGCGGCGGGCGTTGCAGCAACGCTGCGGCTGGCGCGCCTGAGCGCGGCGGAAGTGGCGCGGGAGACGCGCGGAGGGATTTTCTGGCCGCCGGCGGATCAAAGGGCGCAGGCGCCGCTGCTGGCGGAGCCGGTGACGCCCGAGCGCGAGACGCTCGTCGCGGGACTCAACTGGCAGGGTTGGTTTGGCACCGGCCCCTACGGCTACGCGGCGGCGGCGGGCGACCGGCCGCTGTTGTGGCAGGGGCGCTGGCCGCTGGTGTTTGTGCGGCCGGCCGCGGCGGCTCCGGGCGGCGACTCGGCCGCGACACCGTCGGCGACACCCGCCCGGCAACTGATGCTCGCCTTCGACTGGGCGACCTCGAACGCGGCGCGGCTGCCGGCGACGGTGCTGTTGATGCGGCGCTTCCTCGAGGCGGAGCGCGACGCGCAGCGGGCGCCGTATGCGGCCAACTTCGACAGCGGCGGCCCGGTCGCGATCGCGGGCGTGCCGCTCGACGGCGAGTTCGTCCTGACCTTCGAGGCGACGGGCGCCCCGGCCGGCGCGGCTCCGTTGGTGGCGGGGATCGCGCCGGCGGAACGCAGCGGGCTGCGCGCGCCGACGCGCGCAGGATTCTTCACCGTGCGGCGCGGCGATGAACTCGTGGTGACGGGCAGCGCGCAGTTTGCGGACGCGCGGCAGGGGGATTTTCAGGCGGCGGAGCGCTTCGTGGTCGAGGTGCGCAGCGAGCGGGCCGCTGCGATCGAGCGGCATACGACGGCGGATCCGTTCGTCGTCGTCTGGCTCGCGCTGCTGGGCGTCACGATCCTCGCGAGCTGGTGGAGCCGGGCGGGTGCACCGGCCGCGTCCGCTCCAAGCCCCGTCGCCGTCGCATGAACTTCGGCGCTCCCGAGTGGTTTTTCCTGATTCCGGCGCTGGCGGCGGCGGGCTGGCGTTGGCGCGGCCTGAACCTGCACGAGCCGCTGCGGATCGCGGCACTGGCGGTGCTGGTGCTGGCGCTCGCGGACCCGCGGCTGCGGCGGGCGAGCACGGGCCTCGACCTGTGGGTGCTGGCGGATCGCTCGGATTCCGCCGCGGGTGCGATGGCGGCGCAGGCGCGCGAGATCGACACGATCCTCGAGCGCGCGCGCGGGCGCGACGACCGGCTCTTCCACGTGGACTATGCCGGCGAGGTGACGCGGCGCGACCGCGGCGATCCGGTGTTCGAGGGCGCGACGTATCAGACGCGCACGGGCGCGGCGCTGGAATTTGCGCTGGGCGAGATGGCCGACGGCCGCGCGGCGCGGCTGCTCGTGCTGACGGACGGTTTTGCGACAGAGCCGCTCGGGGCGGCCGCCGAGAAAGTGCTGCGCAGCCACGTGCCGCTCGATTACCGGCTGCTGTCGGAGTCGCCGGCCGGGGACTGGCGCGTCGCGGGCCTGGCGGTGCCGCCGCGGGTGCTGGCGGGCGAGTCGTTTCTCGTAGAGTTCGTCGTCGCGGGTCAGGGTGACGGCGACGTGCCGTGGGAGGTGTCGCGCGGCGGGCGCGTGGCGGGCAGCGGCACGGTGCGCGTCCGCGGCGGCGTCGGCCGCGTGCGGCTGACCGACCGGCTGACGGGCGGCGGGGCGATCCGCTACGAGGCGCGGGTGAAGCCGGCGGTCGACGCGCATCCGGAAAACAATGACGCGGGCGCGTGGATCGAGGTGGCGGGGGGGCCGCGGCTCGTGCTGGTGACGAACTATCCCGACGATCCGCTGGCGGCGCTGCTGGGCGCGCAGGGCCTGACGGTCGAGCTGGTGACGGCGCCGGCGACGCTGAATCCCGCGCGGCTGAGCGGGGCGCGTGCGGTGATCCTGAACAACGTGCCAGCGCACCGGCTGCCGCGGGACTTCGTGGCGGCGCTGGACTTCTTCGTGCGCGAGCAGGGCGGGGGACTGCTGATGGCGGGCGGGGAGAACAGCTTCGGCTCCGGCGGGTATTTCGCGTCATCGATCGACGAACTGCTGCCGGTCTCGATGGAGTTGAAGAAGGAGCAGCGGAAGATCGCGACGGCGCTGGCGATCGCGATGGATCGCTCGGGGAGCATGAGCATGAGCGCGGGGCCGGGGATCACGAAAATGGATCTCGCGAACTCTGGCGCGGCGCGCGCGGTGGAGTTGCTGGGCGAGCTCGACGCGGTGTCGGTGCACGCGGTCGACACGCGGCCGCACGAGATCGTGGCGCTCGCGCAGGTGGGGCCGAACCGCAACCGGATTGTCGAGGCGGTGCGCCGCGTGGTGAGCCAGGGCGGCGGCATCGTGGTGCATGAGGGCCTGCGCGCGGGGCTGCGCGAACTCGCGAAGGCGCAGACGGGCACGCGACACATGATCCTGTTCGCGGACGCGAACGACTCGCGCCAGAATCTGGGCGATTATCTCAGCGCGGTCGACGAGCTGCGACAGGCGGATGCGACGGTGAGCGTGATCGGGCTGGGCACGGACGCGGACCGCGATGCGGACGTGCTGCGCAACGTGGCGGACCGCGGCGGCGGCCGGTTGTTCTTCAGTGCGGACGCGGCGGAGCTGCCGGCGATTTTCGCGCAGGAGACGGTGTCGATCGCGCGGTCGGCGTTCGTGAAGGAGCCGACGCCGGTGCAGGGGACGCCGGGCTGGGCGGAGATTGCCGCGCGGACGCCGGCGTGGCCGAAGACGATCGACGGCTACAATCTCAGTTACCTGAAGGAGGGCGCGACGGCGTCGATGGTGACGAC
The DNA here is from genome assembly GCA_964513055.1 of uncultured Opitutus sp. Lineage (GTDB taxonomy): Bacteria > Verrucomicrobiota > Verrucomicrobiia > Opitutales > Opitutaceae > ER46. Next base: position 11,622 of record CAZENI010000198.1, read on the forward strand.
GGACGAGTATCTGGCGCCGCTGGTGGCGACGTGGCAGCGCGGGGCGGGGCGGACGGCGGCGGTGTCGTTTCCGCTGGGCGGCGAGTATTCGGCGGCGGTGCGGGGGTGGGCGGGCTACGGCGATTTTGTGCAGACGCTGGCGCGGTGGCTGGCGGGCGAGGATGCGCCCGCGGGGCTGGCGCTGCGGACGGAGATCGAGGGCGAGCGGCTAACGCTCGAGCTGCTTTACGATGAGACGTGGTCGGGGCGGATCGCGCAGGCGGCGCCGACGGCGACGCTGGCGGAGAGCGGCGGGGTGTCGGCGGCGGTGACGACACGGCCGGTGGTGTGGGAGAAGATCGAGCCGGGGCGGTTTCGCGCGACGGTCGAGCTGGTGCCCGGGAAGATGGCGCGCGGGGCGGTGCGGGTGGGAGCGGCGACGCTGCCGTTCGGCCCGCTGGCGGTGGCGGGTTCGGCCGAGTGGGCCTTCGATCGGGCGCGGGTGATCGAGCTGCAACAGCTCAGCGCGCGCAGCGGCGGCCAGGAACGGCTCGACCTCGCGCAGATCTGGCAGGCGCCGCGCCCGATCGCGTGGCGCTCGATCCGCGCGTGGGTGCTGGCGTTGTGGGCGGTGCTGTTCATCGCCGACGCGGCGCTGACGCGGCTGGGCGTTTCGCTACTGCGGCAGTCACGCCGACCCAAAACAGCGTGAATTCAGAAGCCAGGAAACCAGGAATCGGTTCATGGTTTCCTGGCTTCTGAATTAATCAGCCGGTCTTCGTCGCCGGCCACCACTGGTAGAGGAAGAAATAGACCAGGACGCCGGTCACGCTGACGTAATACCAAATCGGATAGGTCCACCTGGCCCAGGCCTTGTGGCGCTCGTAGTCGCCGCGGAGGGCGAGTTGGAAGGTCCGCGGCACCAGATACGCGATGCTGATCGCGAGCAGGATGTGCGAGATGAGCATCACGTAGTAGAACGCCGCGATCGCGCCAGTGCCGCCGAAGGGCGTGTGCACGCCGCGCACGAGGATCTTGTGGGTCACGTAGCCGACGAGGAACACCGCGGATACCGCGCCCGCGGCGAGCATCGCGCCGCGGTGCGCGCGGATGCCGGCGGCGCGCTGCGCGGGATCGGTGGCGCCCTGCGCGCGTTTGATGAAGACGAAGCCAAGCGTGATGAGCACGGTCGCGAGGGCGTTGAGCGCGGCGTTGAGCGCGGGGATGTCCTGGATTTTCATCGGGCGATCAGGCGGTCCGCCACGAGTGCGCCGAGCACGAGGGGCAGGTAGATGATGGAGGCGAAGAAGAGGCGGCGCGCGGCGAGGTCGCGGCCCGCGGGTCGCAGGAACACGAGGGCGCGGCCGAGGAACCATGCGCCGCAGAGTGCGGCCGCGAGGCCGTAGATCCGGGTCGCGTGGCCCAGCGCGACCGGCAGCAGGCTGACGATCACGACCGCGATCGTGTTGACGAAGGACCACAGCGCGACGCGCCCGCCCGCTTCATCGCGCACGGGCAGCATCGGGAAGTGCACCGCGGAATAGTCGCGGCGATACGTCCAGGCGACGGCCATGAAGTGCGGAATCTGCCAGAAGAAGAGCACGCCGAAGAGAATCCAGCCGAGCGAGGTCACACGGCCCTCGCCCGCGCACCAGCCGATGAGCGGCGGAAACGCGCCGGCGATTGCGCCGATCTCGGTGCTCCACACCGACCAGCGCTTCGCCGGCGTATACCAGCCGAGGTAGGACACGATCGTGAACAACGTGAACATCGCGGCGAGCCGGTCGACCTTCGCGAAGAGCAGGAAGAGCGCGACGATGC
>CAZENI010000199.1:0-13348 GCA_964513055.1 uncultured Opitutus sp.
TTGAGCTTCGCGCAACAGAAAAGGCGCGGACCCGAAGGTCCGCGCCTTTGTCCAACCGTCGCATGCGGTGTGAGGGATCAGGCGACGATCAGAGCGGCTTGCGCCATCGCGGCAAACGCGACCGGGGCGATCAAAACGAACGCGGCGGCGAGGCTGAAAATCTTGGTCATTTGGGTGTGTCCTGTGAGTTCGGAAAACATGATTTGAACAACAGATGCGCGCGCCCGCGGGTTTGGATGCGGGCGGCGCGAAATTTCCAAAAGTTAAGGCGCGGACCTCGGGCAAGGTCCGCGCCTTTCGGATTGACCGTCGCGGTGCGGGTATTGGGGGATCAGGCGACGATCAAAGCAGCTTGCGAGAGCGTGGCGAACGCCACCGGCGCGAGGATCGCGAGCGCCCCCGCGCGTTCGTCCGGCAGTGCTTCCAGCCGGGTGCCCGCGAGCATCTGCCGCAACGCCTCGAGCGCGGTCAACACACCTTTCACCGGCCGCGTCGTCGTGTCCTCGACTTCGTCCGCCGAATACAGCAACTGCGCCCCTGATTGCGCGATGAACTGCTTCAACGTCACGAGGGCATTGCCCGGAGGAAGATCGAAGGCCCGGCGCGGCGATTCCGCCGGCGCCGCCGGCAACCACGCAGTGAGCAGGAAGAGGAAAGCGCCGCAGCAGCGACGCCAGACCGGCAGGGAGTATTTTGAAGTCATCAGGTGCGGCAGCGGAATCGGCCGGCGTTCGATACCACGCGTCGCCCCCCGAAAGTAACTAGGGAGATCTTTCGCCTCCGGGCCGATCCGCGCCCGCGCGCTCGCCTGCAGCATCGTCCTAAGGCCGCAGCACCGTTTCGTCCCCGCGTCGCTCCACCTTCAGGCCGAAGCGCGACTGCAGCAGCCGCACCAACGTCTCCGGTTCGTCCGCGCGAAAGCTGCCGCCGAAATGGCGCGCGGCCAGCACCGGGTCGTCGATCGAAAGCCGCGCCCGGTTGTAGCGGTTGAACTCGGCCACGATCTCGGCCAGCGGCACCGAGACGAACTCCAGCCGCCGGTCCCGCCACGCCAGCGCGCGCTCGATTTCGCCCGCCGCCACGCTGGCGGCCGGCACCGCCGGGCCTCGCGCCTCGGCCGCGCCCGGCGTCGGAATCACCGCACGCTCGCCGGCGAGCAGCAGGGGCGCCGCCGCGGGCGCGCGGGGCGCGAGCAACGTCTCCCCGCGCGCCCGGTCGTCGACCCGCACCTGCCCCTCCGTCACGAGCACCTCGACCGCCTCGCGCTGCAGCCGGACATTGAAGGCCGTCCCGACCGCCCGCACCGCCACGCGGCCCGCCTCGACGTAGAACGGACGCGTCGGATTCTTCGCGACCGTGAAATGCGCCTCGCCCCGCACGAGCCGCACGCGTCGCTCGTCCGCGGTGTAGCGCACCTCGACGCGGCTGTCGGTGTTGAGCCGCACCACCGAGCCGTCGGGCAGCACAAGTTTATGGATACCGCCGACCGCCGTGACGGCATCGTCGGAGAAATGCCGCGCGGCCCGCTGCGCCGGCCGCCACCATCCGAGATACGCGACTACCAGCGCGGCCGCCAGCGCCAGCGCCGGAACGAGCGGGCGCAGCCGGAATCGGCGCGCGCGCGGCAGGAGTGCATCGGGGTCGGGCGCGACCGGTTCCGCGCCCGGTGCCCGCACGCCGTCGAGCAGCTTCCAGGTCGCCTCAAGCCCGGCATATGCCAGCGCATGCCGCGGATCTGCCTGCCGCCAGCGTTCGAACTCAGCCGCCTCGGCCGCGGAGAATCCGGCGTAGCGGCGCGCCAGCCAGTCGGCCGCAGCCTGATCGATGTCCGCGTTCATGGCGTGCGCTCCTTCAACAACCCGCGCTTGCGGAGGAAATCCCGGCACCGCAGCACGCCCACCGCCACCTGGGCATTGACGGTGTGCTCCGAGATGCCGAGCTGACGCGCGACCTCGCGGTGCGGAAGCCCGTAGAGCTTGCAAAGCGTAAGCACCTGCCGGCAGCGTGCGGGCAGCAGGGCGATCGCTTCACGGAGAATCTCGAGTTCCTGGGCATGAGCAAGGGCTTCGCCGACCGCGGGCCTCTCCTCTACCACGGACAGGCCATCCATATCCGCTACTCCGGAAATCTGAATTATTTTGCCGCGGCGGAAGAGATCGCAGGCCGCATGGCGCGCCGTCGAGAAGAGATAGGGCCGCGCTTCACTCACCTTCCCCGCAGTCTTCGCCCGAAACACCCGCGCATACGTCTCCTGCACGAGGTCATCGATATCCGAAAGCCCCGGGAAACTGCGCCGCAGATACGCCCGCAAGTCCGCCTCGTGCGGCTGCACTTCCTCCGCGAACCAGCGGGTCAGATTCGATTCGGGCGCATTCATCGGAGCACGGGCGTCGATCGCGTCAGTAGACCAGTCCGCGGAAATTCCGCACGCGGTGAAACGTGATCAGGTTGCCGTCGTGCGCGCTCTTCGCCCTGGCGTCGCCACTGCGGGAGAGAATCACGAGGTCATCGCCATCGATGTCCATCGCCGCGTAGTGCCGCGCCTGCTTGGGTGACTCCGTGATCGCGACCGCGCCGGCGAAGCACCAATCGACCATGTTCTTTGAGAAGTGCAGCACGAGCCGGTGCCGCTCGTTGTTCGGCAGGTCGTAGCGATCGAGCGGCAGCCGATCCGCACGCGTCATCGAGTCGGTCGCCTGCGAGCTGAGCAGCCAGTAGAGTTTCGTTTTCGCATCGTAACTCACGTGAAACCGCATCTGCCCGCCCGGCATCGGCAGGAAGAGCATCGTTTTCCCCGAAGGTGCGCGCTCGAGCATGGTTTTCATGGAGCCGTCGGGCTGCTCGACGACTTTCGCCAGCGCCGCGTAGCCCGTGCCGCCGGTGTGCGCGCGCATGAACAGGTGAAACGTGTGGCCGCTCGGATCGTGCCACACGTGATCGGGGTCGACGATCTGCACGACATTCGTCTCGAGCCAGCCCATCGGCGACATCGTGCGCCGCTTCGGCGTCGTCGCCACCGGCGCGCGGTCGGGATAGCCCTGCTTGAAGAACGGCACGCCGAACATCTCCAACGCCGGTTCGTTCTGCTTGTAGCCGGCGATGAGATCGGAAAACACGAGCTCGCTCGCGAAGGTCCAGCTCTCGCGCTTCGTGAGATCGGCATCGACACGGGCGCGCAACAACACCGGCGCCAGCGCGCCGACCGGCCACGCCTTGTTCTCGGTGCTCGTGCGCCGCTCCATCACGAGGTAGACGCTGCCGTTGGCTTGCCAGACATTGCACGCGGACTGGTGCCACGACTGGCCCTTCGTCAACGCCACCTGCTCGCTCCACGTCTCGCCGCGATCGTCGGAGCGCGCGATCTGCAGATCGCCGCGGTGGCCGAGATAATAAAGCGACTTGCCGGCGACAAAGAGCCGCGCGTGCGTCATGCGCAGCGCGCCGCGCTGCGTCCACGTTTTCCCGTGATCGTCCGAGGTGAGGACGAAGGCGTAGGGGGCGTTGTTGGCCCGCGCCGGTCCGGCACGCTCGTAAGCCGCGACCAGCCGGCCGCCAGGCAGGGCGAGGATCGCGGGCGTGTAGAGCGGACTGTTCTGCGGGTCGGGCGACTCGCCGACCGCAACGAAGTCATTCGCAAGCGGGCGAATCGGATTCGCCGCGGCGAAACCCACGGACAGGAAAAACCACAGTGGCACAGAGGCCACGGCGAAAGGCCGGCTCAGAAAAGGGTTTATCACATGCATTTGGTTTTCTCCGTGTCTCTGTGTCTCCGTGGTTCCATTTCTCCAAAGGTCCGCTCAAGGCAGTTTGTCCAGCCACGCGAGGAACGCATGCTTCCAGCGGCCCGACTCCGCGTCGCGGCCGAGCCCGAAACCGTGACCGCCCGTCGCGACGAGCAGCACGTCGGCCGGCACGCCTTTCGCCTTCAACGCCGCGGCGTAGAGCTCGCTGTTGCCCGGCGGCACGCCCTTGTCGTCCAGCGCGTGCACGAAGAAATGCGGCGGCATCCCCGCGCGCGCCCGACGCTCGAGCGAGAATTCGGCGATCCGTTCCGGGCTTGGCTCCGCGCCGAGCAGCTTCGTGCGCGACCCCTGGTGCAGATTGGGCCCCTCCATGCACACGACCGGATACATCAGCGTCACAAAGTCCGGCCGCGAGCCGTTCGCCGCGTCGCCGAGCACGCCCACGCTGCCCGCGAGGTGACCGCCCGCAGAGCTGCCGAGGATGCCGATGCGCTTCGGGTCGATGCCCCACGCCTTCGCCTTGCCGCGCACGAACTGCACCGCCGCCAGCGCGTCCTGCTGCGAGAGGGGCATGCCATCCTTCGTCGCCTCGACGTCGGGCAGCCGATATTTCAGCACCGCCACCGTGAGGCCGCGCTCGGAAAAGTAGCGCCCGAGCGCGTGCCCCTCGCGATCCATCGCGATGTAAGTGTAACCGCCGCCCGGGCACACGATGAGCGCCGCGCCGCGGTGCGCGACTTTCGCCGGACGATACACCGTAAGCGTGGGCACGGTGACTTTCTGCACCACGCGGTTGAACCCGCGGTCGTCGAGATTGTTGAAACGGTAGACGACCTCCTCGGTCGCCGGCGGCGTATTCGCCGGCAGCGGCGCGCGCAACGGAATCTCCTCGATCGACTGCGCCGCGGCCGACACCGCCAGCGTCAGCGCCAGGCCGTGCAGCCCTGCGCATGAGCGCCGAGAGCGTTGAGGCGGGAAGGGTGAACACACGTTCCCGCCGCTCACGCGGCGGGCTACAAATTGCAGCAGGAACGATTTCATGGAGAGGAAAACGGAACGATGAAGACCTGCGCGAAGGACACACCGCCGCTCGCGACGTTGCGCAGGAAAGCGATCTGTCCGCCATCGGGCGAGAACACGCAGGCAAACGGTTGCGGCGCCTTCTCTCCGGTCAGCCGCTCCGTCAATCGGCGCGTCTGGCCCGTCGCAATGTCGGTCACGCACACACTGCCATCCATCACGTGGGCGATGGCGCGCGCATCCGGACTCCAGGTGAAGGCCGAGGCGATGTCGGTTGGGTTGCGGGTGATCTGTCGCGGCTCTCCGCCGCGCGGCGACACGTTCCAGAGCTGCACGATGCCGTATTCGTCCTTCATCAGAAACGCGATCTGCGACCCATCCGGCGAGGCCCGCAGCCAGTGGCGTGGCATCGTCGCCACGCCGGGGAACTTCCGGTCGCTCGTGAACGTGAGACGGCGCTGCACCGTGCCGCGCGGCGGTGCCGGTCGCGTCGTAGCCGTGCCTTCGAGCGGCGCGTCACCCGCTACGACGAGATTTCGCGGCAGTTCGACCATGAACACCTCCGCGTGGGTCCGGCCGTTGGGCGCGACGACATCACCCAGGAATGCGAGCGCCCGCCGGCGCGGGCCGCCGACCACCCAGCCCTCCTCGTAGGCGCGGCTGATTTCATCGGAGCCAGGCCGCGGCGCGTTCACCGTGCGGGTGACGACGACAGAGAAATAGTCGCCGTCGTGATTGCGCGGATGCGTGCGCCCGACCCGAACGCCTTCCGTCCGGTCACCGACCGAGACGCCGATGTTGCGCTGGTTGAGATCATGATCGCTCCCCTGCCCCACCGGTCCCAGCCGCGCGAGCACCTCGTCCTCGTAGGTGAAACTCACCTGCTGGCCATCCGGGCTGAACACATGCACGTGCGAACCGCCACGCAGCGCGCCGGGCAAGAACGGCGGCGCGTAGTTCATCGCATCGAGCGGCCTCACCTCGCCCGGCAGCCGCACGTCGACGATCGCGCCTCGCCGGCGCGTCGCGCCGTAGCTCCAGTCCGGCGTCGGATGCTCCGGCCCGTGGATGAAGACCACCTTCCAGTCGCGCGGGTGATAGGTCGCGACCCCGCAGGCGGCGCCGTTTCTCGACTCGTAGAGCGTCTGCACCTCACCGGTCTCGACATTGACCTGCTCGATCCGGGTGCCGTCAAACACGCTGTCGGCCGCGCGCACGTCGTAGACGATCCAGCGGCTGTCGGGCGACCACACGTTCACGTTGGTCAGCATGTGGCCGTGCGGCGCGTGGGTGAGTTGGCGTTCGGCAGCGGACATGCAGGAGAGACAAAGGAGAGCCACGAAGAAAGCGATGCGGGGAACGGTGGCGCTGGCGGCTCCGTCGGCGCGGGGAACCACTCCGCGGCGGAAGGCCGGCACGAGGGAAGGGCTCATCGGGGTGGTTTCACCTCGTCCCAAGATCGGGCGGCGCATCCGCCATCGTCAGCGTCCGAAAGCCCTTCACGCGGTGAAACGTCATGAAGTTGGCATTGTGATACGTCTGGCCGCCCCACGAGGTCCGCGACACCGCCACGAGGTCGTCGCCGTCGAACTGCCAGTCGAGGTATTGCCACGCGACCCGATCGGCACCGGCGAGCATCTCTCCCTCGCGCCAGCGCAGCACGATGCTCTCTTCGCGCCAGGTGCGCAGATCGGCCGAGGAGGTGAGCATCAGGACATTGCGCTGATGAATCGGACTCGTCTTCCAGTCGCGGCCCTCGTGGGGGTTCGTGATCTTCTGGATGAGCGCCCAATAGCGCCGCGTGTGCGGGTCGAAGCGGATCGTGTATTTCGACTGCGACCCCGGGAAGTGCACGAGGCCCGTCAACGGATCGAAGCTCTGCGTGCGTCCGTCGACGGAGACCTCGCAGCGTGCGCCGACTTCGTAGCGCGGGATGCCCTGCGCGCCACCCGACGAGGCGAACGAATCCTCCGGCCGCAATTCAGTGTGCACGCGCAGGATGTTCACGAGCGAGCCGCCGGGGGCCACGACCACGTTTCCCTCGAGCCAGCCGGGACGCCGGCCGTTGAACCACTTGGGATCGAAGACCGTGCCGTTGGTGCGCGTCCAGTTCGCCGCCTCGAGCAGATCGGCGTCCTCCGGCGCCGAGACGACCAGCGAAGAGAAGTGCAACGGCCACGGCAGATCGTTCACGCGCTCCTCGACGGCCCGCCAGATGCGTCCAGCGTGCACGACGACCGGCACCGGCGCCCCATGAAAGCGGCCGCGGATCAGCAGGCCACTCTTGCCGTCGCGCGGCTCCGTCCACGTGCGCCCGCCATCGGTCGAGCGACGGATCGTTAGGTGGCCGTAACGGCTGGCCGTGCCGTGCAGGTAGAGCGCGCCGCGGTGCACGAAGAGTGAGAACCACGCCTGCCCCTTGATCTCGGAGAGCTTTGTCCAGGTCACGCCGCGATCGCGCGACCCGTAGACGCTAGTGGTGTCCGTGAGGGCATCGTTCTTCCCGAAAAAGTCGTGCGCCGCCACGTAGCTGCCATCCGGCAGAATCGCGATGGCCGGCGTGCCGATGTAGGCCTTGTCGGGATCGGGGCTGCGCGCGATGACGACCCCGGGCGGCGGGCCGGATTGGGCGCTGCTCACGCCCGGCAGAGCGAGCGCCAGCACCGCGAGAATTCTGTGGATGACCGTCATGATCTAGGTTCCGGGTGGAGCGCGTTGTCCTCAACACGCGTGGGCTGCAGCGTGAATCCGGAAAGCGCGTTGGGGACAACGCGCTCCACCTTCAATCACCGAGGCGCAGGGGAGCATCGGGTGGCCTCAGAACCGCCCGTTCACGCCGAAGCTGACAAACGGCCCGTTGTAGATCGTGCTCATCCGCGTGCCACTGACGAAGTGCGCGGTGCGCTGCGGCTCGTCGAAGAGGTTCGCCACGTCGAAGAAGAACTCGAGCTGGCGCGGGAGCCGGATCGAGAAACCGGCATTCACAATCCGGCGCTCGAGGCGGTGGCTCTGGAGCTGAGGAAGGACGTTGAACACGTCGAGCGTGCGGCCGGTGTAGCTCCATTGCAGATACGGCGCGAACCGGCGGTAGTTGTAGCTCACGCGGACATTGGCGGTGTCGGGCACGAAACCCACGAGTCCGCCCGCGCCGCCGCTGTCCTGGCCGTAGTCGCCGGTGGCCCGCAGGTGCGTGTAGTTGACCAGCAGCGTGAGTCCGCGCAACGCGCCCGGCAGGAAACTGAGCTGCTGCAGATAGGAGAACTCCAGGCCGTCGATCTGCCCGCGGCCGCCGTTGAAATTGCTGATGATGTCGTAGCCGCCATACTGGCCGCCGAAACCGTTGTTCGGTCCCGGTTCGACCACACCCGATTCCTGGCGAAACACGAAATCCGTCAGGTTCTTTCGAAACAGGCCGAGGGAAAGCTGGCCCACCGGACGCAGGTAATACTCCAGCGTGAGATCGAAGCTGTCCGCGAACATCGGCCGGAGCGACGGGTTGTCGAGCGTGACGGTGCGCTCCGCATCGGAGGCGGAGAAGTTCGGCACGAGATCGCCGAGCGAGGGCCGGCCGACACTCGTCGACCAGCTCGCGCGCCCGATCAGGTCGGCGGTGAACGCGTGCCGGAGATGGATGCTGGGAAACAGGTCCCAGGCCTTGCCCCGCCGAATCGTGGGCGACGTGCCGAACTCGATGTTCGCGCGCGTGAGGGCGTCCGTGATCGAGGGAGCCGTCGTGCGCTGGATCCAGCCCATGCTGCGCGTGCGCGCCTCCTCCCAGCGCACGCCCGCGAGCACGCCGAGCCGGCCGAAACGCGTGGCGCCCATCGCGTAGCCCGCGCGCACTTCTTCCTGCACACTCGACTCGCCCGTGCGGCGCGAGGCCTCCATCTGATAGGGATCGACGCGCCATTGGGTCGGCTCGTGATCGAGCGAGTAGCTGTATTTGCCGGGATCGAAGGCGGGGACAGGGCCGAGGCCGAGACGCGGCTCGAGCCGGGGCGACGAAGCGAAGCGCGTGAGGTCGTCGTCGTTGAGGCGCGTGGCGGGATTGACGCCGATCACACCGTCCGGGCCGAGATAGGTCGACACCTTGGCACCCGACTCCTGCGCAAAGGACTGCCGGTTGAAAAACGCGCCGCCACTGAGCTGCACGACGCGGTCGGCGAGCTTCACCTCGCGCTTCACGTTGACCTCGGCCGTGCCGGCGCGATTCACGGAGACGGCCGAGGTCTGCGAGACGCTGGCGCCGGTGTAGCTGCGCGGGTCGTAGATGCTGGCGCCGGCGGTCTGCGTGAACTTCGGAAAATCGGCGCCGCCGGTCTTGTCGAGAATCCAGCCGATGTTCGCGACCGTGGCGGTGAAGTTGCGGCGCACGGACGGGTGACGCCGCGCCCCGGTGTTTCGCTCGGCGCGCGAGTAGCCGAGCGTGTAGTCGAGCCGCCAGGCCCCGAAGCGCTGCTCGCCGCCGAACTGGTGCAGGTTCGTCTGGTCGTCGGCTTCGAAGGGATTGGTGGCGGCGACGAACGAGGCGCGCGTCGAGGGCAGCACCTCGGTGCGCACCTCGGTGGAGCCGGGGCGGATGTTGCCGCCGCCGGACGGGCCGCCCGCGGCGTTGACGCCCGTGGCGAATGCGCGGCCGGCCAGCGTGAGGTTGGCGTTGTAGCCGACCTGGTAGCGGTCGGGCCGGTCGGTCTTCTGCGCCTGCAGATTGCGCATGACATTGAAATGGAAACGCGAGTCGGCGCTCAGGCGGAAATCGGCGCGGACGTTGCCCGTGAGCAGCGCGCGATCCTGCACGCCGTCGACGCGGTTGAAGCGTTCGGTGAAGCGGGGCGTGGGCGCCGCGGTGTCGAGCATGGCGATCGTGCGCGTGCGCTGCGTGACGTTCTCGTTGTAGGTGCCGTTGGCACTGAGGCCGAGATTCCGCGTCTCGCCGAAGACCCCAAAGACCTCGCGGTAGCTCAACGAGACGTTGGCGGCCACCTGGGGCGTCGTGCGGCGCGGCGTGAAGTCGAGAAACGATGGCGACCACTTGCCGCCGAGCCGGAACGAAACATCGCGCTTCGTCTTCAGGTTGAGCGTGGACTTGGTCTTGAAATTGACGCGGCCGCTGATCGAGTTCGCCGGCAGGTTGGGCGTGAGGGCCTTCGTGACCTGGATCTCCTCGAAGTTGCTCGCGGTGATGTTCGTGTAGGCCGTGCTGCGCGACATGGCGAACTGCGGCGCAAGCACGCCGCCATCGACGGTCGTGACATTCATGTCGCCGGGGAGGCCGCGGATGACGGGGCGGTCCAGGTTGCCCTCGTCGGACGGCAACGCGTAGACGCCGGCGAGCCGCATGAGAAGTTCGGCGGGATTGTCGTTGGCGAGCACGCCAAGCGCATCCATCGCGATGACATTCTCGACGCTCGCGGCGTTCTTCTGCCGCTGGAGCGCGGCGGCGTTGCCCTCGCGCTCGCTGGTGACGACGAACTGCGCCAGCTTGACGGTTTCGGTGGCGGTGAAGATGACCGGCACCTCGACGCGTCCGCCCGCGCCGACGCGCACGGGGACGTTCGTGTCGGGATAGCCGACGTAGGAGACGCGCGCGACATAGTCGCCGGCCGGGACGCCGGCAAACTCGGCCACGCCGGATTGATCGGTGAAGGCCTCGCGGCCGGTCGGGGTAAGTTCGACCCGGGCGCGTTGGAAAAGCTGTGCCGAGTCGGCACTGCTGACGGTGACGGTGACGAGCGATTGGGCGACGGCCGGGATGGCCGCGAGGATCCACGCGACTGCGCCGAGCAGTGCCAACGCGAGGGGCTTCGCGTGCAGAGGGGTTGTCATGGGATTTCGGGAAAGGCTAGCGATCGAGGGGCGGCAGGGAGTCGGCCATCGTCAGCGAGCGAAAATCCTTCACGCGGTGAAACGTGATGAAGTTGGCGTCGTGGTAGTTCGTGGCATTCCACGCGGTGCGGCAGACCGCGACGAGATCGTCGCCGTCGAACTGCCAGTCGACGTATTGGAAACCGACGCGCGACTCGGCCTTCGTGACGACCTGCCCCTCGCGGAAACGCAGCAGCCGGCAGCGCTCCTCCCAGTGCTCGAGATCGACGGACGAGGTGAGCGAAAGGACGTTGCGCTGATGGTGCGGCGTGTAGAGCCACGCGTAACCGGAATGTGGATTCGTGATCTTGGAGCCGATGCTCCAGTAGCGCCGCGAGACCGGATCGAAGCGGATCGTGAACTTGGACTCGCTGCCGACGAAGTGGAGGAAGCCGCGCGCGGGATCGAAGGTCGCCGTGCGACCGTCGGCGGAGAGGTCCAGGCGGGCGGCGACCTCGAAGCGCGGAATCCTCGCCGCGGGCCCGGGCAGCGCGAAGGGGGCGCCGATCGCCGGGTGTGACTCGACGCGCAGGATGTCGGCAATCGTGCCGGCAGGGGTGACGACGGCGTTGCCCTCGAGCCACTCCTCATTGCGCGTGTTGAGCCATGCCCGCTGAATCGTGTGCGAGTTCGAGCGCGTCCAGCTCGACGCCGCGAGCAGGTCGGCGGTCTCGGGCGCGGACATCATGAAGGCACGGAACGTGCGCACGGGCGGCGTCGGGGAAAACTGCTCGAAAGCGCGCCAGACGCGGCCGCCATGCACGACGACGGGCGTGGGCGCGCAGTGGTATTTCCCGGCGGCGAGGAGGCCGTGCTGCGCATCGACCGGGTCGGTCCAGGTGCGCCCGGCATCGCGCGAGCGGCGGATGATCATGTTGCCGGCCTTCGCGCTGGTGCCGATGAGGTAGAGGGCACCGTGGTGCAGGAAAAGCGTGGACCATTTCTGGTCGGACAGCGCGGCGATCTGCCGCCACGTGGCACCGCGGTCGGTCGAGGCATGGACGAGCGTGCGGCCAGCGGTGTCGTGGGAAACGAGATACGAACCGTCGGGCAGCAGGGCGATGCTCGGCGACGCGCAGGAAACGCGCCCCGGATCAGGACTCGCGAAAACCACCGTGCCGGGCGGCGGGCCGCTGACGCGATCGACGGGCGGGAGGTCGCGGGCGGAGAGCGATGGCGGCGCCTCGGCGGCGGATGCCGAATCCAAGGCAAGGCTGAGGACGAAAAGGAGTAACGGTAGGGCGAGCCGTCCTCGGTGATCCGTCGCGGAGGAGGCGAACGAGCGCCGAGTGATTTTCGTCCACGCCAAGCGCGACGGCTCGGCGGGGACGCCTCGCCCCACCCTTAAGGCAGATCGCTGTGCCCGCGTGACCACTTACAGTTTCGCCGGATCGATCACGGCGTGACGGATCTTCTGGCGTTTCCACGTATAGGTCACGTGCACGCGGCCGTCGCTCGTCTGCACGACGGCCGGATAGGAGTATTCGCCCGGCTGGTCCTCCAGCGTGATGACATCCTTCCACTCCCGGCCGTCGCGCGAGATCGCGACCTTGAGCGGCGTGCGGCCCTTCGGCACGGGATTGTAGATGAGGACGTGGCGGCCATCCTTCAGCGTGACGGCGTCGGTGCCCGAGCTGGGATTGGCGAGCGGGAGGAGCGACATCTCACCCCACGTCCGGCCGGCGTCGTCGGAAGAGACGGTGAAGATCTTGCCCTGCCGCGTGCGCCCGAGCGCCTGCATCTTCGCGCCGCCGATCTGGTCGTGAAACAAGATGCTCGGCTGGATCGCGCCGATCTTGATCCCGTCGTTCAGGAACGGCGTCTTGGCCCATGTCCTGCCGCCATCGTTGCTGCGCTCGAAATAGACGCGCCACTTGCTCGGCTTCTCATCGGTTTCGTCGCTCGTCGGATTGAGGATCGTGCCGTCGGCGAGTTGCACCGGCTTGTTCTTGATCGGTCCGAAGATCCCGTTCGGCAGACGCTGCGCGGCGCCCCAGGTCTTGCCGCCGTCCGTCGACGTGCGGAGTTCGCCCCACCAGGTCTGCGGCGAAGGACCGACCTTGTAGAAAAGCATCAGCGGCGCGTTGCCCCGCGGCTGGAAGAGGACGGGATTCCATGTCGGGTGACGCTTGCCGTCGGACTGCACGCCGTTCGCGACCTCCACGCCGGTCGTCCAGGCTTTCTTCGTCTGATCGTAGTGCGCGACCCAGATGCAGACGTCGGGATTCTTCTCCGCGGTCCCGCCAAACCACGACGCGACCAGCCCGCCCTGCGCGGTCTCGACGATGGTCGAGGCATGGCAGGACGGATACGCCGCCTTCTCATAGATGAACTCGTGGGTGAGGAGCGCGGGCGAGGCGGCGGAAGCCAGCAGGTGCGCGCCGGTGACGAGACCGGCCGCGAACAGGAGTCGGGGTAGTTTCATGGGATTGAATGGGGCGGCGGTATCCTGCCGCAGGGATGGGACAACGTGTCTGCCGCGGGACGCCGCCGTCCCTAGGCGGCGGCCGGCTTCTCTTCGACCGGCCGGATCATGAGGACGATCGCGATGGAGAGGAGCGCAACGCCGGCGAAGACGCCGAAGATGAGATTGAGCGGCACGTGACGATCGCGGAGCGCGCCGAAGGCCCAGTCGCCGAAGCCGCCGCAACTGATGCTGACCAGGTTCATGATGCCGTAGCCCGTGGCGCGCCACTCGGGGCGCGCGATCTGGCAGAGGA
>CAZENI010000200.1:0-13158 GCA_964513055.1 uncultured Opitutus sp.
GCCAGAGGGAATTGGCGCGGCCGAGCGCCAGCAGGTCGTCGAGCTTCGCGAACTTCGCGATCTGCGAACACTCGACGGGGATTTCGGGCCGGGGGTTCAGCGACGGTTCCATTCGAAGACTCCTTTTTTCCAGGCGTAGACAATGACGAGGGCCAGGATGCCCACGAAGAGGTTCAGGGCGGCCAGCTCGCGGAGGCCGGACTCCTTGCCGTAGATCAGGGCGACCGGGATGAGAAAAAGCACATCGACGGCGAACGCCACGAACACGAGGGCGTAGAGATAGTAGACGGCGCTGTAGCGAATCCAGGCGTCGCCGATCGGGTCCATGCCGCACTCGATGGCCTGGCCGGTCTTGTCGACGGTGTTGCGGGTCCAGCGGGGCGAGAGGAAATAGACGATGACGAAGGGGCCGAAGGCGAAGGCGAGGCCCCCCAGAAAGAAGGCCAGAATGTAGACCAGGTCGACCGTGAGATCCGTGCTCATCGTTGCGTCAAATATCTTGGCAGGTTATCGCGTCGGGTGCGTCGCATGCGTTGGCGATTGGTCCTCGTATTTTGCGATTCCGAGCGGGCACCGTGTATCAATTGCTCTGGGCGGTTCGCGGTGCGACGGCGGAGAGGACGGGCTGTCGGCTGGCGCCGGGTTTCGGGAAATGCGGGTCCGCGGCGCGCGAAGTCCGGGCCGGCGCCGCGTGGGGAGGGGGGCGGGAAGGCTCAGTTCCCGGCGTTGCCGATCGATTGGGTGGCGCAGGCGGCGCGGGCCTCCTCGGCGAGGGAGATTTCATCTCCGGTAACGGGTTGCCGCTTCACGAAGCCGAGGCCGGTGTCCTCGTTGCGGGCGAAGGTGTCGGGCGCGAGGGCGCGGCACTGGTCACAATCGATGCAGCTCGAATCGATGTAGTAGGGACCCGGGACATTGCCGGGGGCGCGGTCGTTTGGGTTAGCCATGCCTTGACCCTAGCGCGTCAATTGTCCGCTGGCCGTGCGGGAAATGGCGTTTGCTGCGCAGAAATTGCCAAAACCCAGCGCGACGATGGTCCCGCGGCCGGGAGCGGTGGCCGGGCCCTTGGCGCCGAATCGCAGCCGGCAGGCCGGAGGATCAGAAGGCCCGCAGGAGGAGCGACGGGAAGAGGCCGAGCACGAGCAGGAGGCCGGCGGCAAGCGAGAGGGCGATCGCGGCGCCGGCGGGCACGGCGAGGCGCGGCGCCGTGGCGTCGGCCGGGACGACGAGTGCCTGCTTCAGGATGAGGAGATAGTAGTAGAGCGCGACGGCGCTCATCGCGATGGCGAGCAGGGCGAGCCAGCCGGCGGAGGTCGCGAGGCCGCCGAGTTTCAGGGCGGCGGCAAACACGATGAATTTGCCGAAGAAGCCGGCGAGCGGCGGAATGCCCGCGAGCGAGAGCACGAAGACGAGGAGACAGAGCGCGAGCAGCGGCGAGCGGCGGTGGAGGCCGGCGAGATCCGTGAGCTGCTGGCAGCGGCCGTGGCTGTCCACGACGGCGATGACGCCGAAGGCGCCGACGGTGGCGAGGCCGTAGGTGGCGGCGTAGTAGAACAGCGGGCCGGGGCCGGAGCGGCCGGCGGCGATGACGCCGAGCAGCAGGGCGCCGGCGTGCGCAATGGCGGAGTAGGCGAGGAGGCGGCGGACGTTGCTTTGCGCGAGGGCGGCGACGTTGCCGAGCAGCAGCGAGACGGCGGAGATGATCGCGACGACCGTGATCCAGCCGGTGGCGCCGCTGGTGGTGAGGTGGCCGGCGGCCGGACCGAAGCCGGTCCAGAGCAGGCGGACAAACAGGGTGAAGCTGGCGAGTTTCGAGGCCGACGCGATCAGGGCGGCGGAGGGCGCGGGCGCGCCTTCGTAGACATCGGGCGCCCAGAGGTGGAACGGGGCGGCGGCGGCCTTGAAACCGAAGGCGGCGAGGACCATCACGAGCGCGACGACGAGCAGGGGATTGGCCGGCATGACGCTGAGCTGGCGCGCGATTTCGCCGAGCTCGATCGAGCCGGTGAGGCCGTAGAGGAGGCTGAAGCCGAAGAGGAGGAAGGCGGCGGAGATGCCGCCGAAGAGGAAATATTTCAGCGCGGCCTCGGCGGACTCCGGGCGCGTCTTGTCGAAACCGGCGAGGATGTAGAGCGAGAGGCTGGCGAGCTCGAGCGCGAGGAAGGCGACGAGGAGTTGCTGCGCCGCGGCCATGATCGTGAACCCGCAGGTGGCGAACAGCACGATGGCGACATACTCGGCGGGATGGCGGAGGCGCGTGGTGCCGGGGAGAAGCGCGAGGGAAAGTCCGGCGAGGACGAGGACGCCGAGGCGCGTCGCGCGCGTGAGTGCATCCAGAATCAGGACACCGCCGAAGACCTCGCCGCCGGTGCCGGCGTGCCAGGTGTGGTAGACGGCGGCGACGAGCCCGAGCAGGGCGATCGCGACGGAGGTGCGCCAGCGGGTCGGGGTGTCGTGATTCCGCGCGATGGTGAGATCGAGGCCGAGAGCGACCAGCGCGGCGACGATGAGCGAGGCCTCCGGGAGAAAGGCATGGAGGAGTTCCAGGTAGGAGACGTTCACGGCGTGCCTCCTTTCAATACGGTCTGCATCAACGGCGACTGGAGGGCGGGAGTGATCCAGCTCAGGAGGATGTCAGGCTTGAGGCCGACGTAGACGGTGGCGGCGATGAGGAGGAGCGCGCCGGACTTCTCCGGCCAGGTGATGGGCGCGTAGGGATGGGCGAGGGCGTGGGCCACGGCGACCGAGGGCGGCGAGCCGGGCGGCTGGGTGCTGCCAAAGAAGGTCACGTGGATCGCCTTCAGGGTGAAGGCGGCGGCGACGAGGATGCCGGCGGCGGCGAAGGTGGCCCAGAGCGGGGAGGTTTTCCACGTTCCGATCAGGATCGTGAGCTCGGCGGGGAAGCCGCTGAAGCCGGGCATGCCCATCGACGCGAGGCCGGCGAGGACGAAGGTCAGGGCGGCGAAGGGCATGAGGCGGTGCAGCGGCAGCGCGCGCAGGTCGGCGAGCTGGCGCGTGTGTGTGCGTTCGTAGACCATGCGGCCGACGACGGCGAAGAGCAGACCGGCGATGACGCCGTGGGAGAACATCTGGAGCACGGCGCCGCTGACCGCCTGGGAATTGGCGGCGGCGAGGCCGAGCAGCACGAAGCCCATGTGGCTGACGCTCGAGTAGCCGATGACGAACTTGAAGTCCTCCTGCACGAGTGCGACGAGGCCGGCGTAGAGGATGCCGGCGATCGAGAGCCAGGCGATGAGCGGCTGGAAGTAGGCGAAGCCGACGGGAAAGAGCGGCATCGCCACGCGGAGGCAGCCGTAGGCGCCGAGCTTCATCACGACGCCGGCGAGGAGCATGGAGGCGGCGGTCGGCGCGGCGACGTGGCCGGTGGGCGCCCAGGTGTGGAAGGGAAACATGCCGGCGAGCACGGCGAAGCCGAGGAAGACGAGGGCGAACATGCCGAGCTGCTCGGGCCGCGAAAAGCTGGCGGCGGCGGCCGCGAGATCACCGAGGGCGAAGCTCTTGCCGCCGCCGGCGGCGTAGGCCCAGAGGAGGCCGGCGAGGACGAGGGCGCTGCCGGCGAAGGAGTAAAGCACGAGCTTCATCGCGCCGTATTCGCGATTCGTGGACCCCCATTTCGCGATCAGGAAATACTTCGGGACGATCGCGATCTCGTAGAACACGAAGAGGACGAAGGCGTCGGCACTGAGAAACACGCCGTAGACGCCGCCGATGAGGGCGAGGTAGAGCGCGAAGAACTCGCCGGTGCGCTCGGTGATGTTCCAGGAGAAGAGCACGCCGGCGGTGGCCGCGATGCCGGTGAGCACGAGCAGGGTGAGGCTGATGCCGTCGGCGGCGAGATGGTAGCGGATGCCGAGCTCGGGGATCCACGGGAGGTTGACGAGCGTCACGAGGCCCTTCGTCGGCGTGAACTGCGCCGCGGCGCAGAGCGCGGCGGCGAGGCCGGCGAGGGCGGTGAGCAGCGCGACCCAGCGTGCGGCGGCGGCCGACCGCGCGCCCGCCGCCAGCGCGAGGGCCGCGCCGGCGAAGGACAGGTAGATGGTCCAGGGGAGCGCGTTCATGGCAGCGTCAGGTGACCGGCCCAGGCCGTGATGAGCGGGTTGAAGAGCCGGGTGAGCAGGCCCGGGGCGACGCCGAGCACGAGCATCAGGACGGCGAGCGGGACGAGGGTCGCGAGCTCGGTCCCGCGGAGATCGGCAAAGTCACCGGCGGCGGCGCCCGCGCGCGGGCCGTGGAAGACCTTTTGCCAGAAGGTCAGGAGGAAGAGCGCGGTCGCGAGCAGGCCGAGGCAGGCGATGGCGGCGGCGGCGGGATGGAGACCGAAAACGCCGCGGAAGATGAGGAACTCGCCGACGAAGCCGTTGAGACCGGGGAGGCCGAGCGAGGAGAACAGCGCGACGCCGCACAGGCCGGCGAAGACCGGGGCGGCGGTGCGCACGCCGCCGAAGTCATCGATCCCGCGCCGGCCGGCGGCGCGCGTTTCCAGAATTCCGATACAGGCGAAGAGCGCGGCGGCGGAGAGGCCGTGGTTGAACATCTGGAGGATCGTGCCGCTGAGGGCGGCAGCGGCGGCCTCGCTGGAGACGCCGGGGCGGCCGGTCGCAAACGAGACGGCGAAGAGGGCGAGGAGGCAGTAGCTGAGGTGGTTGACCGACGAATACGCGATCATGCGCTTGAGGTCGGTCTGACGCATGGCGGCCCAGGCGCCGAGGACGACGCCGCCGAGGGCGAGCGCGAGCAGCCAGCCGGTGGCGGCGTGGAGCTGCGCCGGAAAGATCGGCCAGAGGATCCGGAGGAAGCCGTAGACGCCCATCTTCGACATCACCGCGGTGAGGAACATGGACGCGCCCGTCGGGGCCTCGGCATACGCCGGCGGCAGCCAGGTGTGGAAGGGCCAGAGCGGCACCTTGACCGCGAGCCCGAGGAGCACGCCGAAGAAGACGGCGGCGGGCCAGATGCCGCCGAGGCCGGCGAGTTTCTGCGCGAGCGTGCCGTCGGCGCCGAGCTGGGCAAGCTGGGTGAAGTCGAGCGTGCCGGTCGCGACGAAGAGCGCGGCGAAACCGAGCAGCATGAAGGCGCTGCCGCCGATGGTGTAGACGACGAACTGGTAGGCGGCGCGCGTCGCGCCGGGCCCGCCCCAGAGTTTGATCAGGAAGAAGGCCGGGACGAGGCTGAGTTCCCAGAAGAGGAACCAGTGGAAGAAATCGAGCGCGAGGAAGACGCCGAGCGCGGCGCCCTGCAGCACGAGGAAGAGCGCGCCGAAGAGGCGGGGAGACTGCGAGAGATTCCACGAGGCGAGCAATGCCAGCGGGGTGACGATGCCGGTGAGCAGCACGAGCACGAGGCTCAGGCCGTCGAGGCCGAGGTGGTAGTGGACGTTGAGCGCGGAGATCCAGGCGTGGTGCTCGAGAAACTGCGGCGTCGTGCGCGCCGGGTCGAAGGAGGCGAGCGCGAACGCCGAGAGGACGAGCGTCGAGAGGCTGAAGAGGAGCGCGATGAGGCGGCTGGTGGAGCGCGACGACTGCCGGAGCACGGCGAGCAGCGCGGCGCCGAGCCAGGGCACGAAGATGATGGCGGAGAGGAGCGGGACGTTGTTCATCGCGCACCTCCGAGCAGCACGGCGAGGACGAGGAGGACGAAGCCGAAGGCGACCATGCGCAGGTAGCCGTGCGCCTCGCCCGTCTGCGCGCGGGAGTAGGCACGGCCGGTGCCGCGGATCCCGCCGCTCGTGGCGTCGAAGCCGCCGTTGAGCACGTCCTCGTCGACCTCGCGGTTGACGAGGCCGGCGAACTCCCCGAGGCGCGAGAGGAAGCGGACGACGCCGTCGAAGACGTGGCGGTCGAGGGCGTCGGCAAAGGTGGCGAAGGCGTCGTTCAGACGGCCGAACGTGGCGGCGTAGAATTCATCGAAGCCCAGGCGCGCGGCGAGCGCGGCAAACACGCCCGGCAGGCGCGCGGCGAGCGGATCGGGCGAGGAGTCCTTGGTGCGCGGGCGGCGGCCGTAGATCGCCCAGCCGGCACCGAGGCCGAGGGCGACGAGGACGATCGAGAGTGCCATCAGGCCGTAGCCGCCGGGTTCGGCGTGGGCCTTGGGATCGAGCGCGTGTTGGAGCCAGGGCCAGTAGGGCGTGCCGAGAAAGCCGAGCGCGATGGCGCAGACGGCGAGAATGACGAGCGGCACGGTCATGCTGCGCGGATTCTCGTGCGCGTGACCGGCGGGTTCGCTGCGCGGAGCGCCGAAGAAGACCTCGGCGACGAGGCGCGTCATGTAGAAGGCGGTGAGGACCACGGCGACGAGGCCGGCATAGAGGGGAATCTGCGAGACGCCCCAGCCGTGCGCGGCGTGGAGGATCGCCTCCTTGGACCAGAAGCCGGAGAAGAGGAACGGGACACCGGAGAGGGCCATCATGCCGATGGCGAAGGTGAGGAAGGTCGCCTTCAGTGGCGTGCGCAGGCCGCCGAGGCGGCGGATGTCCTGCTCGTGGTGGGCGGCGTGGATGACGGAGCCGGCGCCGAGGAAGAGGAGGGCCTTGAAGAAGGCGTGCGTGAGCAGGTGGAAGATCGCGGCGACCCACGAGCCGACGCCGAGCGCGAGCATCATGTAGCCGAGCTGGGAGACGGTGGAGAAGGCGAGGACGCGTTTGATGTCGTTTTGCCCGACGGCAATGACGGCGCCGAGGAGCGCGGTGATGGCGCCGATGAACGCGACGACGGTGAGCGCATGCAGCGGGACCTGGGTGAGCGCCTGATCGGCGGCCATGAGCGGGTAGACGCGGGCGATCAGGAAGACGCCGGCGGCGACCATGGTCGCGGCGTGGATGAGGGCGGAGACGGGGGTCGGGCCCTCCATGGCGTCGGGCAGCCAGACGTGCAGCGGGAACTGGCCGGACTTGCCGACGGCGCCGCAGAAGATCAGGAGGCCGATGGCGGTGGAGACGGCGAGGCCGCCGACGGTGAGCTGGGTGGAGAGGGTGCCGAGGGCGGTGGCGTCGAGGACGCCGTGGCCGCCGTCGTAGAGGAGGAGGGAGCCGGTGGAGTCATAGAGCCAGAGCAGGCCGAGCAGCAGGCCGAGGTCGCCGATGCGCGTGGTGATGAAGGCTTTTTTGGCGGCGGCGGCGGCCGAGGGCTTGTGGAACCAGAATCCAATCAGCAGATACGAGGCGAGGCCGACGAGCTCCCAGCAGATGAAGAGGAGGAGGAGGCTGTTGGCGACGAGGAGGCCGAGCATCGCGGCGGCGAAGAGGCTGAGGAAGCAGAAGAACTGCTTGGCGTTGGCATCGTCGTGCATGTAGCCGGTGCTGAAGACGAAGATCAGCAGGCCGACGAAAGTGACCATCACGCACATGAGCGCGGTGAGCGGGTCGAGGAGCCAGCCGAGGCGCACGCTGCCGAGGCCGAGGTCGAACCAGGTGAAGTTCGAGAACTGGTGCGCGGACGGGGCGTCGAGGGCGTTCGACAGCGCGCTGCACGACAGGAGGAGGGAGAGGGCCATCGCTCCGATCGCGGTGCCGCTGGCGAGCCGGCGGGCGCCTCTCGGCGCGAAGGCGCCGACGGCGGCCGCGAGGAGCGGGAGCGCGGGGATGAGCCAGAGGAACTGGACGGAGAGGCTCATGGGGAAGTGCGAATGCCGAATGCCGAATGCCAAATGGCAGACGCTTGCCTTCTCGCCTCGATGGAGGCGGCGGACCAGGAACTCGGCACTCGGCGTTCGGCATTCATCATTCTCAGCCCTTCAGCCGATTGGCCTCCTGCAGCCGAATGTTTTTCTGGTGGCGGTAGACGGCGATCACCAGGGCGAGGCCGACGGCGGCCTCGGCGGCGGCGACGGCGATGGAGAAGAGGACGAACATCACGCCGGTGCCGGCGGCGGGGTTCGGGCTGAAGCGCCAGAAGGCGATGAAGTTGATGTTCGCGGCATTGAGCATCAGCTCAATGCCGAGGAGCACGAGGATGGTGTTGCTGCGGGAGAGCGCGCCGATGAGGCCCACGCAGAAAAGCGCGCTGGAGAACAGCAGGCAGAGGTGGAGGGGCGAGAGGCTCATGACGCGTCCTCCTTCGCGTCGCGGCGGGCGGTGGCGGCGATGACGACGGCGCCGAGCAGCGAGACGGTGAGCAGCACGCCCATCACGAGGAGGGCGGCGGCGTGCGGGCCACCGAGGAGCAGGCCGAGTTGCTTCACGGTGAGCGTCGGAGTGCGGATGGGGCCGGCGGCGAGGCGCGTGCTCACCACGGCGACCACCAGCACGCCGAGGACGGCACCGCCGGCGATCGAGGCGGCGGTGACACGCGCGAGCGAGTCCGGCGCGACGTCGAGGTCGGCATGGGAGTGGCGCGTGAGCAGCACGGCGAAGAGGACGACCATCGAGACGGCGCCGACGTAGACGAGGACCTGCGCAAAGGCGACGAACTCGGCGCCGGCCCAGAGGTAGAACGCGGCGATGCCCGCCCAGCTCGCGATCAACAGGAGCGCGCTGTGGATCAGGTTGCGCAACGCCATCGCGATCGCGGCGCTCGCGAGCGTGAGGAGGGCGATGGCGAGGAAGGAGGCGGTCATGGGCGAAGGCAGAGTGCCGAATGCCAAGTGCCGAATGACAGGCCGCCGATTCCCCGGGCACGGTCCTCCGGAGCATTCGGCATTTGGCATTGGGCATTCGGCATT
This sequence comes from uncultured Opitutus sp., assembly GCA_964513055.1. Taxonomy (GTDB): domain Bacteria; phylum Verrucomicrobiota; class Verrucomicrobiia; order Opitutales; family Opitutaceae; genus ER46. The sequence goes on from CAZENI010000200.1 coordinate 8,677, forward strand.
TTCATGTCGCGTAGCGATACGTCCGCGGGGCGACGCCGGCGCTGAGGCGGCGGCCGAGGAGCACGAAGGGACCGATGACGAAGAGCAGGGCGATCGCCCAGCGCACGAGCTGCAGGGCGCCGGGCCAGGAGTGCGAGAGCGACCAGAAGGCGGCGACGCCGAGGTTGATCAGGGCGAGCGGCACGAGGAATTTCCAGGCGAAGCGCGTGAGTTGATCCATGCGCAGCCGGGGGAAGGTGGCGCGGATCCAGATGAAGCCGAGGAGCAGCGTGAGGAGTTTCCCGCCGAACCAGACGTAGGAGGGGATGAACTGGAGGAAGGGCAGCGGGGCGTGCCAGCCGCCGAGGAAGAGGGTGACGGCCATGCCGCAGAGGGCGCACATGCCGAAATACTCGGCCATGAAGAAGAGCGCGTATTTGAAACCTGAATATTCCGTGAGGTGTCCGGCAATGAGCTCGCTCTCGGCCTCGGGGAGGTCGAAGGGCGAGCGGTTGGACTCGGCGAGGGCGGCGACGAAGAAGATGGCGAAGGCGGCGAAGCCCCAGGGCGTGAAGACGAACCACTGCGGCACGATGCCCCATTTCCAGGCGCCCTGCATGTCGACGATACCGGTGGTGGAGAGCGAGCCGGCGACAAGCACCACGGGGACGACCGAGAGGAGGAGGGGCAGCTCGTAGCTGATGAGCTGCGCGAGGGCGCGCATCGCGGCGAGGAGGGAGTATTTGTTGCGGCTGGCCCAGCCGGCCATGAAGACGGCGAGTTCGGTGGCGGCGCCGGCGGCGAAGAAGTAGAGGACGGCGGCGTCGAGGCGCACCGGCACCAGGTTCCGGCCGAAGGGAATCACCGCGAAGGTGAGGATCGAGAACGCGAGGAGCGCGACGGGCGCGAGGAAGTGCAGGAGCTGATCGGCGCCGCGCGGGACGATGTCCTCCTTGGTCAGGGCCTTCACGCCGTCGGCGAAGGGCTGGAGCAGGCCGAAATAGCCGGTGCGGTTGGGGCCGGGACGGTTCTGCACGCGGCCGAGGATTTTTCGTTCGGCGAGCGTGAGGAAGGCGAAGAGCACGCCGAAGACGCCGAGGATGACGGCGATCGTGATCAGGTTGTTGGCGAGCCAGCGCAGGGATTCGGGGAGGAGGCCGGTGAGGGCGTCGCGCACGGTGAGCGGGAAGCGCTCGAGGAAGGAATCAGCTGAGGGGGCCTGGCGGTTGGAGGCGGCTTGCAGGCGATGGATTGCCTCGCTGGCGCCGGAGATGAAATCGCCTGCAAGCAGGCTCCTGCAATAATCGAACGACGCGACGCTCATGCGGACGGCGGGGGCTTCGGAGCCTCCGCGCTGGGCGCGGCGGGCGGTGGCGGGGCGGGCGGAGTCGGTGACGGTGTGGCGGCCGGGACGACGGCGGCGACCTTGGGCGCGGCCTTGGCGGCGGCGGCTTTCGCGGCGGCCGCGGCGGCGGCGGCCTTCGCCTTTTCCTCGGCGGCCTGGCGCTCGGCGGTCAGGCGGGCGTCGACCTCGGCGGCCTCGGTCGGATGGATCGTGTGGTAGTAGTCGTTGGGCTTCGCGAGCGCCTCGCGGTTCAGCAGCAGGGCGGTGAAGCGGTCGGTCGTGGCGATTTCAAAGACCTGGTCCATCTTGATCGCGTCGAAGGGGCAGACCTCGACACAGATCTGGCAGCTCATGCAGACGGAGGTGTCGATGTCGAAAACCGCGGGGTAGATCTGCAGCTTGCCGGCGGCGTCGGGTTTCTTGTCCTTGCTCTTCTCGATGTAGATGCACTGCGGCGGACATTCCTTCTCGCAGATCTGGCAGGCGACGCAGCGCAGCGTGCCCATCGGGTCGGTGGCGTTTTCGGTGACGAGGAAGGGAAAGTTGCGGTAGGCCTCGGGCAGCTTGGTCTTGGTTTCCGGATACTCGACCGTGGTGTAGCGCTCCGGATCGTGGAACGAGCCGACGAAATTCTTCGCGGTGACGGCGAGGCCTTGGAGGAGTCCGGAGCCGAGCATGGTAATCAGTAATCAGTAATCAGTGAACAGTAGTCAGTGATCGGTGGTTAGTGCGGTGGTCGAAAGGTGGAGAGGGGGCTGATTACTGTTCACTGATTACTTCTGGCTTCTACTTCCGAATTCACCGGTCCACTTCGCCCAGGACGATGTCGACGGAGCCGAGGATGATCACGGCGTCGGCCACGGTCTGGCCGAGGCACATGTCCTCGAGGACGGTGAGGTTGATGAAGGAGGGCGGGCGGATGCGGTAGCGGTAGGGGTTCGGGCTGCCGTCGCTGATGAGGTGGAAGCCGATCTCGCCCTTGGGGCCCTCGATGCGGCCGTAGGCCTCGCCGGGCTTGGGGCGGAAGCCGCGGAGCTTGGCCTTGGGATCCATGATCGGGCCGGCGGGCAGGCCGGCGAAGGCCTGCTGCAGGATCTTGATCGACTCGCGCATCTCGAGGACGCGGATCATGTAGCGGTCGTAGACATCGCCGTGCGCGCCGAGCGGCACGCGGAAGTCGAAACGTGGATACACGCCGTAGGCGTCGACCTTGCGCAGGTCGTGGTTGACGCCGGTGGCGCGCAGCATCGGGCCGGTGACGCCGGCGTTGATCGCGAGCGCAGCCGAGAGGGCGCCGACGCCCTGGGTGCGGGCCATGACGATCTCGTTGCCGGTGAGCAGGGCCTCGAATTCGTCGAGGAATCGGCCGTAACCGGCCGCGAGCCGCTGGGCGGCGGCGAGCCACTCGGGGGAGGGATCGACGCGGCAGCCGCCGAAGCGCTGGTAGTTGCACATCATGCGGGAACCGCTGAGCGACTCGAAGAGATCGAGGATCTTTTCGCGCTCGCGGAACGCATACATGAGGGGTGTGCCGCTGCAGCCGCAGTCCTGCATGAGGAAGCCGGCGAGGCAGGTGTGATTGAGGAGGCGCGTGAGCTCGGCGAGGATGACGCGCACGTATTCGGCGCGCTCGGGGACGGGCTGGCCGGCGAGTTTCTCGACCGCGATCGCGTAGGCCCAGTTGTTCGTCATCGAACACAGGTAGTCGAGCCGGTCGGTGTAGGGCATCGACCCGAGGTAGGTGGTCTGCTCGCCGAGCTTCTCGTGGTTGCGGTGGAGGTAGCCGAAGACGGGCTTGAGTTTCACGATCCGCTCGCCGTCGAGCGTGACGATCATGCGGAAGACGCCGTGGGTCGAGGGATGGTGCGGGCCCATCGAGACCTCGAGGAGATCGCCGTGGAAGCTGTCGTGAACTTCGCGCACATGAGCGCCTGCCGCATCCGATGGGAAGGCCGAATGCCGAATGCCGAGTGCCGAATTATCGGAGCCGGCCACCTTGGTTGGAAATTCGGCGTTCATCATTTGGCACTCGGCATTCCCGCCGCAGGCGCCGCCGCCGCGGGTGCGGCGGGGTAGTGAGACTTCGCCTTTTCCAGCACGGCGCCGTGCGGCGTGGGCTCCCATTCGTAGTCGTCGGGCTCGACGTAGTCCTTCCGCATGGGGAAGTCGGTGTAGGCATCCCACATCAGGATACGCCGGAGGTCGGGGTGGCCGGCGAAGACGACGCCGAAGAGGTCGAACACCTCGCGTTCCTGGAATTCGCAGGAGCGCCAGATCGGCGTGAGGGAGGGGAGGGCGACCTGGTCGGTGCGGTTGCCGGTGCGGAGGCGCAGGATCACCGGGCCGTGGCGGAGGGCGATGGAGTAGAGATGGTAGACGACCTCGAGGCTGCCGGGCTGGACGCGTTTGGTCTTTTGCTCGACGACCTTCGGCGGGCCGCCGGCGGGGTCGGGGAGGGTGACCTTGGTCGTCTCGATGATTTCCTTCTCCGGCCAGTCGATGCCGGTGACGTTGGTGCACTGGTCGAGGGCGAGCGCCGGATCGTCGCGGAGGAAGCGGGCGATCTCGACGGCGTGCGCGGCGCCGAGGGCGAGGCCGGGTTGCGCCGCGGGCGAAGGATTCGGGACAACGGTGATCTCCGCGCCGGGGAAACGGGCGAGCAGGCGGTCGCGGAGCTGTTCGACGGTGTCCATGATTCGCTAGCGCGAAAAAGCGCCAAGCGCCGGGAAAAAAGCACCAAGCACCAAGCTCCAAGCTCCAGAGAAGCGCCGAGCTTCAAACTGGGAAAAATTGGAATTTGGAAATTGAGGTTTCATGGGAGCTTGGAGGTTGGTGCTTGGAGCTTCGCCGACGGCGGCGTCATTCCTTGCGCACGATGGTCGGCGCGGACCACACGGCGGGGTTCGCGGGCGGTTCGAGATCGTGCGGGCCGAATTCGGGGACGGGATACTCGCACGGATCGTCGGAGCGCAGGTGGCGCGGGGCGTCGGGGCCGGTGAACTTGAAGCCCTTGATTTTCTTCTGCAGCTCAAGGAGCCCGTGGAGCAGCGCCTCGGGGCGCGGGGGGCAGCCGGGGATGTAGATGTCGACGGGGATGTAGCGGTCGATGCCCTTGAGGACGTTGTAGCCCTGCTTGAAGGGGCCGCCGGAAATCGCGC
>CAZENI010000201.1:0-13125 GCA_964513055.1 uncultured Opitutus sp.
GCTCATCTGGGATCCGCGCGCGGAACGCTTCGTCAACGACGCCGCCGCCAACGCGATGCTCGCGCGCACCGAGCGGGCGCCCTATGGCGCGACCCGGCTGGCGGCCGGAGGGAAACGAACCGCGTGAGAGAGTCCGTGCGAACGCGGCCGCCACCGCGGTGGTGCTTCTGCGCTGGCGGCCTTGGCTGCGGCGCCTTTAACCGAGGCCCGTGAATCCCGTCATCCCCGTCCTCCTCGTCGGCGTTGGCAACCGCGGCCGCTGGCCCGTCGAGCGCTGTCACCCGGAAAACGGCTGGCAGATCGTCGGCCTGGTCGATCGCGTCGAGGCGCACCTGGCGGAGGCGCGCGCCTCGACCGGAGTGCCGGAGGCGGTATGCTTTCAGGATGTCGAGGCGGCGCTCGCGGCCACGCGGCCCGCGGCGATGATTGTCTGCACGCCGACGGTCACGCACCTGCCCCTGGCCCGGCTCGGCGTCGAGCGCGGCGTGGCGGTGCTGATCGAGAAGGGCATGGCACCGTGCTGGCGCGACGCGGTCGAACTCGTCCGCCACACCGAGGCGCACCGGGGCGTCGTGGCCGTGGCGCAGAATTACCGCTACGACGGCATCTCGACGCTGATCCGGCGCGCGTTGGGGACGGCGGAGGACTGTGCCGTGACGTCGCCTTTCCTCATCGACTATGTGCAGCATCGCGTGCGGCCGCAGCCGCGCACGCTGACGTATCCGTTCGCGAGCGTATGGGACATGAGCTGCCACCATTTCGACAACCTGCTCCACTGGCTCGGGCCGGTGGCGGAGATGACGGCGCACAGCTACCGCGCGGCCTACACGCCCTACGAGCACGACAACAACACGAGCGCGTTCCTGCGGTTCAAGAACGGCGTCGTGGTGAACTACGTGCACACGCACGACGCGAGCCGGGGCTCCCTGCGCCTCGAGGTGCACGGCGCCAACGGCGCGCTGGTGATTCGCGACGACCGCGCGGAGTTCTCGGCGCGGCCGGCGGTGAACTTCGAGGTGCGGCCCGCGGTGCCGATTCCGATTCCCGTCGTCGATTCGGAGCTGGGCGTGCTGGCGGATTTCCACCGCTATGTCGCGGACGGGCGCGAGCCGGGCATCTCGGCGCGCCAGAACCTCGAGACGATGGCGATGTGCGAGATGATGGTGCGGTCCATCCAGCGGGGCACGTGCGTCAAGCGGGAGGAACTGGATTGAAAAGTGAACGGGGCAGTGAGGGACTGGGCCGCCGCGGACAGAATTCCTCTTTGCTCTTTCGCCCAACCCGCCCGCCCTCTCCCCTATGAATCGCCGCCGTTTTCTCACTCACACCGCCGGGGCTGCGGCCGCCGGCGCGATGCTTCCGCCCTTCGTCCACGGCGCCACCGCGCCCGCGGGCGCCGAGCCCAAGGCCAGCACCACCTATGTGCCCGGCCCGAAACCCGCGCCAGTCGTGAAGGCGGGCGAGTTCGTGTTCGCGGCCGCGCATTGCGATCACGGGCACATCACCGGCCAGTGCAGCTCGCTGATCGCGGCGGGCGGGACGCTGAAGTGGATCTACGAGCCGGATGAGAAGAAGCGCGACGCGTTTGTCCGCCGTTTCAAGGAGGCGAAGGTGGCCCGCTCGCTCGACGAGATCCTGAACGATCCCGAGGTGAAGCTGGTGACGGCCGCCGCGGTCACGTCGGAGCGCGGCCCGATCGGCTGCCGCGTGATGGAGGCGGGGAAGGACTACTTCACGGACAAGGCGCCGCTGACGACGCTGGAGCAGCTCGCGCAGGCGAAGGCGGTGGCGGCGAAGACGGGCCGCAAGTTCATGGTGAACTACGGCGAGCGGCTCGGCTCGGAGGCGGGGATGTTCGCCACGGATCTGCTGAGCCAGGGCGTGATCGGGCGGGTCGTGCAGGTGGTCGGGCTCGGGCCGCACCGGCTGAACAAGCCGTCGCGTCCGGCGTGGTTCTTCGAACGGGCGAAATACGGCGGCATCCTGTGCGACATCGGCAGCCACCAGTGTGAGCAGTTCCTGACGTATTCAGGGGCCAGTGACGCGACCGTGGTGCATGCGGCGGTCGGGAACTTCGCGAACCCTGACGTGCCCGAGTTGGAGGACTTCGGCGAGGCGTCGTTCGTGGGCAACAACGGGTCGACGAATCATTTTCGCGTCGACTGGTTCACGCCGAACGGCCTCGGCACGTGGGGCGACGGGCGGACGTTCATCCTCGGCACCAAGGGCTACATCGAGCTCCGGAAATACATCGACGTGACCCGCGAGAAGAAGGGCGATCATGTGATCGTGGTCGACGACAAGGCCGAGCACTACATCCCGGTCGGCGGCAAGGTGGGTTACCGTTTCTTCGGCGAGCTGATCCTCGACTGCCTGAACCGCACGGAGAAGGCCATGACGCAGGCGCATGCCTTCAAGGCGGCGGAGCTGTGCGTGAAGGCGCAGCTCGCGGCGCGGCGGCTGACGTAGGCGGGGGCAAGAGGGAGCGGCTTACCTGAGCCCAAGCCGCTCCACCCCGCTCAATCTGTGCGCAGCGCCTCGACGGGGCTGAGGAGCGCGGCGCGGATGGCGGGGTAAAGGCCGGCGAGGACGCCGATGAGCGCGCTGGAGCCGATGCCGATCAGGAGTGCGAGGGGCGAGAGCTCGGGCCGGTTGGCCTCCATCACGACCTTTTCGAGCAGCTTGATCAGGCCGATGCTGGCGATGACGCCGAACACCCCGCCGGCCATGGCGAGCGTCATCGATTCGGCGAGGATCTGCACAAAGATGTCGATGCGCTTGGCGCCGAGGGCGCGGCGCACGCCGATCTCGCGGATGCGCTCGCTGATCGAGGCGAGCATGACGTTCATGATGCCGACGCCGCCGACGATCAGGCCGATCGCGGCGACGCCGCCGAGGGAATACATGTAGCTGTCGCGCTGTTTCTCGAAGCTCAGGAGCAGGTCCTCGCGCGTCTCGAGGCGGATGTCCTGGATGCCGCGGTGCGTGTGCGTGAGGACATTGGTGATCTGGTCCTGCGCCACCGGCATGAAGGCGATGTCGGCGAGCTGCACGTTGATCACGTCGACGTTTTCATCGATGCGGTAGAGCGTCTGGGCGGTGGTGAGCGGGATGAAGGCGACGGAGTTCTTGAAGCTCACGCGGCCGCCGGCCGCGCCGACGCGGTAGTCCTTCAACACGCCGACCACGGTGAAGGGCAGGCCGTTGACGGTGATGACGCGACCGAGCGGATCGATGCCGCGGGGAAACAACGCCTCGGCGATGGAGGCGCCGAGCACGATGACCTGCGTCTGGAGCTCGATGTCGAGCTCGCCGAGCAGGCGGCCCTGCGCGATGTCGAAGCGGTCCATGACGAACGTCTCGGGCAGCACGCCGCGGACGACGGGAGCGCTGACGCGGCCCTGGAAGTAGAGGCGGGCGCCGCCGCCGGGGATGTTGACTTCGGCGGTCACGCGCTGGGCGAGGGGGACGGCGGTCCGGATGGCGTCGACGTCGTTCAGCGTGCGACCGGGCGAGAGCGGCGCCTTCTCGCGCTGATACTCGGGCGCGCGGGTGGAGTGCACGCTGATGCGCTCGATGCCGCCGGTCTCGTAGATCATCGTCTCGAAGCCGCGGAGCAGTCCCTTGACCACGCCGAACATGCCGACGAGCGCGGCGGCGCCGAGGACGATGCCGAACAACGTCAGGAAGGACCGCAGCTTGTGCGCGAGGACCTCGCGCCAGCCGCTGGACACGCCCATGAAAAGGAGGCGCATCGCGTCAGGAACCGCCGCGCGGTGGCTTGCCGGCTCCGCCCGACTTGTTCGGTCGCGGCGGAGGAGGGACGCCCGGATTCAGCACGTCGGTGTTGTCGCGCGACTTGCCCCGCTTGACGACGGGAGCCACGGCCGGAACGGGGATCTCGCCCTCGAACTCGAGCGGCCGCGTGCGGGCGACCTCGGCGCCGTTCTCGAGGCCGGACAGGATCTGCACGTAGCGCGTGTCGGCGATGCCGGTCTCGATCGCGTGGACCTCGAAGCCCTCGCCCTTGCGCAGGAACACATAGCGGACCGACTCGGCGGTGGAGAAGACGGCGTTGAGGGGGACGGCGAGCGCCTCGTCGACGCGCGCGAGGGTGAAGAACACCGTGGCCGACATGCCGGGGCGGAGGCGCTCGTCGGCCTCGTCGAGGATGACGTCGACGGGAAAGACGCGCGTGCGATCGGCGCCGGTCTCCAGCGCGCTGGTGGCCATGCGTTTCACGGTGCCGGTCATCTGCATGCTGCGCATCGAGTCGACGCGCACGCGGGCCTGGTCGTTGAGCTTGATGCGCGCGACGTCGATCTCGTTGATGTTGGTCCGCACCATCAGGACGGAGAGGTCGGCCACCTCGCCGAGCATCGTGCCGCCATTCTGGGCGGCGGCGCTGGTGATGACCTGGCCCTCGGTCAGATCGCGCAGGAGCAGGGTGCCGTCGTGCGGGGCCCGGATCACGGTCTTGGTGAGCTTGTCGCGGAGGTTGGCGGCGCGGGCCTCGGCGATCGCGGCGTCGTTTTCGCTCAGGGAAAATGTGATGCGGGAATCCTCGAAGTCCTTGGTGGTGACCACGCCGCGCTTCGAGAGATCGACGAGCCGCTCGTAGTCGCGGCGGGCCCGCTGGGACTTCAGTTTCGCCGCCTCGATGCTGCGCTCCATCTCGGTGATCTGCGTGAGGAGGTCCTGTTGATCGAGGCGCAGGATCTCCTCGTTGCGGACGACCTTCTGGCCGTCGATCGCGCTGATCTTCACGATGCGGCCGTTGATCTCGGAGCGGAGCTCGGTGGAAAACACCGCGCGCAACCGGCCCACCGCGACGATTTCCTCGGCGATCGTGGCCGTGCGCACCTTCACCGTCGGGATTTTCTCCGGCCGCTTGGCGCCAAAGAGCCCGGGGCTGATCTGCTTCCAGATGATCCGCCCTCCCCACGTCGCTCCTCCGAGCACTGCGAGCACAATGATCGTGCGCAGAATGATCTTCGTGGAACGCGGAGGCTTGACGGGGGAGGCCATGGAACGGGGTAAGACGAGAGGAGCATCAATTGGAAACACCCCGCCGGAATTTTCCGCGAGAAGAAAAGCCGGCGCGCTGCCGGATGCGTGCGGTCTTATGCCGGCGGCCGGAGCGCAAAGCGCTTATGGTGGCCGCAAGAAATGCGCCGCGCGGCCCCGTCACTCCACCGGGGACTCGGCGATGAGCTGGCGGTAAGTCGCGCGGGCATGATCGTAGGCGGCCCGGGCGTCGCCGAGCTCGGCGGCCTTGATGAACCGCTCCTTCTGCGACCAGCAGCGGTCGACTCCCGCCAGGCACCACTCGGCGCTGCGCCGGGAGGCGCGCACCGGCTGATCGCCCACCAGGACCCAGATCGGGTTGGTGTGCGACGAGGGCAGCACGCGCACCGCCACCCAACTGCTCCGCGCAATGTCGACGTCGAAGGTCACGTCCTGCAGGCGGCCGTCGGCCACGACGTGCTTCGTGGCGACGGGATAGCCGTTGACGATCAACTCGACGGGCACCTCGCGCGTGCCGTCGACGCGGGCGCGCTCGATGTCCCAATACGGCTTCGCGCCGACCGGCCGGCGCTTGATCTCGGGGGCGGGCTCGACGTTGAGTCGGGCGGCGACGCGGACGCTTGCGCGGACCTTCCCGGGTGCGGCGAGGCTGAGTTCGCTGTCCTGCTCGCCCATCACGGCGGCGCGGCCGCCCGGCGGCTGAAGCTGGAAGTCGAGCAGGTGGCTCTTGCCGTCGCCGACGTAGTTGCGGCCGGCGCGGATGCCCTCGCACCAGTCCTCGTAGGTCCACTTCGCGGGCAGCTTCACGTAGCTGCGGCCGAGGCCGACGCGTTCGCCATAGATGCAGGGAAAATCGGTCTCACCGCTGATCCGCGTGCGGAAGCCGACGTTGAGCGTGTGATACCAGATGTTGAGTTCCCAGAGGTAGGGCGTGTCGACCATCGAGATGAAGTCGACCGCGGGCACGAGCCGGCCGTCGGGGCCGGGCACGCGGTGGGTGACGTCGACGATGTATTCGTTGGCGCCGATGCCGTTGAAGGGCGGGACGACGTAGTTCGGGAGCGTCGTCGCGACGGCGCGCACGTCGCCCGAGGTCTTGCTCGAGACGGACGTGCGGTCGTCGGGCGCGACCGGTTGCAGGCCCCAGCCGGAGTGCGCGGGGCCGACGAGCGCGCCCTGCTTCTTCGCCCAGCGCAGGGTGTTGAGTCCGAGCGTGGGCCAGTGACTCATCGAGTCGCCGCCGGGATACATCTGCTCCTTGAGCTGCAGCAGGCAGAGGTGACCGCTCTGGTGCGAGCCGAAGCCGGACACCTCGATGTCGTAGCGCAGGATGAAGGGAAACGTGGATACCTTGTCGTCACTGCCGGTGAAGAACTGCTTCTGGTAATCGAAGCACGGCCCCCAGGTGAGGTTGGCGCCGACCTTGAGGTCCTCGCCGAGGCAATGGCGCATCATGTCGGGGGCGTGCACGCCCTCGGTGGGGTTGGTGTAGTGGGCGCAGCCGGCGGCATGGATGTGATGATCGCCGGACCACCAGCCGAGCTGCGCGGCGTCGATCCAGCGCTCGACCTGGAAATCCCAGCGCGTGGCCGCGCCCGCGACCGAGAGCGTGCGCACCTGCGGGATGGATTCAGGCCCGCGCTGGAACTCCACCGTGTAGGTGCCCGCCGGCAGCCTGAGTTTCTCGCCGTCCGCGCGATAGACCTGCGGATGAAACGCGAAATCCGGCGCGAGGCGTTTCGCCTGCGAGGGGTAGACGCGCCGCTGCGCATCGCGGATGACGAAACTGGCCGTGGTGGGCTGGCCGTGTTCGTCGCGCACGCGCAGGGTGACCTCCTGCGCCGGCGCGCAGCGAAACAGGAGATCGACCTCGTTGCGGTAGCCGAGGTCCTGCGTGCCCTGGCCGACGTCGAAGGAGAACTTCGCCTCGCGGCGGCCCGCGTCGCGGCTGTGGAGCTGGATGATCCGGTATTCGACGGCGAGCCCGCTGAGGGCGGGTCGGAGCGGCTGCGCGTCAAACATCTGCAGTTCGAGCCAGCGGTTCGCGACGTCGTCGGCCGGGGAGTTGAAGAGCCGCAGCGCATGCGGACTCGAGGCGCGGAGCGGCGCGGTGGTGCCGGCCTCGTTGTAGACCTTCACCAGAAACTGCCGCCAGCCCTGCTCGACGAGCGCGGGCTCGGCCGGCCCCGCGGCGACCTTCACGCGCATCTCGGGATTGATCGTGACGGCGAAGAGGCAGTGGCGATCGAGGATCGCCTGGAGGCGGGCGACGGCGTCGGGCGTCGAGGCGGTGATCTGTTCGAGCGCGCGTTGATCGGCGGCGGGCAGCGGACCGCCCTGATAAGCGAGCGCCTCGACCACGCGTTTCACCTGCGCCGCGAGCGGCTGCCACTCGACGGTTTCGACGGAAGGCAGGGCGGGGAGGGCGGCGCGAAGGAGGGCGGGCACGGCGCAGGCGAGCGCGCCGAGAAGGGTGGGGAGCGCTTTCATGGGGCGGAGGGAGCGTGGTGGAAATGCGGCGCATCGCGATGCGAATTGCGACGAGCGAACGCGCCGGGCGGGCGGGTCTGGCGTGGGCGGAAGAGAACGTTGACGACTCGTGTCCGCTTTCTGACGCTGCGCGCGTGTCCGGTCGACTCACACACCTTGCCCGTCTGCTCGCGATCGGGTTCGCGATCTGCCTGGCGTGCGTGGGACCGCAACGCAGCGGCTCCGGGACCTCGCGGGCCGAGCCGGCGTTTAGCGCGGCCAGCCACGAGACCAAACTGGTATTCGCCGCCCCCGGGCGAAGCGCGGACCTTCAGGTGCCGTTCCAGGCGGACTACCCGCGGCCGACGTGGTTTGACCGCCTGCCCTGCGCCGCACCCGGTGCCGGGAGCGTTCAGCGGACCCAAACCGCGGGCCGGCGCGCGGCGGAGCTGTTCTTCCGGCCCGCGACACAGGGCGACCGGATTGAACTCAGAGTCTGATCGGTGCGACTGGCCGGTATCTAACGGCGGAACGCGCGGAACGCTCCGCGGTTTGCGCCCGGCAACACGTGCGGCCTGGCGGCCGCAGTTCAAACCAACGGCCGCGCTCCCAGCGAGGCGGCCCCTCTGGCACATGGAATCGGAATCGACTAAGAATTCTCACGACAAGCCCCGCGACGTCACCGCCTTCACCGGCTGGGGAACGATCGCCGGGGCCGCGGTCGGCCTCGCGATCGGATTGTTCACCCGGCACTGGCTGGGCTGGACCGTCGGACTCGCGCTGGCCGGCTGGATCGCAGGCGCGTTCATCGATCGCGCCCAGCGGAACTGATTACGCCGGGAGGGAGCGGAGGCGCCCCGCGCACCGCTCCCTCCCGTTTTCCACCGGCGCGGATGAACCGCCGCCGGCCGGATTCTGTTTTTCTCAACGTCAGCGAACGCCGCCGGCGGTGTTCACCACGCCCCTTTTTACCTCATGTCCACGCCCTCCACCTCGCTCCTGCCGCCCAAAGCCGGCCGATACCGCTGGGTCATCTGCGCCATCCTTTTCGTCGCAACGACGATCAACTACGTCGACCGCAATGTGCTCTCGTTCACGATGCTGGACGACGCGTTTCGCCGCGTGATGATCGGCCTGCCGGCCGACGCGCCGCTCGGGCCGCAGGAGATCGCGCTGTTCAAGGAGCGCATGGGCTACGTCGATGCGGCGTTCAAATTCGCCTATGCGATGGGCTTCGTGCTCGCCGGCTGGATGATCGACCGCATCGGCACGCGTCGCGGCTTCTCGGTCAGCATCACGATCTGGAGCATCGCCGGAATCATCCATGGATTCGTGAACAGCGTGATGGGCATGTCCTGGGCGCGCTTTCTCCTCGGCATCGGCGAGGCCGGTAATTTTCCCGCGGCCATCAAGTCGGTCGCAGAGTGGTTTCCGCGGAAGGAGCGGAGTTTTGCGACGGGCCTCTTCAACGCCGGGGCCAACGTGGGCATCATCCTCACCGCCGCGTGCGTGCCGCTGATCGTCGCGGCGCTGGGCTGGCGTGCGAGTTTCATCATCACGGGCGCGCTGGGCTTTATCGTCCTGGTGCTCTGGCTGGTCGTCTACTTCCGTCCCGAAGCGCATCCGAAGGTCTCGGCCGCCGAACTCGCCTACATCCGATCCGATGGCGAGGAGGACAGCGGCCGGAGCGTGAAGTGGCGAACGCTGCTGCCCTACAAAGCGACGTGGGCGTTCGCGACGGCGAAGTTTCTGACGGACGCCGTGTGGTGGTTTTACCTGACCTGGCTGCCGAGCTTCTTCAACGACAACGCCGCGCTCGCGACCAAGCTCGACCTCAAGTCGGTGGGCATTCCGTTCATCGTGATCTATCTCATCTCGGACGGCGGCAGCGTTTTCTTCGGCTGGCTCGCGACCCGTTTCATCGGGATGGGCTGGACGGTAAACCGGGCGCGCAAGACCACGATGTTGATCTGCGCACTGTGCGTCGTGCCGATCTTCTTCGCCTCGATGACCTCGAGCATCGCCGTCGCCATCGCGCTCATCTCGCTGGCGACCGCGGCGCACCAGGGTTGGAGCGCCAATCTTTTCACGACAGTCTCGGACATGTTTCCGAAGCGCGCCGTCGGGAGCGTGACCGGGATCGGCGGCATGATGGGCGGGATCGGCGGCGCCCTGCTCGCGGCGGTCGCGGGCAAAATCATCGGCGTGGCAGGCTACTGGCCGTTGTTCATCTTCGCCTCGGGCGCCTACCTGCTGGCCCTGGGCATCCTCCACTTCCTCGCACCCCGGCTCGAGCCGGTGGTGCTGCGGGACTGAGGGCGGGGCGAGGTGAGGTTGATCCGAAGTGCAAGGAGTTGCGTGCGTTCGTTCCGCGATTGCATTCCAAGGCGGGAAGAGAAGTGTGGCGTCCTCGTTTGGAGAGAAGCACGCCTTCGAGGGGCGTGATGGTTAGCCGACTTTGACTAAAATGAAACCGCTACTCCGACTGTTTATCGTCGTGCTTACGTGCACCGCTTTGGTGCGAGCGAACCCGATCGAGGTTGGCATGGCCGAGGCAAAGGTGGTCGCGTTGAAAGGTGCCCCGCAGTCGAAAGCCTCTGTCGGGAAAAAGTCCATCTATCGCTGGCCCGACATGGAGGTCACTTTGGTAGAGGGAAAAGTCGAGCAGGTGAAGTTCCGTGACGCCGCCACGGAAAAAAGGAATGCGGCCGAGCGGGCGCGGGCGAACTCCCAACAGAAGTCGGCAGCCTCTCAGGGCGAGTTCGAGTCAAAGCGGGCGCAAGGTGCGGCGAAACGGGCGGCGACGAGCGTCGAGAACGCTGCCGGCAACCGGCTGGAGCGAATAGTGACGCTGCAAGCGTATGTGCAGCGACTGGAGCGTGAGCTGGCCGAAGATTCGAAACGTTCCTCTTTTGGAAAAGGGCCGCCACCGATGTCCGCCGAGGCCCGCGCGCTGCTGACCTTGAGAATCGAGAACGCCCGGGCAGAGATCGCTGGGCTGAAGTAGAGGAAGCGGGTTCCAGTGAGAGAAATCGCTTAAAACGCTGATTCCGCGTTTTACCTCAGGCGAGGCGTTCTGAAAGGCTCGGACCGATGAAGATCTACTTCATGGGCATCTGCGGCACCGCGATGGGCAACGCGGCGCTGCTCGCACGGGCGGCGGGGCACGAGGTGCTCGGCGCCGACACCGGCGTGTATCCGCCGATGAGCACGGTGCTGGCGGAGGCCGGCATCGCGCTGCACGAGGGCTACGACGCGGCGCGGCTGGCGAAACTCGCGCCCGACCTCGTCGTGATCGGCAACGCCATGTCGCGCGGGAATCCCGAGGTCGAGTGGCTGCTCGACACGCGTGCGCTGCCCTTCACCTCGCTGCCGGCGATGCTGCACGACTTCGTGCTGAAGGGGCGGCGCAACATCGTGATCGCCGGCACGCACGGCAAGACGACGACCACGGCGCTGACGGCCTTCCTGTTGCGCGAGGCCGGGCGCGATCCCGGCTTCCTGATCGGCGGCGTGCCGCAGGATCCGCCGGTGGGCGCGCATCTCGGCGCGGCGGCCGATCCGTTCGTGATCGAGGGGGACGAATACGACAGCGCGTTCTTCGACAAGCGCAGCAAGTTCATCCACTACGCGCCGCACGTCGCGGTGCTGAACAACCTCGAGTTCGATCACGTGGACATCTTCCGCGATCTCGCGGACGTGCAGCGGACGTTCACGCACTTCGCGCGCATCGTGCCGCGGCAGGGCGTCGTGGTCCTGAACGGCGACGACCCGAATCTCCGCGCGCTCGGCGCGATGGCGTGGACGCGCGTCGTGCGCGTGGGCGTCGAGCCGGGCAACGACGTGCGGATCGTCGACTTCGCGGAGACGGCGGCGGGCGCCCGTTTCCGGCTGACCTGGCGCGACCAGCCCTGGGGCGAGGTGCGTTGGGCGCTGACCGGCCTCTACAACGCGCGCAACGCCGCGATGGCGGCCACCGCCGCCGGCCTCGCCCTCGCGCCCCGGGAGAGTGTCACGTATTACGTGACACTTAACCAGAAAGCGGATACGCCGGATCCGCGCGCGCTGCCGCCAGGGGCCTTCGGGGCGCTGGGGCGGTTTCGTGGGGTGAAGCGGCGGCAGGAGATTCTGCTGCGCACGGCGCGGTGCACGGTGATCGAGGACTTCGGTCATCACCCGACGGCGCTGGCGGAAACGCTGCAGTCGTTTCGCGCGCGCTTCCCGGGGCATCTGCTCACGGCGGTGTTCGAGCCGCGGAGCAACACGGCGCGGACGAAGGCGATGCAGGCGGGCTTCATGCGCGCGCTCGCGCAGGCGGAAGAAGTTTACCTCGGACCGGTGAACCGGCCCGAGAAACTCGCGGCGGAGGAGCGCTTCGATCCGGAGGACGTCGCCCAGCAACTGGAAGTGCAGGGTGTCGAGGCGCACTTCGCGGCGACCAACGCCGGCGTGCTGGAGCAACTGCTCGCGAACGCCACCGGCCCGAAGGCAGGCGCGAAGCCGCGCGTCGTGGCCTTTTTCAGCAACGGGAGCTTTGATGGGATCATCGGGAAATTCGTGGCGGCGGCGAAAGGGTGAGGTGGGCGGGAGGAGTTGAAGCAGGAAACCACGGAACCAGGAACGAGGACACCGTGGGCTGATTCGGAGGGTGGAATTCAGAAACCAGGAAACCAGGAAACGGAGTGGAGAATCGCGACGAGGTTCGATTCCTGGCTTTCTGGCTTCTGAATTGATCCGGCTTGGCTCTTCCGGGCCTTCTTCCTGGCTCCTTGGTTTCCTGCTTACTACCCGGCGACGGCGTGGGACGTGTCACGAAGCTTTGCCGCTTGCGTCAGGCGGCGAGTTCGCCTCCTTCCCGGGGGCATTGTTACCCCTATGAATTCGTTGCCGAGTTGGAGGATGCGTGGCGTCGTGTGCGGTCTGGCGCTGTGGGCGGGCAGCGCGCCGGGCGCCTTCGCCCAGCCCGCGGCAGCGAAAGCGGCCAAGGCTGCGGTCACGCCGGCGGAGGATCCGATGCTCACGCGGGTGTTCCCGTCGATCGTGCGCATCGAGGCGATCCGGCTCCGACCCAGCGACGGCCGGCTGACGAAGCAGTGGAGCGGCGGCAGCGGCGTCATCATCTCGGCGCAGGGCCATCTGGTGACCAACTGCCACGTCACGGAGGACGGCGATTTCTTCCGCTGCTACCTTTACGACGGCTCGCACGTGGAGG
The DNA here is from genome assembly GCA_964513055.1 of uncultured Opitutus sp. Classification (GTDB taxonomy): domain Bacteria; phylum Verrucomicrobiota; class Verrucomicrobiia; order Opitutales; family Opitutaceae; genus ER46. The sequence goes on from CAZENI010000201.1 coordinate 12,710, forward strand.
CGAAATTGATCGGGCAGGATGCGTTGACGGATCTGGCCGTGCTGCAGCTGGACCTCGCGCAGCGCCCCAAGGACGCAGCGCCGCTGGTGATCGCGAAGTTTGGCGATTCGTCGGCGCTGGTGGCGGGCGAGGAGGTTTTCGCGCTGGGGAGCCCGGGCTTCCTCTCGCAGTCGGTCACGCGCGGCGTGGTCTCGAATCCCTCGCTGGTGCTGCCCGAGCAGACGGTCGGCCGGATGATGCTGCGGGGCGAGGATGTGGGCATGCTGGTGCGCTGGGTGCTTCACGACGCGCGGATTTTCGGCGGCAACAGCGGCGGGCCGCTCGTGAACGCCCGGGGCGACATCATCGGCATCAACGAAATCGGCGTCGTCAGCCTGAGCGGCGGCATCCATTACCAGTCGGGCGCGAGCGGCGGA
>CAZENI010000202.1:0-3171 GCA_964513055.1 uncultured Opitutus sp.
GGATGGAGGCGAGCTTGGCCTCGGTGATGACGCCGGCCTTCTCGCCCTGGGAGACGCTGGTGTAGTAGAGGGCGGTCGGGGCGCAGCAGGCGGCGGCGGCGAGGACGCCGAGCGGCGCGGTGACGCGGCGCCAAGGGAGACGCCAGAGCGCGCAGGCGAGGGCGGCGGCGAGCGCGGGCTGCATGAACATCGCGATCTTGTAGAGGCCGAAATCGTTGCCCGAGAGCATGAGCCGGACAGCGAGGACGAACTGGACGACGAGGAGCACGGCCATCGGCGCGGCGCGGAACGATTCGCGGAGAGCGAAGCCGAGGGCGGTGACGAGCGCGAGGAGGCCGGCGACGATCGTGAGCGACGTGTAGGGCTCGGCGAAGTTGATCGAGAGCGGCATGAGGCCAAACAAGTTGGCGAGGCCGGTCGGGATCATGAAATACGGGAAGAGGGAGAGTGAGAGGTCGACGCTGCGGAAGCCGGAGCCCATCTGCGTCACGATGGTGAACATATAGGCGAGGACGTTGTAGCGCAGGAGGACGATGACGCCGACGATGCCGTAGAGGAAGAGGCTGAGGCGCGTGGCGGGGAATTCGCGACGGCGGAGGGCGTCGATCGCGGTGCAGCCCACCGCGGCGAGCACGGCGAAGGCGGTGACCTCGGGGTAGAAGACTGCGAGGGCGGCGCCGACGAGCGACAAGGCGAGGATGTGCGGGACGAGGCGGCGGCGCGCGCGGGGAAGCGGAGAGGTGAGGATGGCGGTGGCGGCGAGGAGCAGCCCGAGCCCGCCGACCTGGGCGATGAGCTGATACAGCGTGCCGAGCATGAACAGCGGGCTGGCGGCGAGGAGCGCGGTGGCGAGGAGGGCGCGCCGGCGCCAGCGACCGAGGTGCAGGGCGAGGGCGGCGGCGGAGAACAACTGGATGAGCCCGAGGCCGACGATGACGGGCATGAAGATGCCGAGGGATTTCACGCCGGTGAGGGCGGAGACCCAGGACAACGTGATCTCGCTGCCGAAGCGCATGAGGCCCGGCACGTGCATGAACCAGTAGTATTGCGCGACGTCGGTGCCGGCGAGTTCGTCCATGGTCGGCACGCGCCAAAAGCCGAAGTCCTTGAAGCGTTCGGCGGCGAGGCAGTAGTTGACGAAGTCGTCGTTGACGTAGCTGAGCCAGCCGAAGCCGAAGCGCAGCATGGGCCAGCCGGTCCAGAGGAGCGAAAAGACGGCGAGGGCGGCGAATGGCGCGAGGGCCCGGACGGGCAGCGCGGGCCGGCGCCAGAAATAGATCGCGACGGAGGCGAGGGCGAGGACGGCGGTCAGCGGCCAGGCGAAGCGGCCGACGGGCAGGCCGGCCTGGTTCAGGGCCATGACCGCGAGGACGACGACGGCGAGGCCGGTGGCGGGGGCGAGGAGCCAGGCCCGCAGCACTCCGCCGTGCCAGCCGAAGGCCGCGAGGGACGCGCGGCCGACGAAGGTCACGAACAGGAAGAAGCCGAAGGAAAGGGCAAGTGCCGCCATGGACCGCTCTGCCTAAGCGACTTCAGCGCCGGTGCGCAACTGCGGAGCGCACAAACGCCGCGCACGCCTCGTAGGCGCGCTCGGCGAGCTGGCGCGGGGGCGTCGCGGGTTCGGCAGCGGCGAGGGCGCGGGCGGTCGAGGCGTCGTCGGCGTGCGGCGAAAGGAGCGGGGCGTGGGACTCGCGCGCGGCGGCGCGGAGTTTTTCATTGGTCGAGAGGACGACGATGCGCGAACGCGCCCACGCGCCGGCGAGCGCGGCGTGATAGCGCGCGGTGACGAGCCATTCGCCGCTCGGCCAGCGGGCGAGGACATCCTCGAGCGGCGCGCCGGCCTGCTCCGGGGAGACGAGGCGCCAGCGGAATTGTTCGGCGGCCGGGAGGGCGGCGAAGAGCGCGCGCTCGGCGCCCGGCAGATCGCGGGATTCCTGCGCGAGCCACACGCGGTCGGTGGCGGCGAGGCCGGCGAGTGCGCGCAGGCAGGCGGGCTGGCCTTCCCAGGCGCCGTAGTCGAAGTTGGCGACGAGGGTCAGCCGGCCGCGCGCGGCGGCGGGCGGATGGCACTCGCGGAAGAAGACGTGCGCGAGATCCGCGGCGGCCTCGAGGACGGGCGGCGGGGAGGGCAGCGCGGCGATTTTCTCGGCGGAGGCGGCGTCGCGGGTCCAGATGCCGGCCGCGTGGGAGCAGAGGCGCCGGACCTCGGGGAGAGCGAGTTCGCCGGCGGACTGGACGCCGACACCGAGGAAGAACATCGGCTTGTGGGCGCGGCCGCAGGCGTCGGCCTCGGCGACGAGGTGATCAACGAACCAGCGGGACAACGCGCTCTGGAACGGGGAGCCGCCGAGCCCGAGCCAGACATCGCAGCCGGCGATCGCGGCGGTGCGGGTGGAATCGTCGTAAGGGAGCCAGGTGATCGCGGGGAAGCGGCGCTGCAGGGGCGCGAGAGCGAATGGCACGCAGCAGGTGAAGGTCGCGTGCGGGGACAGCGTGCGCAGCGCGGCGAGGAAGCCGGCGAGCATGAAGTCGTCGCCGAGGTTGCCGGCGCCGTAGAAGTGGTGGCCGAGGTGGATGCGCACGACCAGGCCGCCGATCAATACGACAGGGACGCCTTCAGGTGGACGGCGTGGTGCGGTTCGCCGGGGATCTCAATTTCCTCGAGCTGGCGGCCGATATCGACCGAGGCGGAGAAACGGTTGCCGACGGCGGCGCGCAGACCGACGCCAACGCTGGCGAGGAAGTCGGACTTGTTCTGACCACGGAGGGGCTTCTTCTGGATGACGCGGCCATAGTCCCAGAACATGATACCGGCCAGATTCAGCTTGGGGTGACGCTTGCCGAGGCCGAGGGACGGGAGTCGCTGTTGCAGCTCGTGGCTGATGAGGAGGCCATGGTCGCCCGTGAGGACGTTTTCCTTGTAGCCGCGGACGGTGCCGACGCCGCCGACGGAAAACTGTTCGCTGGGCATCAGGGCGGTGGAGCCGAGTTGCGCGAGCACGCGGAGATTGGAGGCGAGGGAGGACGTGAGGTAGGTGCCGCGCTGAAGCAGCATCTGTATCGCGCGCCGACCGATGTCGCGGCGATGCGCATGCTGGCCGAACTCGCCGTGCGTCTGGGGCGCAACGAAGACGCCGAGAGCCTGCTTCGGCGTTGTCTCGAACTGGCGCC
>CAZENI010000202.1:3181-13070 GCA_964513055.1 uncultured Opitutus sp.
GGGCCGTGGATGAAGGTGGGATTCGCGCCGCCGCGGCTCTCCGCGTAGGAACTGGTGTGGCTCCGGGAATTCAGGGGCGCGGGGCTGCCAGTGAGGGTGAGGGACGTGATCCACTTGCCGCGCACATCCTCGCGGATGGCGCCGATCGCGAAGGTGGCGGTGAACACATCGGTCACGTTGCCGAGCTGGGTGCCGGGCTGGCCGGGGATGCCGGAGAGGAACTCGAGATTGTTGTTGGTCCGCTTCATCGAGAGGCCGCCGCTCATCTCGCCCTGCCACCGGCCGCGCCGGAAGGGGGCGACGTAGCGCGCGTCACGGGTGAAACTGTTGGCCTTCTGGCTGAAATAATCGCCGAGACCGACGGAGGCGAAGTCGGGGTTGGCGCGGACCTCGCTGGCGCCGAACGTCACGTAGTGGCGCCACGGCAGCGGCGCGCGATAGTCGAAGCCGTGCGCGCGGAAACGGGTGAACTCGTCGGTGGTGGTGAACTGATAGGAGAGCTGGTGATCGCGGCCCCACATGTTGCCGTAGGTGATCGAGCCGGTGTAGCGATTGACGCCGAGGAGCTCGTTGCCGGTGTTGTCGAAGGCGGCGACCAGGCGGAGCGGGAAACGCTCCTCGACGCCGATGATCAGATCGGCCTCGACGGAATTGGGGACGGGTTCGATGTGGAGCTTGAGGCGGCGAAACGGGTTGGTGTTGTTGACCCAGGCGATGGCGCGATCGAGCTCGGGCACGCGGATGGTGCCGCCGGGGACGACGCCGAGCTTGCTCTGCAGCATGGACTCGCTGAACCAGTGATTACCCTTGGTGCGGATTTCGCGATACTTGCCGAGGAGCACGACGAGCCGGAGTGTGCCGTCGCGGATGTTCTGCGGCGGAATGACGATATCGACGACGGGAAATCCGCTTTCACGGACGTAATTGGCGATGACCTGTTGGGCGGAACCGAGGAGGCCGTCGTCAATGACGCGGCCCTTGCCGCCGATCACGCGCCGCAACAGCTCTTCGGTGTTGAGCGTGGCGAGGACCGGGGTGGTGATCACGAAGGGGCCGCCGGGCGCGGCGGCGAGCTGCGTGACGGCCTCGGGGCTTTCGCCGAGGAGAATCTGTTGGAGGGGGAACTTGTCCGGTGCGGGTGCAGCGGCGGCCGCGATCGGGGCGGCGGCCGGGGCGGGCGCAGACGCAGGAGTCGCGGGCGCAGTGCCCTGGGCGGAAACCGAGTGAGTCGCGAGCGCGGCGAGGGCGGCAAGGGCGGCGAGCCACCCGGTCTTGGTTTTCGAATACGTCTTCAAGGGTGGACCGAGACCAGTAGGTCCCGGCATTGTTCAATGCAATGTGAGATTCCGACGGTGCGACCCGACAGCGCGGGCGGGCGGGGAGGCGCTGGTGCGACGGAGGTTGGCTATTCGCGGATCGGCTTGCCCGTGGACATCAGCGCGAGGCGCTGCTCGGTGACCTGGGCGGCGGCGGCGTCGCCGCGGAGCCGGGCGTTGGCGAGGGCCTTGCCGGCGAACTCGACGGCGTCCTTGAAGCGGTTGTTTTCGGCGAGCGCGGCGGCGACGGTGTTGAGATAGGTGGGCGAGGTCGGATCGGTTTTCAGCGACTCCTCCGCGAGGGCGAGCGCCTCCGGGCCGTTGCGCAGGGCGTCGTCGCGGCTGGTGGCGAGCACCCAGGCGAGGTAGCAGGTGACCTCGGGGTTGGGCGCCAGCTTGAGCGAGGCGCGATAGAACTGCACGGCGAAGGCGTGCTGCTGGTTGCGGTAGAAATTACCGGCGTAATTGATGGCGAGGGCGGCGCGTTGATCGGCGGGGGCGAACTCGAGGCCCTTGAGGAGGTGTTCCGCGGCCTCGGGCCAGTTGCGGCGCAGCAGGTGGAGTTCGCCCTTGCGCAGCCACACCTGGTAAGCCTGCGGGACGTGTTTGAGCAGCACGTCGAGGGTCTTGTCGCCGGCGTCGAACGAGCCCTCCTCGATCTGCGAGAGCGCGATGCTGTAGAGCGCGTCGGCGAGGCTCTGGTTGAAGTTCACCTTGAAGAGCATCACCCCGGACTTCAGCGAACTCAGATCGTCGGGGAGCTTGTAGGGCAGCATCTGGAGCCACTGCGGCACGGCCTTGTCGACGAGCAACTGGTGGCCGAAGCACAGGCGGGTGTCCTCGGGCTTCGCCTTGGGATTCAGGAGCTGGTAATACTGGCCGATGAAATTTTCGTCGGAGACGATCGCGATGTGCGTGACCTTGCGTTCGCGAAGGAGCTTGGCGGCGGCCTGCTCGTTGGGCGCGGCGAAGATGGCGGCGGCGGCCTTGAGGCCGTCGTTGTTTTCCCAGTAGAGCGTGCCGAGGGTCTTGAAGCGGCCGTAGTAGCCGATGGCGTTGGAGGCGTTGGGGCTCGCGAGGAGGACGATGTCGCCCTCGGGCTGCGACGCGCGGAGCGTGGCGGCGATATCGCGGGCGAGCATGTTGGCGGCATCCTTCGGCGCGACGCGGCGCGCGACGATGTCGGACTTGGAGCCGGTGTAGCGCTTGACGACGTTGGGAATGAACAGGAGTCCGAACACGGTGAGGCACGCGATCCAGCGCACGCGGATGCTGGTGTGGGCGGTCCAGACGGCGACGATGAGGATGGCGAGGGCGACCTGCGCGCCCGTCGCGTTCAGCAGCCAGCGCGACTGCCACCAGGCCATCATTGTGAAGAGGAACGTCGCGGCGGTGGCGAACCACAGCACGATGGAATTCTCGCGGCCGCGATAGCTGAGGGTGGCGATGCCGGCGAGGAGGGGCAGGCTGCCGATGCCGATCAACTGGAAGATCGCCTTCGAGTCGAAGCCGCGGAGGGTTTTCCAGAGCGGGAGGAATTCCTGGATGTAGTCGTTGTGCAGCCGGGCGAGGAACGGGTCGATGACCACGAAGACCTTGGGCCCGCCGATGGCGATGGTGGCGGGCGCGATGGCGACGGCGACGACGGGCCAGATGAGTTGCGTCCATCCCTGCCAGCGCGACTCGCGCGGCGCGAGCAGGCGCTGGCCGAACTGGGCGATCAACTCACCGCCGCCGAGCCACGCGAGGGCGTAGAACGGATGATTGGCCTCCAGGCGCAGGCCGAGGTGGCTGGGAAAATACTCGAGGAGATAGAACGCAACGCTCGCGATCGCGCCGGCGCGGCCCCAGAGGCGCCAGGTGTGCGCGTCGAATTGCGCGCCCTTGTCGTGCTCGGCGCGGCCTTGCAGCAGCAGCGCGAGCACACCCGCGGCTCCGGCGATGGCCAGCGGTGCGATCATGGATGCGGCGCTGACCCAGAGGCCGCAGGCGCCGCAGAGGGCGGAGAAAACGGCGGCACTGCGGGCGGCCTCCGGCGACTTGGGCAGCAGCGGGATTTCGCCGTTCCGCGGTTCCTGCCACCAGCCGGCGCCCATGAAAATTCCACCCAAGACCATCCCGAAGACGGCGACCGTCAGCAGGCCGTGGTGATCGACATAGGAGGGAAAAAAACCTTCGAAGAAACGATCATGGCAGGTCATCCCGATGACGACCATGACGCCGGCGAGCAGACCGGCACGTTGCGTGACCCATCCGGACAGAAGGATGATCAGTAGATACAAAGCCGACGGTGCGAGCCAGACGGCGGCCCGCTCGACCGACGCGGTGAGGGGCAGGCCGGTGAACAAGTGGTGCACTTTTCCCGCGCCCGCGATGGTCCAGGCCCACGCGGAATTCCAATGCACCTCGCGCCCGAGCGGGGCGTTGTCGATGGTGGTGTGGCGGAGCTGAATCTGGTCGCCCTCGAGCAGCGAAAGCGCGTGCCGCACCCAGGTCTGGCCGTCCGCCGCGAAGGCGGGATACGCCTCCTGCATCGGGGTGTTGACGGCGGCGGCGCCGCGCATGCCGAGATTCTTGGCGAGAAACAGATACTCGCTGACGAGCATGGACTGCAGGCCGAGGATCGTGGCGGACAACGCCCAGGCGCAGACGAGGACGATCCAGCGCGTCCGGTAACTTTCGTGACTCAATTGCATGGTTGGGTGCGGAAAAATGCCGGCCAAGGGCCGGGCGTTTCGGCAAGGCATGTCGCAGAACCCCGGGGGATGCCGAGAGAAAAAACGGGCCGGCCCGGCTTTTGCCGAAGCGGCTTGGGCTCGAACCGGCAGGCGAGGGTCCGGCTGGATCGGTGGCCACGCTTGACTCGCACGGCGGCGGGCCGCGTCTTGCTCCGCTGTGAGTCTGATACCCGTCGAGTCGAAATCGTCTGCGCAGCGAGCTGCAGCGCTGGCGGCGTGCGGTGGAATTGTGGTCGCGACGGTGCTGGCATATCAGAACGCGCTGGGGGGACCGCTGATTTTCGACGATGTGTTGGCGATTTCACAAAATCCGTCGATTCGCTCGTTGTGGCCGCCGGCAAGTGTGCTGTTTCCGCCGGCCGAGTGCACGGTGGCGGGACGGCCCCTGGTCAATGTGTCCCTGGCTCTCAACTACGCGTTCGGGGGCGTCTCGCCGTGGGGCTATCACGCCGTCAACGTGGCACTCCACGCGATTGCCGCGCTGCTGTTGTTTGCCGTGGTGCGCCGCACCCTTGCCCGCGGCGTTGACCAGCCGGTGCTCGCGCAGAAGGCGCTGCCGCTCGGTTTCGCGATTGCGGCGGGGTGGGCCGTCCATCCCCTCCTGACGGGCTCGGTGAGTTACATCTCGCAGCGCACCGAAATCATGGCGGCGCTGTTTTACCTGCTGGCGATCCTCGGCTTCATTCGCAGCCTGGAAGAGCGGAGTCGGGCCTGGTCGGCGATTTCGGTGGCAGGCGGTTTCGCCGCGGTGGCGTGCAAGGAGGGCGCGGTGACGGTGCCGCTGGTCATTCTCTATTTCGATCGGACCTTTTTCAGCGGGAGCTTTCGGAGCGCGTTGCGGCAGCGCGGGGGCTACTACGCGGCCTTGGCGTCGTCGTGGGTGTTGCTGGCATTCCTGATGTCGGGATTGGAGCAGCGGGCGGTGGGCTTTGGCGTGGGCATGTCCTGGTGGAGATACGCATTGATCCAATGCGAAGCGGTGTGGCGCTACCTTTCGTTGTCGGTCTGGCCCTTGCCCCTGATCTTCGACTATGGCGTGCCGTTGGCGGAGAGCGGGGGGCGCACCGTGGGTTTCGTCGTCCTGCTCGCCTGCGTGTTGGCGGCAGTGGGCGTGGCGGCAACGCGTTGGCCGCGAGCTGGCTTCGTCGGGCTGACCTTCTTCCTGCTCCTGGCGCCGACGTCGAGTATCGTGCCGATCGCCGCCCAGCCGATTGCGGAAAATCGGGCCTACCTGCCGTCAGCCGCGGTCGTGGTGCTGCTGGTCGTCGGGGCCTATTGGGTCATGCGGACGCGATTCTGGTTTGTGGGAGTGATGGCGGGCTTGGCCTTGAGCTGGGTGGCGGTGCAACGAAACCACGTGTATCGCGGTAAGATGGCTCTCTGGACGGATACGGTGGCCAAGCGCAGCCAGAATTCACGGGCTCATCTCAACCTCGGAGAGATTCACTACGAATCCGGGGACTACGCGAAGGCGCGGGAGAGTTTCGCGGAGGCGGTGAGTCTGGCACCCAACTATGCCGAAGCCCACAACAGCTTGGGCGCGGTGTTGCAGCAGTTGGGCGATGGCGGGGGCGCGCGCGCGCATTTCGAGTCGGCAGTGAAACTTAGGCCCGACTACGCGAGTGCTCACAATAACTTGGGGAATCTGCTGCTGAGACTGGGGGCGAGGGACGCAGCGAAAGTTCACCTCGAACGTGCGGCGAAGATTTTCAGCGACAAGGATCGCCTGAAACCCGATTTGGCGGACGTTTACAACAACCTGGGGAATCTGGCCCTGATGGGAGGTGACCTTGGTGGCTCGGTGCGATTCTACCGCGAGGCGTTGGGCGTCAAACCGGAGTTTCCGCAGCCGCGCATGAACCTCGGAGTGGCCTTGCGCGAAATGGGACAACTCGACGAGGCCCGGCGGGAACTGGCCGAGGTCGTTGCCAGGAATCCCACTTTTCCGGAAGCGCACTACAACCTCGCGGTGTTGGAGAATCGCATGGGCCGACCACTCGATGCCGAGCGCCATCTCAAGTCGGCGCTCAGTTTGCGGCCCGGCTTTGTGGAAGCGCACGTCGAACTGGGTGATGTCTGCCTTAAGCTCAATCAGGCAGAGCAGGCGCACGATCAGTATCAAACTGCGCTCCGTTTGAGGCCGGCGGATTCGTCCATTCGGGCGAAAATCGAAAACCTGGCCTCTCTCCGTCGCCGAGAGCCGGTTTCACCTGGCTCGAAGCCATGAGACCCCGGGAGGCGAAGCGGCGGCGCGTCGGGAAGACTTGGTTTCAAATGCCGGTTCGGAGGGTGCGGCCGGGAAAATCTGCTTGCCACTCTCTCTGAATGCCTCAATCACCTCCCGGAGTTAGGCGTAATCTAGTCACAAACTGCTAATCAATTAAGATGAAAAAAGCATCAAACGTTAAGTTATCGCTTCGCAAGCTGTTCATTGCGATGCTGGCCGTAGGGCCGATGGCCATACTGCCAAGTCCAGTAATGGCCGTTGTTCCGACGAGCACCCCGTTTTCGGTCACGAACGGCTCTGCGAGCTGGACGGGCTCCGGAACGCTCGGAACCATCAACGCTTCCGATCGCGCCGTCCTCGTGTGGGGCGCCGGAAACTTCACCATCGCCGCAGGCGATACGTTTAGCTTCCTCGTTCCGAGCGGTGGCGCCGTCCTCAGCAAGGTCGGTTACAACACCAACGGCACCCTGGCCGCGGCGGATAACGCCACGATCAATGGCACGCTGACCTCGACCGGGAAAGTGTTCATCCTCGCGAACGGCAACATTCTCATCGGCGGCGGTGCGAACATCAACACGGCTGGCGGCCTGTTCCTTTCCACGCTGCAGGAAACTTCGGATTTCTCCTTCACCACGACTGGCAATCTCGCCAACAGCGGCGCCAGCACGGGCTCCGTGACGATCGGTAATTCTGCCGCAGTGCAGGTTTCGGTCGCTGGCAACTTGGGTGCTTGGGGTGGCACGGTTACGGCCAATAATGTGACCGTCTCGGGCGACATGATCGTCTCCCAGACCACGCCCTCGGCCGGCCTGCTCCTCACCGGCACGGGTGGTAACACCTCGGTCGGCGGGAATCTCACCGTCACCTCGAGCGCCGGTGCCATCACGCAGTCGGGCACGGCCCTCGTTGTCGGCAACATCACCAGCCTGAACACGGGTGGCAATGTCGGTGTGACGCTCAACACGGCCACGAACAACTTCGGCACCGTGCAGGTCACGACCGGCACGGGCACGCTTGCTTCGGTGAGTCTCACGGACTCCAGCGGCATCATCCTCGGCACCTCCTCGATTGGTCAGAACCTCACGGTGACGGCCGCCAACGGCGTTGAGACGTCCGGGACGGTCGCAGTCGTTGGCGTTGCCAACCTCACCTCGACGGCGGCCAGCGTCTCTGTTGCCAACAACAGCTCGGCGGCGTCGATCGTCGCGAGCGCGCCCGCTGGTTCGATCAACGTCAGCACGGTCGGCAATCTCACGACCGAAGGCCTCTCCGCTGGTAACGGCATCTCGGTCACCACGACCGGCAACATCACGGTCAACGGCACGATTGCTGGCAGCAGCAACAACGTGACGATCACCGCCCCGGGCGTCACCACGACGGCTACGGGCGCCATCGCTTCCGGCAACACCGCGACGCTGAGCGCTACGGCCGGCAACCTCGTGCTTCCCGCCGTGACCGCGAATCGCCTCACCGCGACCGCCACCGGCTCGATCAGCCAGGGCACCGGTGTCATCACGACCGCGAACGGCAACACCACGACCGTGAGCGCCGGCACCACGGGCAACATCACGCTGACGAACAACAACGTTCTCAACAACGCCGTTCTCGTCCTCAACGGTAACAATGTTTCCGTCACGAGCACGCGCAACATCACCCTCAGCAACACGACGACCACGGGTAACCTGACCTTGAATACGACCCCGAGCGCTTTCGGCGCCGGCAACGTCACCCTCGGCTCCGGCCAGGGCACGGTCGTGCAGGGCATCACCGTTGGCGGCGGTCTCTCCATCACCACGAACGGCTCGAACGTCGCGGATGACCCGTATGCTTCGCAGACGGTCTTCGGTGCGGTCACGATCAACACGATCGGCGCCGGCTTTGGTATCCTGACGGGTGCTTCCGTGACCAGCGGTGGCACGGGCTTCGCTTCGGTTCCCACGGTCACGATCTCGGCCGGCAGCGGCACGACCGCGACGGCGAACGCCTCCATCAACACGACCTCTGGCGCGTTGACCGGTCTCACGATCACGAACAACGGCACGGCCTATAACGCCGCTCCGACCGTCACGCTCGTCGGCGGTGGCGCTGCTCCCGCCACGCCCGCTACCGGCACGGCTTCGGTCACTGGCGGCTTTATCGACACCATCACTGTCGGCGGCGCCAACACGGGTTACGCCTCCGCTCCCACCGTTTCGTTCAATAACTCGAACACGGGTGGCTCGGGTGCCGCTGCCACGGCGATCATCAACACGACCACTGGCGTCGTGACTGGTATCGTTGTCACGAACTCCGGTTCCGGTTACACCGCGAACCCGGTTGTCACGCTCACGGGCGGCGGTGCCTTCGCCGGCACGGCTCCGACGATCAGCACGTCAATCGGTGCTGGCGGCAACGTCTCGCTCACGGCGGCCACGGGCCCCGGCGGCTTGGCTCGCGTCAGCTACGGCCAGCTCAACATCGTCGGCAACGTCGTGACGGTTAACGAGACCCAGTCCATCAATCTCGGTAACATCACCGCGCAGTCCTTCACGGTGAACAGCACCGGTGGCAGCATTCTCTTCAACGGGAATGTCACCGCGGGCACGGTCTCGGCCAACGCCAACGCGGCTGGCATCACGCAGACGGCTCCGCTCAACATCTCGGGCACGTCGAACTTCCGTTCGGCTAACTCGAGCGGCACGAACCTGGACAACACGTCCAACTCGTTCGGCGGCGCGGTCACGATCACGAACGGTGGCAACAACATCATCGTCTCGGGCTCGAACTTCACCCTCGCGAGCGGCACCAGTGTCACCGGCGGTAACCTCGTTATCTCCACGGTCGGCACGACGGCGAACAACGTGGTTGTCGGCGGCGGCAACGCCACCGGCGTGACCGTCAACTCGGCGGGCAACATCTCGGTCGCGGGCGGCACGTTCCGCAACCTGACCCTGTCCGCGGGCGACACCAGCGCGACGTCCATCACGCAGTCCGGCGCCTTCACGAGCAACAACACGCTGACGGTTAACTCCGCCGGTAACGTCACGCTCAGCACCGCCAGCAACAACCTCACGACCATCGTCCTCACGAACTCGGCGGGTGACGCTGCGTTCGCCGCCTCCCGCAATCTCACGATCAGCGGTAACTCGGGCGGTATTGTGAGCATCACCGCGGGCACCAACGCCGGTGGCACGAACACGATCGCCGGTCCGTGGAACCTGACCCTTGGTAATCTCAATGTTCGTGGCTTGGTCGCCGGTGCGGCCAACGGCAACGGCAATGCGACCCTCAGCGGTAGCTCGGGCAACATCACGCAGGCTGCGAACACCAACCTGCACGTCGAGAATGCCGCGCGCTTCCTCTCGTTCAACGGCAACATTGTCATTGGCAACAATGGCAACAGCTTCGGCCGTGTTGAGGCTTCGACCGGTGGCACCCTCGCCCTCCAGGGCACGGGCAACATCACCCTCGTTGAGGACTCCACGATGAAGGTCGGCAACATCTCGACCGCCGCGAATGCGACGCTCACCAGCCGTTTCGGTGGCATCATCGAAGACCCGGCGGCCAATGTTGACATCACTGTCAACGGAGCGACCAGCGTCCTCGCCCTGTCGGCGCCCAGCGGCAGC
>CAZENI010000203.1:0-13055 GCA_964513055.1 uncultured Opitutus sp.
GCGGGATCGGGCGGCTGGAAGAAGATGCTGAAGGCGTCGGTCGGCGGGATCACGTTGACCGGCGTGGACTGGCTGTCGCCCGCCTCGCCGGAAACGCGGAGAATGGTTTTTCCGGCGATGGAGGACTTCTTGCCCGGACGCAGCACGGCTTCGACCGCGCCGTAAATGCGCCGTTTGCGGTCGAAGGCGGGCTCCTGGTCGAAGTTGTTTTGCTCGCCCACGGTCGCGACACGCAACGCGAGCCGGTCTTTCACGAGCACGCGATTCACGTCGAGGGTGCTGCGATAGGAATCGTTGGAACCGTAGCGCGCGGTGAGCTGCGCGCGATTGCGCCCGAGTTGGGCCTTGCTGAGCGAGGTGTCGATGGTGCCCGCCGGATTGCCGATGCCGAAGAGGAGCGAATTGGGTCCGCGATTGATCGTCACGCGCGACGTGTTGTAGGCATCCATCGGGATGTCCGAGAGGAAGAAGTCGCGCGTCGTCGAGGCGGGGCCAATCCCGCGGACGCGCTGATTGGAATCCGGATTCTCGCGCGCCTCGCTCTGGTCGGGACGACCGAAGTTTTCCGAGCCGCCGGCGAAATTGCCGAAGGCGCCGCCGACCTCCGTGCCGGTGGTGAACGAGAGCAACTCGCCCAGATTGGTCGACGCCGTGTCGATCAGGAATTCAGCGGTGATGATGCTGATCGAGGCGCCGACGTCTCGGAGGGCGGTGTTGAGACGGGTGCCGGCGAGCGTGCTGTTCGCCGAGTAACCGGTCGCGTCGTCCTCGCTGACCACAAAGGGTGACAACTGGAGAACCTCGGCGTCCTTGGTCGCGTCCGGCTCGGCCGGTGCGGGAGCTGGCCGGCGAACGGACGGCGACGCGTTGCGTTTGATCGCGAAGTCACCTGTGCGCGGATCCGCGGAGGCCACGAGGTTGGTGCCGGCCAGCAGTTGATCGACGGCCTGGCGCGGGGTCATCTCGCCCTGCACGGCGTTGGTGGTCACGCCGCGCAGCAACTCGCCGTCCGCGATCAGGGTCCGGCCCGACTGCTCGGAGAAGAGTTTCAAGGCGCGCGCCGCGGAGTCCGCGGGAATGGAGTATCTCTGCAGCGGCTCCGCGCCGGCGCTCACGGACGGCAGGCCGAGAAGGGCGGCGAGAACAGGAAGGAAGACGGCACGCCAAAGACGCGCCAGGGAGCGAGCCGGACGAAGGGGTTTCATTGAGGCTGGGGAGAGGGCGGCGGGGCTCCCGCGTGAAACGGGAGCATCGCCGCCAATAATAAGACTACCCGACCGCGGGGAGTGTTTAACTGCCGCCAAAGAAATCCGGAAAACTCCCGCGAGACCCCGGCGAACGAGGCCGCTGCGTCACGGTAGCTCGCCGCGCGAGGAACATCTCAAAACTGGAACGTGCTCGTGAGGAACCAGATTTTTTCGGGAGGAATGCGCAGCGCGCCCGGGGTGCCGTCGTAGTTGGCGGTGACGACGATCAGGTCGTCGTCGCCGACGATGTTGCGCGCATTGAGCTGGAGCGACCAGCGCAGCTTGCGGCCGAGAAGCTTGTCCCGGCGAAAGCCGATGAAGGCGTCGCCGCGGAAGTCGGGCTGGCCGAAATAGGGATGGCTGAGATCGGCCGTTTGCACGCCGGCGCTGTCCGTGACAAACGGATACCCGATGACCGCGCGCTGCTGCCAGCGCACGGCGCCACCGACATAGAGGCCTTTCAGCGGGCGGGCGGAAAAGTCGTAGCGGTTCACCAGACTCCAGCGCCACTTCACCAGCTCCGGGCTGGGGCTGCCGGCGGTGCGTTCGGCGATCTGGAGCGGGACGATCACCGAGCCGTTGAACACGTCGCCCCACGCGCCGGCTTGCTGACCGGGCTGGCGGGCGCCGCTCAGCAACTGCGGGTTGATCCGTTGCAGGTTGGCGCGGTATTCGTCGACGTAGGTGCGCAGGTCGGTGCCGACATTCGATTTCACCGTCTCGGTCTTCGCGGCGTTGAAGGCGATGCGCCAGTTGCTCGTGACGTTCAGGGCGGCCTCGAGCTCGAGACCCTTGGCCACATAGTCGGTCGTCGAGGCGACGTTGGTGATGGGTTCGCGTTCCAGCGTGTAGGTGCCGTTCGCGCCGCGCACGAGCCGCGGATTGAAATTGTAGGCCTCGCCGATGCGCAGCCGCTTGGGCAGCGCGTTGAAATGCGCCTGCGCCACTTCGGTGAAGGTGGCGAAACTCGAGTAGCCCCAGTCGCGCGTCTGCAGCCGGTTGGCATCGGCCAGCAGCATGTAATCAACAATGGTATACGTGGAATTGATCGCCGAGGCGGCGGAGACGGCGGAGTCGGAGGCGTTCTGGGCCGAGGTCTTGAACCAGTTCAGCCGGAGATCGAGCCGGCCGCGAAACGTCGTGACCATGATGCCTCGCTCCGTGGTTTCCCCGGCCGGGGTGCCGATCTCCTCGTTGAAGGCATTGCGGCGCTGGCCGGAGGGCGTGAAATTCTTCGAGGTATTCCAGTAGGCCCGCAGCGTGGAATCGAAGGGCAGCCGGGATCGAACCTGATCTGGCAAAACAGCGACGACACTGAAGGAGGGACTGTTCGCCACATTGCTGGACGACGGCGTCGAGGGCAGCACCAGCGTGGCGGCGTCGATGTTTCCGTCCCGCAGCACGACGGGATCGGCCGCCGTGTAGTTCGTGTCGCTGTCGCGGCGCAGCCCGACGAGTGAGATCAGGTGATGGTTCAGCCAGTGGCTCTGCAAGCTGACCGCCTGGGACTCCAATTCCTCCTGGCGTTTGCCCGCGCTCTTGACGATTTGCCCGATCGTCATCGGCGCGACGCGAAACGCGTTTTGCACGGGGTCGAAGAAAGAGATGTTCACCACATCGCCGGGGCCTGACAACCGGGCGGTCACCGGCGACAGCTTCATTTGCGCCGCGCTGCCCAGTCCGTCGGCGCTGCCACCGAGGTAGATCAGCGCGCGGGCGTTGCGCGCGAACAGGCCCGGGTTTGCGAGGAGGCTGTCGAGATTGATGGCGGGATCCGCGGTGAGCCAGGG
This sequence comes from uncultured Opitutus sp., assembly GCA_964513055.1. Lineage (GTDB taxonomy): Bacteria > Verrucomicrobiota > Verrucomicrobiia > Opitutales > Opitutaceae > ER46. The sequence continues at coordinate 3,038 of CAZENI010000203.1, forward strand.
GCTGTTGAAGGTCCGCGTGGCGCGATCGGTGGTGGTCGAGGTAGCGAGGCCGGTGACCGTGTGAGTGCCGAGCAGGCGGCCCAGGCGCGAGCGGGACTCGCGGAAGTCGTGGGTGTAGAATGCCGTCGCGCGCCAGGATTTGTTGGTGGTTTCGAGATGCTGCAGCGCGTTGATGTCCTGGGTGACGATGAAGGGCCGTGCGAAATTTGGGTTCGGCTGGCCGTTCGCGTGCACCTGGGTGATGTCGATTTTGACCTGCGTGTCGGAGCCGGTGAACGGGATGTTGTTCCGCCGCGTGTAGTGCTGGTAGTCGGCGACGAGTTCCACGCCGGCGCGGCCGTCCCAGAAGAGTTGTTCGACGCGCACATTGCTCGCGCGAAACTTGTGCTTCACGTAGTCGAAGGCGCCGGTGAGGAGATTTTCGCGGAAGTCGAAGATCGCGCGGTCGGCCTCCGTCATCCGCACGAGTGCGATGGTGTTGAGGCCGCCGCGCAGCGAATTGGTGGCCTGATACGTGCGACTGACCGGCACGAGGGTGCCGGCGGCGCCATTGATGGTGCCTACGAGGCCGCCGACATTGGTCAGCCCGGCGGTGGTGTAGCCGAGCAGCGGCGACTGCGCATCGGGCTGCGCGAGGAAGGCCGTGAAGTTCTTGAAATACGCGTTGGTGTGCGTGAGGCCGGTCGCGGGCAGCACCTGGCCGGCGGCGTTCGAATAGACATTGGTGACCGCGTTGAAGCGGGGCCGGCCGTCGATCCAGAACGATGCGAAGCCGTTGATCGGAGGAATCGGATTTGGCGGCGTGCCTTCGATGATCCCGGTCTCGTAGTTGGCGCGAACCGTGGTCGCACCAAGGAAGGCGCCTTTGCGCCCACCCTGCATCCGCCAGGTCAGCGCGCCGAAAATGCGCTGATCGGCCATCGAGGCCGGGCGCTGGTTATACTCGAGATCTTCATTCACCAAGACGAGGCGACCGGCCAGGCGGCCCGGTATGAGCACGCGGTTGAGATCGAGCGTCTCGCGGTGGGCACCGTGCGAGCCGATGCGGGCCGTTACTTCGTTGCGATCCTTGAAGCCGGCGGTCTTCAGACTGCGATCGAGCACGCCGCCGGGTGAACCGGCGCCCGCGAGAATCGCATTCGGCCCGCGGCTGATGGTCAGCGCGGTCGAGTTGTATTGGTTGAACGGAATGTCGGTCACGAAGTAGTCCCGCGTGTTCGTGATCTTGGCGAGGCCGCGCACCCGGTTGTTGTCCGCGGGATTGGTGCGGCCCTCGTTGTTGTTGCCCGCGCGGTCGAGGCCGTCGCCGAGGAAGTTGCCGGACATGCCGCCAACCTCCGTGCCGACGGTGTAGACGAGAATGTCCTCGGAGTTCACGGCGCCGAGATCGCGCATGAGTTCGTCTGTCACCACGGACACGGCCGCGCCGATGTCCTTGAGGTCGGTCTTCAACCGCGTCCCCGCCAGCGTGGAGGTGGCGCGGTAGCCGGTCTCAGCCTCGGCCGAAACCTGGAAAGGGCTTAACTCGAGGATCTCCTCCTGGAGTGGTGTTTGCGGCCCGACGGCGGCGGTCTGGGCCCACAGGGGAGTGAGGTTCCAGATGGGGAGGACCCAGCAGGTGCGGAGGAGTGAACGGCGGAGGAAACGGTTTGTCATGCGGACGATTTCAAAGGGGGGAGGGCGGGCGGGCAGCGGCAGGGCTACGGGCCGGCCGGTTGTGGCTGCAGGCGCGGCCCCAGGGTCACAGACTGGCCGGGTTTCAGCGCCACGGTCGTGCGGTGGTCGCGGTAGTGGATTTCCGCGCGCGCATCGCCGGTCGCCGCGCCGGCCGTGCGGCGGATCGTCGCCGTGGTGAGCATGCCGCGCTGCCAGGCGGCGGAGATCTCGAAGCCGCCGCGCGCACGCAGGCCGGCGACAGAGCCGTCGGGCCACGCCTTGGGCAGGGCGGGAAGCAGTTCGATACTGAACGGAGGCTGCTCCGCGCCGGAGGCGGCGTCCGCCACGCGGCTCTGGAGAAGCATTTCGGCCACCCCGGCGGTGGCGCCGAAATTGCCGTCGATCTGGAAGGGCGGATGAGCGTCAAACAGATTTGGATACACGCCGCCGCCGTTCTTCATGTCGGTGCCGACGTTGTTCACGACGGTCAGCAGATTGCGCAGCATCTGGTAGGCGTGGTCGCCGTCGCGCAGCCGGGCCCAGAAGTTAATCTTCCACGCCCGGCTCCAGCCGGTGCCGCCGTCGCCGCGAGCGACGAGCGAGACGCGCGCCGCTTCGAACAGCTTCGGCGTGCCCGTCGGCGTGATCTGCCGGCCGGGGTGCAGCGCAAACAGATGCGACACGTGCCGGTGCTGATCCTTGGGGTCGTCGCGATCGTCGGCCCATTCCTGCAACTGGCCCCAGCGACCGATTTGCGGTGAAAGCAGCCGCGCGCGCAGGCCGGCGATTTTTTCACGATACGGCGCATCGACCTCCAACACGCTCGCGGCGTCGAGGTAGTTCGAGAAAAGGTCGTGGATGATCTGCTGGTCGTAGGAGACGCCGGGCTCGGTCGGGCCATGTTCCGGCGACCAGCCTTTGGGCGCGACGAGCGTCCCGTCGGGGCGGGCGACGAGCATCTCCGCCCAGAACTCGCAGATCTCCTTCAGCACCGGGTAGGCGACTTGCGCGAGAAATTCTCGGTCCTGCGAAAAGGCGTAGTGCTCCCAGAAATGCTGCGCATACCAGGCGCTGCCGGGCGGATTCCAAACGAAGCTGCCGCCGCCGAAGATCCCGTTCTCCGTGCGCACCGTCCAGCCGCGCGTCGTCGCGGCGAACGCCGGTTCCTCCCGCGTGCGCTGCCGGGCGATGGGGATTTGCGAGGTGACGTAGTCGAGAAACGGTCGGTGCAACTCACCGAGGCCGGTGGGCTCCACCGGCCAGTAGTTCATCTCGATATTGATGTTCGAGTGATAGTCGCTGCGCCAGGGGGGCGTGTTGGAGTCGTTCCAGAGTCCCTGCAGATTTGCCGGCAGGCCGCCGGGACGGGAGCACGCGATCATCAAGTATCGGCCGTAGTGGGTGAAGAGCTCCTCGAGGTCCGGATCGACCGCGTGGTCCTTGGTGTAGGCCAGCAAGCGGGCGGGCGTGGGCTGCGTCCGGAGCGCCTCGGCGGTGGTGCCGAGATTGAGAGCGAAGCGATGGAATAGGGCCTGATGATCCGTGACGTGGTTGGCGAGGAGCCGGTTGACCGACGGTGCGGTCACGGCGTCCACCGCACGCGTGACAGCCGCGTGCGGCGACGCGCCGCGCCACTTTCGGGCCGCGTCCGGAACGTAGTTCGTGCCCGCCGCCAGGACGACCGTGAGCTGGTCGCAGTCCTCGAAAACCAGATACGTGCCGGGGAGCTTCAGCTTGGCGCCACCCGGCACGCCGGCGAGCGGATCGCCGGGGGCGGCGAGGGGTGTTGTCTCGATGCGCACCTTGCCGCCGTGGTGCAGGAGGATGAGTTGCGCTTCGTAATCGAGGCCGTCGGGGCCGAGTCGGCCGGAGACGGTGATCCGGTTGGCCTCGGCCGACACGGCGCCGTCGTGCATGTCCGCCAGCCAGAGCCGGCCCGTGTGGGCGGCGGGTTGGTCGGCCGAAAACTGCAGCAGGATGACGCCGGCCGGATGGCTGGCGAAGGCCGTGCGCTGATAGTGCACGCCCCGCGAACGATAGCTCACGGTCTGCACGGCGCGGTCGAGGTCGAGGGCGCGGCGGTAGTCGCTGACGTCGGTGTGGCCGAGTTGAATGAGAATATCCCCGAAGGCCTGATAGCGCCCGGTGTCCTTTTCGTCGCCCGTCCAGAGCGTGTTGTGGTTGAACTGCACGCGCTCCGTCGCGGTCAGCCCGAAGATCATCGCACCCAGGGAACCGTTTCCGATCGGCAGTGCTTCCGTCATCCACGTGCGTGCGGGTTGGTCATACCAGAGCACGGTGCTGGCGGGATCCGCTGGAGGCGGCGCCGCCAGGGCGGAGAGGCCGACACAGCATCCGCTGGCCAACAGCGGGAAAAAGGAGAGGCGCATGGGCTCAGGGCGCCGGCGGAACGGCCAACGTCGGGCTGCCTTTCAGCCAGCCCAGGGAGGCAAGAAACTTGTCCGCCTCGATCAGGGTGAGCGTCTGGTGCGGGTCCTTGTTGAAGAAGCCGTGCCCTGCCTTCGGATACACGTGGGCCTCGCAGCGCGAGCCGGCCTGCTTCATCCGGGCCTGGAAATCCGTGAGGACGGAGAGCGGGATGAGTTTGTCCTCGTCGCCGAGGAAGACGATCGCGGGCGGCGCGCCCGGACGCACGTGGTGCGCGGGGGAGAAATCCCTATAGCGATCGCCGAGCCGCTCATGGCCCCACTGGCCCGGGCCGTTGTTGAAGACCGGATTGAAGAGCACCAGCGCGTTGCCGCGGGGCGACACCTTGAGGTCGTCGGCGGGATCTTCGACGCCCGGGACGAGGGTGGCGAAAGCGGCGAGGTGACCGCCCGCCGAACCGCCGGCGGCGGCGATGCGCGCGGGATCGATGCCGAGCTCGCCGGCGTGCGCGCGCACGTAGCGCAGCGCCGATTTCGCGTCGTAGCAGCACACGACAGGTGGACCGTTGTCACCTTTCGGGATGACGCGATACTCCGCCCGGAATCCGACCATCCCGCGGGTGGCGAGATACGCGCTCTGCCTGGCGAACTGATTCGGGGAGCCGCCCACCCAGCCGCCCCCGAAAAAGAACACGATGGCCGGACGGCGATCCGACGGCTTCCAGTCGCCGGGCTTCTCCACGAAGAGCTTCAGGCCGCGGCCCTCGACCGTCTTGTAGGTCACGGTATCCGCCGCGGGGGCGCGAACGAGCAGGGCGAGGAGGGCCGTCGCAACGGCGAGAGTGAGTCTCATGATTTTAGCGGGCGAGGGATTTGAGGTTCGGCTTGTCGATCGTGACGGCGACGTCATTGGCGATTTTCGGGCCGGGCGTGCTGCGACCGTCGGCGATGATTTTTTCCAAGAGCTGGCGCAGTCGCGCGACGACCGCGGGATGTTCGCGGTGAACGTTCTTCGTTTCGCCGGGATCCGCCAGCAGATCGTAGAGCTGGATCTCGGGCAGGCCGGCGGTCTTCGCCTCGAAGTCGTTCGGTGCGCCCCAGCCGCCAGAACCGGGGGCGATTTCGAGTTTCCAGCGGCCTTGGCGGAGCGCGAAACGCCCCGAGATGCTGTGATTCACCACCGCTTCGCGCTCCGGCTTGGCGGGTCGGCCCAAGAGGGCGGGCAGCAGGCTGACACTGTCCTCGCCGGCGTCCGGTGGCAGCGAGGTATTGAGAATGTCAGCACAGGTGGCCATCAGGTCCGTGAGGCAGATGACTTGATCGCTCGTCGATTTCGCGGGCACCCGGGCGGGCCAGCGCACGATGAAAGGCACGCGATGCCCGCCCTCCCAGAGATCGGATTTGTAGCCCCGGAAGGGACCGCTGGGGAAATGGCCCTGCGCCTCGAGTTGGGCGATCTGGGCGACCGGCGAGCAGCCGTTGTCCGACGTGAAGATCACCAGGGTGTTCTCGGCGATGCCTGCGGTCTCGAGGGCGGCCAGCACTTCGCCCACGGCCCAGTCGGTTTCCATGACAAAGTCGGCGTAATCGCCGAGGCCGCTTTTCCCCTGCCAGGCCTTGGTCGGCAGGATGGGGGCGTGCGGTGAATTCAACGGCAAATAGAGAAAGAAGGGCCGGCTCTGGCGGGATGCCGCTGCCTTTTCCTTCACGTAGGCCGCGGCTTTCCGCGCGAGCGTCGGTAGCACGTCCTCCGCCTCGAAATCCGGCGCCGCGGGGCCGGTGCGCACGAAGGTCTTTTCGACGGACGGGATCCCGGTGACGCGGTCGTTTTCGAGGTAGACGAAGGGCGCCATGTCGAGGGAGGCGCTGATCCCGAAATAGTAGTCGAAGCCGACGGAGGTGGGACCGCGCCGGATCGGCGCGGTGTAGTCGACGTTGGCCTGCACGCCGCCTTTCCGGGTGCCGTCGGTGGGGCGCTGCGCCCAGTCCCAGCCCAGGTGCCATTTGCCGAGACAGGCGGTGTGGTAACCGTGCGCGCGGAGGAACCCGGCCACGGTCAGGCGCCCCTCGGCGATCAGCGGCGGCGAGAAGCCGCCGAGCACGCCGTTCTGCAGCCGCGTGCGCCACGCGTAGCGGCCGGTGAGAACGCCGTAGCGCGTCGGCGTGCACACGGCCGAACCGCTGTGCGCATCGGTGAAGATCATGCCCTGCGCGGCGAGTGAATCGATGTGCGGGGTCTTGATTTTGCCGCGAGTGGGATTGAGGCACTGCACATCGCCGTATCCGAGATCGTCGCACAGAATGTAGACGATGTTCGGCGCGGCGGCGGGCGCCCGCGGGGCGGAGGCGGCGTAGGCCGCGGCCGCCGGGAGGCAGACGGCCACCAGAAGGGAGCGGAGGAGCTTAGAACCGGATTTCATTCGTCCAGGTGAAGACGCGCGGCTGGTTGTCCAAGGTTGCGTTGAGCAGTGAAGGCGTTTTGTAACCGCTGTTCGCGTTCGGCAGAATCAGGACGTGATAGCGGTTGAAGAGATTGGCGACGTTGAGCTGGGTGGAGAAGGTGTAGCGTCCGATTTTGCGCGCGTAGCCGGCGATCAGGTCGAACTGCACCTGTGTGGGATAGGAGAACAGGGAACGCGAGATGCCCGGGACGATGCCGCTGGGGTAGTAATAATAATTGCGATACTTCCAGCCGGCGCGCGTCGTGCCGCCGAGCTTGAAGCCGCGCAAAGGGCCCGAGCTGAAGTTGTAGAGATGGGTGAAGCTCGCGCTGTAGAGCGGATAGCCGACGGTTTGCTCACCGCTGAGGGAGACCGGGATATTGACGGGCGGCGGGCTGGCGGGATGGGGCGCAATCTGCAGCGTCGAGATGGGCAGGCCGGCGACGCCCGTGAGAATCGGACCGTGCACCGGGTCGGAGCTGCGGAGGACCGTGGCGACCGCCGAGCCGGTGGCGATGGCGGCGGTGATCGGCTGTGGGTTGGCCCAGTAGGGACTGCTCGCGGTGTTCATCAGCGCGAGGGTCAGCGGCACCGCTCCGGCGGTGCCGGCGGGGCGCGTGGGCGTGGCGGCTGTGGGCGTGGTGGGCACCCAGACGGGCGTGCCGTCGGCATAGGTCACGGCGCCGTCCTTGGCGTGGAACTGATCGTTGTAGAGCTGTTGGTAGATCCGGGTGCTGTTGATGGTGCCGTTGACGGTCGACGCGCTGAGGCGCATGCGCCAGTTGGACGTCGGCGCGGCGGTGAGCATGAATTCGAGGCCCTTGGATTTGCGGTCGACGTTGACCCAGACGCCGGAGGGGCCGCGGCCGTTGAGGCCAGGTGGGTTGATGTCCACCTGCAGCGGGGAAGTGATGCGGAACTCCTCATTCTTCGAGTCCACGCCGTAGGCGGCGAGCGAGCCAGAAAACGTGCCCGAGCTGTTGGCGAACTTCAGCCCGACTTCGGCGCCGAGACCATGCGCCGGTTTCGGCACCTCGCCCGTCGGCCCGAGGGCGACGACGGCCGGGGGTTGGTTGGAGTCGGAGATTCCGATGTAGGGGCGGAGCCAGCTCAGCAGCGCGTAGTTGGCGCCCAGGTTGAAATTCGCCGTATCCGAAATCGCCTGCTTGTGGTTGACCGGCGTTTGTTGGTCGTAGCGGTCGTAGTCCGAATAAGCGAACCGCACGCCGGCGAGGGTGGTGAGGCGGTGGTCGAACCAGTGGGTGGTGTTGGCGGCGAAGAGGCCCCGGTTGATGAGCCGCGATGAGACGTAGGAGCCGCCGCCCAAGGTGACGCCGAGGGGGTTTTGCGGCGTGCGCTGGGCGGCGGTCGGGGGATTGGTCAGCTGGCGGACGTAGTTGACGCCGTTGATGGTCGTGCGCTTCGCGAAGGGGTTACCGAGCGGACGCATGACGATGCCGCTGTCCAGCGACCAGAATTGGACGGGCATGATCGTGCGACCATTGTTCGCCGCGATGGCGGGATTGACGATGGCGTTGAAATCCCCGTCGGCGACAAAAGGCCGGTAGCCGATCTCGCTGAGCTCGGTCCGCCAGAAGTCGGCGCCCGCGATCGTCTGACTCTTCCCGGCGCCGCGAAACAGCTCGTGCGTGGCAAGGGCGGAAAACCGCACGCCCTTCGACACGGCGGGAAGCGTCAGGTCGGACAGGGTGCCCTGCATCGACCAGCCGGGAAGCGGATTGCCGTTGGCGCCGGGGCTGCGGAGGCTCAGGCCGCCGTTGGTCACTTGATTCCAGTAGTTGTTATAGCCGACCGCGAATTGCGTGGAGAGCCAGCGGTTCCACTTGGTATCCGCGGTGAGCTGGGCGAAGTCCGTGACGGTGAGATCGCTGCTCATCGCGCCGGCGAGGGAATTCACATTATCCCAATCGAGGCGTCCGTTGACCAAAGCCCCGCTCGCATACGGCGCGCCGGTGACCGGATCGGTGGCGCCGGCCCGATTGGTCGCGAGCAGATATTGCAGCGAGTAACCGTTGCGTGGGTCGGTGGGCCGCAGGTTGGCGATCACATTGCTGTTGGCGATGCGGGCAAACTTCGACTGCTCGAGCGAAAGGCGAACGGTGGTGTGGCCGAAGAGGCTGGCGGCAAACTGCACATACTGGGCGTTGATCGGCCCCCCGATGTTGAGGCGCCGGGCCTGTTGTTCCTGATGCAGAAACGCCGCCCGCACCGCGAGGCCTTTGCCGCCGTAGTTCAGGTCCAGCTCGGCCTGCTTCATGCCATATTGGTTTATCCGATACAGCACCTTGCCTTCCTTCCGGTCGAAGTGGGCCATCTTGGACGTGATGTTGATCACGCCCCCTGCGCCGCCCGCGCCGTAGAGCAGCGCCTGCGGTCCTCGGATGACCTCGACGCGCTCGACGTCGAAATTGCTCGTCAGCCCGACGCCGGTGGAGCCGGGGGCGTTGTAGGAGCCCACCGGCATGAAGCCGTCGCGCTGGCTGAGCGGCGTGCTGAGGCCGCGCAACTGGATGTAGGACGTGCCGACGAGGTCGCCGGGTTGCACCGAGGCGGCCTGGCCGCCAGGATCGGACGTCGAGAAACCGGCTCCAGCGGAGTATTCCTGAATCAGCGCCTCGACCGAAGAGGCGGCGACGTCGTCCATGAATGCCTTCGTGAAGATGTCCGCCGAGACGGGCATCGTCGCGAGCTCCACGTTGAAGCGCGTGATCGAATTGGAATTGAGCGCGCCGTAGCTGGTGTCGGTCGTGGCCTGAACTTCAAAGGCCGTAAGACGAACCGTTTCGTCCTTCTCGGGAGCCGGATTTTTTTTCGGGCGGTCGCTTGGCGTCGGTTGCGCCGCCCGGACGGCGTTTGGGGATTCAGTCCGTTTGATGGCAAAGGCGCCGGTTTGCGGATCGGCGGAGGCCATCAAGCTCGTGCCGGCCAGCAGGCGATCGACGGCTTCCTGCGGGGTCATCTCGCCGCGCACGGCGTTGGTCTTCACTCCACGAAGCACCTCGCCGTCTGCGATCAATGTGCGACCCGACTGCTCCGAGAAGAGTTTGAGGGAGCGGGCGGCCGCATCGGCCGGGATGGCATAGGTGGTCCGCTGTTCCGTGGCGATCGACTGGGCGGGCAGGCAAAGCGCGGTGGTGAGGAGCCCGAGGGCGAATGCCCGCCAGAAAGGGCGGCAGGAAGAACGCGGACGAAGGGTTTGCATTAAGGCGGATTGAAGGACGGCGCGATCGCGCCGGATCTTCCCGCAACGCCGCCAACAAGCAGACTAACCACTGGCTCGAAATGATTACCCGCTTCGAAAAAAATCCGAACGGCGCCGGCTTCGCCATCAGCCGCGCGGCCGGCGGGGAGGGCGGACTCCAGGCGGGGCGGCAAATGCTACGCTCGCCTACCGGCGCGCGCGCAGGCGAACGACGTTGCCGTCGCGTTCCGCCGTAAGGTTGAAGCCGTTTTCGAGCAGGCGAACCAGGCCTTCGCTATCGTCGGCCCAGAGGACCCCGGTGAGAGTGCGCT
>CAZENI010000204.1:0-13039 GCA_964513055.1 uncultured Opitutus sp.
GAGTTGAATCCCACCATCGTCACCCTCGCCCGCGCGCGCTACCTCACGAGCGGCGGCGCGCTCGAGGAGGCGGGGGCGGACGCCGTCTGCTACGACGAAGCGGAGGCGGCCACCGCGCTCGCCGTCGTGCTGCGCGCCCATCTCAAGGCCAGCGGCGCCACCGCCCGGCCCATCGCCGCGCCGGCCTGAAAAACTCCTTGGCGCGCGCGCGCGCGTCCGCGACGCTCGCCCTTCCATGCCTCTGCCCGACCTCCTGCCGATCCCGCCCTTCACGCGTCCCGTGCGCGGCGAAGTGGCGCTGCCGGGCTCGAAGAGCATCACGAATCGCGCATTGCTGCTCGCGGCGTTGAGCGACGCGCCGGTGACGCTGACCGGCGCGCTCTTCAGCGAGGACACACACCTGATGGGTGAGGCGCTCCGCCGGCTCGGTTTCGTGGTCACGGAAGACGCCGGCGCACAGACCATCCAGGTCGAGGGCCGCGGCGGCGAAATTCCCGCGTCGAACGCAGATCTGTTTGTCGGCCTCGCCGGCACCGCCGCGCGCTTTCTCACCGCCCTCTGCGCCGCGGCCCCCCGCGGCCTCTTCCGCCTCGATGGCGTGCCGCAAATGCGCAAGCGCCCGATGAAGCCCCTGCTCGACGCCCTGCGCGCGCTCGGCGCCGACATCCGCTGCACGGGCGAGGAGGGTTTCTTTCCGCTTGAGGTTCATGCCCGCGGTCTCGCCGGTGGCTCCGTCGAACTCGACGCCAGCGAAAGCAGCCAGCTCCTCTCCGCCCTCCTGATGGTGGCGCCCCTCGCGCGCGGTGATGTTCACGTCACGCTCCGCGGCAGCGTGCGCTGGAGCTACGTCGACATGACCGCGCAGGTCATGCAGTCCTTCGCGTCCGACCGCACACCGCTGGTGCGGCGCCTCGACGATCGCTCTTTCACCATTCTGGCGCGGGCGCGCCCCTACGCGCTCGCCGCCGGCACCTATGCGATCGAGCCCGACGCCTCCGCCGCGAGCTACTTCCTCGCGCTGCCACTCGTGACTGGCGGCCGGCTCACGCTCCTCGGCGCGCAGGACGCGCATCGCGGCCTGCAGGGCGACACCGCGTTCGCCGACGTCGTGCGCGCCGTCGGCGCGATCGTCTCCGCCGGCCCGCACGGGCTCGACGTCGTCTTCGCCCACGGTGCGCCGCGCCACGGACTCGCCGAACGCAACTTCAAGGCCATCTCCGACACGTTTCTCACCCTCGCCGCCGTCGCGCCGCTGCTCGACGGCCCGACGCGCATCACCGGCATCGCGCACACGCGCAAGCAGGAGACGGATCGCGTCGCCGGCATGGCCCGCGAGCTGACGCGCCTCGGCCAGCACGTGATCGAGACCGAGGACGCGCTCGAGATTCATCCGCGACCGCTGCGCGCCGGCCAGACGATCGAAACGTATCACGACCACCGCTTCGCGATGAGCTTCGGGATTCTCGGCTGCCACGATCTCCACGGCGACGGCCGCCCGTGGCTGACGATCCGGGACCCCGCCTGCTGCGCCAAAACATTTCCGCACTTTTTTGAGTTGCTGGAGCACTTGCGCACGGAGTCGTTGAAGCCTTCGCAAACCTGATGTCCCTCCCTCCTCTCCTCATTGTCGCCATCGATGGCGGCGCCGCCTCCGGCAAGTCGTCGTCCTCGCGCACCCTCAGCGAACGCTTCAATCTCCTCCATGTGGACACCGGCTCGTTCTACCGCGCGCTCACGGCGGAGCTCCTGCGCCAGGGCGTGAAACCGGACGACATCGGCTCCGTGCGCGCCGCGGTTTCCGCCCTCGCGCTCGGCACGCGCGTCGAAGGCCGCTCCGCCCAGATGGAGATCGGCGGCCGCGTGGTGCCCGACGCCGAGATCCGCACCCGCCACGTCAACGACCACGTCTCGCATTTCGCCGCGATTCCGGAAGTGCGGAACGCCCTGCTCGCCTACCAACGCGGCCAGGCGGAAGTGGCCCGGGCGCGCGGTTTTCGCGGCCTCGTGATGGAGGGCCGCGACATCGGCTCGGTGATTTTTCCCGACGCGACGTTCCGTTTCTTTCTGCAGGCGGATCCCGCGGAGCGCGCCCGCCGCCGCGCGAGCGAGGGCGGACAGGATTCGATCAACGAGCGCGACCGCCTCGACACCACGCGCAAGACCGCCCCCCTCGCCTGCCCGCCCGGCGCCGTGTCGATCGACAGCACGCACCTGACCCTCGCGGAAGTGGTCGAGACGATGGCCCAACCGATCGCGCTGAAACTGGCCGGCCCATGAGTTGGGCGTTTCCGCAGGCCGAGATGGAGCGGGTTTACGGCGTGAGCCACTATGCGCTCGCGACGATCTATCACATGCTCTTTCGCGGCGAGGTCGCCGGCACGGAAAACATCCCGCGCCACGGCGCCTTCCTCATCGCGGCCAACCACGCGAGCCACCTCGACCCGCCGTTCATCGGCAGCCAGGTGCCGCGGCAGATGTGTTTCTTCGCGCGCAAGACGCTCTGGAAGGGCGGCGCGGCCTCCTGGTGGCTCGACACCGTCGGCACGATCCCGGTCGACCGCGACGGCGGCCAGGATGTCGGCGCCTTGAAACGCGTGCTGCGCGCGCTCGCCGAGGGCAAGGTGATGATCCTCTTCCCCGAGGGCACGCGCTCGCTCGACGGCCGGCTGCAGCCCGCGAAGCCCGGCGTCGGCTTCATGGCCTGCCGCACGCAGGTGCCGGTGCTGCCGGTCCGGATTTTCGGCTCCTTCGAGGCCTTCGGCAAGGGCATGAAAGTGCCGCGCCTCGGCACGCCGGTCTCCGTCGTATTCGGAACGCCGATTCCGCCCTCGGTCTACGACGAGCCGCGCGCCGGCAAGGAGCGCTACCAGATCGCCAGCGAACGCATCATGGCGGAAATCGCCCGCCTGCAGCCGCCGGTCGAGCGCGTGATCTGACGCGGCTGCGCGTCCGTTGCCGCGCGATTAGCACGCCTGCTGCGGTCGTCCCGCCGCAGGGACGCGCCGATCCCGCCCCCGGTGCGCGCCGCCAGCGGCGAAAAATCCCCGAATCGCGCAACGCGCTCGGCCCCCGCTCGATCGTGAACGGCGTGGACGTTGGAACGCGCTTTGCTAAAGTCTCCGCCGTTCTCCACCGCCCACCGCGCCCCGCGCGGCCATCACCCGTCCGCAAACCCTTGCCGCCCGCGCCCCACGCGCCGGCGGCACCGACCGTGGCAGAACATGAACGATCTCCGCTTCGCGCTCCGTCAGCTTCTCAACGCTCCCGGTTTCACCCTCGTCGCCATCCTCACGCTCGGGCTCGGCATCGGGTTGAGCGCCGGCTCGTTCAGCCTCACCAACGCGTTTCTGCTGCGGCTGCTGCCCTACCCGGAGAGCACGCGGCTCGTCCGCATCTTCCGCACCTCGCCGCAGTCCGCGTCGCGCCCGCTCACACCCGCCGACATGCTCGCGCTGCGCGAGGCCGCCACCTCGTTCACGTCGATCGCGATCTTCAACGGCGACAGCTACACCCTCGGCGAACCGGGCCAGCCGGCCGAACTGGTCGCCGGGATGACGGTCACCGCGGATTTCCTCGACGTGCTCCAGGTGCAGCCGTCGCTCGGCCGCGGTTTCGCGCCGGGTGAAGACCAGCCGGGCCGGCCCGCCGTCGCGGTGATCACGCAGCGCGCCTGGGCGCGCCGCTACGGCCACGACCCGTCCGTGATCGGCCGCACCGTGCGAATCAACCGCGAGCCGTTCACGATCGTCGGCGTGCTGCCCGAGCACTTCGACGCCCCGCTCGTCTGGGGCGCCGTGGAGGTGCTCGTGCCACGCTTCCTGCAGCCCACCTACCGCACCGACCGCCGCCGCGCCTGGATGCATGCCGTCGCACGGCTCAAGCCCGGCGTCGCGCTCCGCCAGGCCGAGGGGGAACTCGGCACCATCGCGGCCCGCCTCAGCCGCGATTTTCCCAACGAGAACCGCAGCGACGGCCTGCGCGCGGTCAGCCTGCACGACTCCAACACCGACGGCGTGAGCCGCGGCCTCATCTGGCTGATGACCGGGCTGTCGCTCACCATGCTGCTCATCGCCTGCGCCAACCTCGCCAGCCTCCAGGTCGCCCGCGCGCTCGGCCGCGTCCGCGAATTCGCGTTGCGCGCCGCGCTCGGCGGCAGCCGGCGCCAGTTGATGATGCCGCTGCTGATCGAGAGTCTCGTGCTCGGGCTCGCGGGCGGTGTCCTCGGATTGCTCATCGCCTCCTGGTCCAACGCGATCATCGGCCGTCTCCTGATCATCAACAACGAGGAGGGCTTCGCCATCCCACTCGACGGTCGGGTGCTGCTCTTTGCCACCGTCTGCGCGGTGGCGAGCGGCCTGGCGTTCGGCCTCGTGCCGGCCTGGCTCGCCGCCCGCGCCCCGGCGGCGGAGGCGTTGAAGGAGGGCTCGCGTTCCGCGACCGCCGGCCCGGCGCACCAGCGGCTGAAGCGCGCGTTGATCGTCGGCGAGATGGCGCTCGCGTTGGCGCTGGTCGGCGTGGCCGCCTCCTTCGGTGTCGGCGCGAAACAGTTCTTCCGCCGCGAAGTCGGCTGGAAAATCGACGGCCTGTTCGCCGGCTCCCTCGCGCTCCCCGCCAGCCGCTACGCCGACGATGCGCAGACGAGCGCGTTTCACGCCGCGCTGCTCGAACGCCTCGCCGCCCTGCCCGGCGCCCAGCACGTCGCGCTCACGACGGGACTCCCGCTCTCAGCCGTCGGCCGCACCGTGCGGCTCGGCTTCGACGGCCTGCCCCCGGCGGAACGCGGCCGCGAGCCGGCCGCGCAGATCGCGGCCGTGTCCCCCGACTACTTCGCGACGATCGGCGTGCCGTTGCAACAGGGCGCGTTCTTCCGGCCGAACCTGAAAGCTGACGACCCGCCCGTCGCCGTGATCAACGAGGCGCTCGCACGCCAGTTTCCACCGGGCATCAGCCCGCTCGGCCGCCGCGTGCGGATCTCGGAAAACGACCCGTGGCTGGAGATCGTCGGGGTCGTGGGCGACGTGAAATTCCCCGTGCGGATCGACGCGCCCGAGACACGGCTGCAGCTCTATCGCCCGCTCCTGCAAGCGCCCAACCGCTTCGTCACGCTCGCCGTCCGCGCCGCCACGCCGCCCGAGACGCTCGCGGCGGCCGTCCGCCGCACCGTCGCCGCACTCGACGCCGACCTGCCCGTGGCGCAGCCCGGCGCCGTCCGCGCCCAGGTCGAGCGCAACCTCTCGAACGTGAATCTCGTGATCGCCAACCTCGCGATCTCCGCCGCGATGGGACTGCTGATCGCCGGCGTCGGACTCTTCGGCGTCATCTCGCAACTCACGGCGCAGCGCACGCGCGACATCGGCGTGCGCATCGCGCTCGGCGCGGCCTACGGCGATATCATGCGCCTGGTGTTCGGCGAAGCCGCGCGCCTGCTCGGCCTCGGCGTGCTCCTCGGCGTCCCCGGCTTCTACGCGCTCAACACCTTCCTCCACCGCACCACGACCGAGATGCAGCTCCCGGGCTTCTGGCTGCTGCTCGCCAACGTCGCGGCCCTCTGCGCCACGATGCTGCTCGCCTGCTGGCTCCCGGCCCGCCGCGCCGCGCAGGTGAACCCGATCGAGGCGCTGCGCTCCGAGTAATCCGCAACGCCGATCCACCGACCGATAAGCCAAGCAGGAGACCAGGAATCGGACTTCCTAGCTTTCTGGCTTCTGAATTAATCCCGGTCTTGTTCGTTCCCGGTTCCCGGCTTCCGGCTTCTCCCTGGTTTGATTCCGTCTCCCTCACTCCAGCCCGCACGCCTTCCGGGCCCGTTTGCTCACCGCACCCGCCACCGCCCGCGCGCGCTCCGCGCCGTCACGCAGCACCGCCTCCACGTGGTCGAGATTGGCCGCCAGCTCGGCGCGCCGCGCGCGCGCGGCCGCGAAGTGGTTCCAGTAGTGCTCGAAGAGAGCCTTCTTCAAATCGCCGTAGCCCAGCCCGCCCGCGCGCAGCCGGTTTTCGAAGTCCAGCGAGACCTCTTCCGGCGCGAAGAGCTTCAGGAGCTGGATCGCGAGGTTCCGGTCCGCATCCGGCTTCGGCTCGGCCGGCGTGCGCGAATCCATCACGATCCCCATGATCTTCTTCCGCGTGGCCTTCTCCTCGCCGAAGATGTCGATCGTGTTGCCGTAGCTCTTGCTCATCTTCTGGCCGTCGAGCCCGGGAATCACCGCCAGGTCGTCGCGGATCTCCGACTCCGGCACCACGAAGGTCTCGCCGTAGGTCAGGTTGAACTTGATCGCGAGGTCGCGCGTCATCTCCACGTGCTGCTTCTGGTCGCGCCCCACCGGCACGCGCTGCGTATCGTAAAGCAGGATATCCGCGGCCATCAGCACGGGATACGCGAACAGCCCGAAATTGGGCGAAATCCCCTTCGCCGTCTTGTCCTTGTAGCTGTGCGCGCGCTCAAGCAGGCCCATCGGCGCCAACGTGCCCAGCAGCCACATCAGCTCGACCACCTCGGGCACGTCGCTCTGCCGCCAGAACACGCTATGCTTCGGATCGAGCCCGCAGGCGAGCCAGTCGAGCGCGACGCCGAGCGTGTTCTTCCGCCGCTCCGCCGGATCGAAGAGCGACGTCATCGAGTGATAGTCCGCGATGAAGTAGAAACACTCGCCCCGCGCCTGCGCGGCGATCGCCGGGCGCATCGCGCCGAAATAGTTGCCGATGTGAAGCGTGCCGGAAGGCTGGATGCCGGTGAGGGTGCGCATTGATCTTTCTCTTGGTTCTTTCTCTTTATCTTTCTCAGATTCGCAGTCTCCGGAGAGAAAGTGGAAAGAGAAAGAGGAAAGAGAAAGATTCCCCGCCTCAGTCCCGCCGCGGAATCAGTCGAATCTCCGGCCGGCAATGTGCGATCGTGTTGGGCGGTAGCACGCCGCTGAAGGACAGGGTCGGCGTCACCAGCGAGCGCGGGCCGAGCAGCGTGCCGGGGTTGAGCACGGCATTGCAGCCCACCTCGGCCGCATCGCCCACGATCGCCCCGAACTTCCGCAGTCCCGTCTCGTAGACGGCGTCCGCCGCGCGCACGACGATCGGCTGTTGATCGAGCCGGAGGTTGGAGCAGATCACGCCCGCGCCGAAATGCGCGCGGTTGCCGAGGATCGAGTCGCCCACATAGCTGAAGTGCGGCACCTGCACGCCGTCCATCAGTAGGCAGTTCTTGAACTCGCACGCGTTGCCGAGCACGCAGCTCTCACCCACGATCACGTTGCCGCGGATGAACGCGCCCGGCCGGATCTCGCACCCGGCCCCGATCCACACCGGCCCGAGAATCGTCGCCGTCGGCGGCAGCTTCACGCTCGGGTGAATCCAGACCCTCCCCTCGATCGCCACGCCGGGCGGGCACGGCGGCGCGCTAGGCGCCTCCGTCACGTCCGCGAGCGCCGCCCCGATCCGCTTCAGCCACTCCCACGGCGGCAACTCCGCCGGAAAATGCCGCGCGAACGCCGCGAGCGACGGGGGCAGGGAAAAGAAATCGGAAGCCTTCATGTGCGCGCAAAAGGCGTTGCGCATCACCGCGGCGAACGCAACCGAAACGACGGCGGTGCGCTGCAAGCGGACGCGAAGAATGCGATCTGCGGCTCGCCATTCCAGGCCGGAAACGCGCCGTTGCGGCGGAGCCCGATGGGGACGGTAGCGGAACGCGTGAGCGTTTCGCCCGGGGCCGCGAGGCGCCGCCGCGAAAGCCTCACGGCTTCCGCTACCGGCCAAGACCTTTCTCAACGCGCGCTCTGCTTTCCCCGACCCGGTCCCGGATCAGGGCTTCGCCGCCAGCGCGACCGGATTCCCCGTCGCCTGCACCTTCCGGCGGAAAATCCGGTCGCCGCTCGTCACATAGAGGATATCGCGCTGCGGACCGGCGAGCACGCAGCTCGTGATGCCTTTATCGGCCACCGGCTTGTCGACCACCCCGCAGAGCCGGCCCGTGGGATCGAACACCTGCACGCCCAGTGCCGAGGTCACATAAAACCGGCCGAGCGTGTCGCTCGTCATCCCGTCGCCGCTCGAGCGCGGGAGATAGGGCGGCAGTTCGCCGGCCTTGAACTCGCCCTTCGGATCGATCGGGCGGCGCAGCGTCATGTAGGCGCCCTTGGCGTCGAGCGCGCCGTCCGGATTAATCCGATACGTCCAGACGAACTGCCCCTGCGACTCGCTCACCGCCAGCGTGCCCTGGTCCGGCGAGAGCGAGATGCCATTCGGCCCGGCCAGGCCGGTGTCGCCGACGCGCACCGTCTTCGTCGCCACGTCGACCATCGTCACCTGCTTCTTCCCCGTCTCCGTGAAATAGATGTGCCCGCGATCCGTGATGACCATGTCGTTCGGCTGCACGTTCTCCGCGATCGTCTCCATTGCCCCGCTGGCGAGATCGAGGGCGAAGATGTGTTTCTTCGCGCCGAGGCAGCCGTAGAGCCGGCCGTCGGGCCCGAACTTCATCCCGCTCGCCGTCGCGTCGCTCACCTTGATCTTCGCACCGTCGGCGCCGAGGCGGTAGATGCCGTTGCCGCGCACGTCCGAGAAATAGAAATTCCCCGCCGCGTCCGCGCACGCCGCGTCGGCGAACACCAGCCCCTCGACCGCGGGCTGCCAGCCCTCGCCGTCGATCAGCAGGCGGTGCAGCGTCATGTCCACGGCGAGGTCGCCCTTCGTGTTGATCGCCACCGCGGGCTGCTCCTGCCGCCAGAGCCAGCGCAGCGCGTCCGGAAAGATCGAGCCGCCGTGATTGCCATTGTGGCCGTAGCCCTCGGCGAATTCCAGGCGCACGTCGTAGCCCATGTATTTCAGCGACGCGTGCATGAGCTGGTTCGCCGTCGGCCAGTGCCCGAACTGGTTGTCGTTGTCGCCCGTCGAATCCTGCAGGAACACCCGCAGCGGCTTGCGCTCGGTCTTGCGGATGAGCCCGATGTAGTCGTGGCCGCCGCGCAGGTTCACGAAGCTGCCCACCGTCGAAAACACCTTCCGGAACTGGTCCGGCCGCTCCCACGCCACGGTGAAGGCCGCGATCCCGCCGCTGCTCGAGCCGCCGAGGGCGCGCCGCCCGGGATCCTTGGAAAACGGATACTGCTGCGCCACCACCGGCAGAATCTCCTCGAGCAGGAAACGCGCGTAGCGGTCGCCGAGGGAGTTGTATTCGAAGCTGCGGTTGCTGCCCGCCGTGGGGCTCTTGGCCTTGCCCTTGGTCGCGTCGTGTCCGGGATTCACGAACACCGCGATCGTCACCGGCATCTCGCCGCGCGCGATCAGGTTGTCGAAGACGATCGGCACGCGCCAGTTGCCCTTCGGATTGATGTAGTTCTGCCCGTCCTGGAACACCATCAGCGCCGCCGTGCCGTCCGGCTGGTATTGCGCCGGCACGTAGAGGAACCAGTCGCGCGTCGTGTCGGGAAAAATCTTCGACGCCAGCGCCGGCATCGGCACGACCTTGCCCTGCGGCACACCCGGCTGCACCTCGTGATCCCGCGTGGCATTGAAGGCGCCGCCGTCGGCGGCGGACGTCTGTGACGACAGCAGGCAAGCCGTAAGCGCGAAGGCACTGACGACCGGCGCCAGGCGGAGGATGATATTCGGAGCGGTCATTGCAGAATTTCGGGTTTGGACTTCGGCTTGCGCCTGAAACGGGGAAAGGGGTGAAGCAGGAAACCAGGAAGCCATGAAGCAGAAGTCTCCGTTCCTGGTCTCCTGGCTTCCTGCTTCAAATCATGCCGACTGCGACGTCGTGAGCGTCACTCCTTCGGCCAGTCGCGCCACAGCCAGCGGAGCGTATCGGGAAAGATGGCACCGCCGTGCTTGCCGGAGTGGCCGCCGTCGCCGAGCACGAACCGGTGGTCGTAGCCCGCGAACTTCAGTGCCGCCGCCATGTCCTGGTTCGCCAGCGGCCAGTTGCCGTGGAGATTGTCGAGATCGTTGCTGCCGTCCTGCAGGAAGACCCGCAGCGGCTTCGCCGGCTTCGTCTTCCGGATGAGCGAGGGATAGACGTGCCCGCCGCGGATGTTCGTGAAGCTGCCGATGTGGCTCACGACCTTCCGGAAAACGTCCGGCCGCTCCCACGCCACCGTAAAGGCCGCGATGCCGCCCGAGCTGTTGCCGCACACCGCGCGGCCCGCGGGATCCGCGGTGATGTTCAGGCCCTTGGTCGCGACGGGGAGGAGTTCGTCGAGGAGGAAGCGGACGTTCGCGTCGCCGAGCGAATCGTATTCGAGGCTGCGGTTGCTGCGCGCCTTGGGGCCGGGCAGCGTCGGCAGGATCATGCCGGGGTTGATCCCGACGGCGATGGTCACGGGCATCTCCTTCTTCGCGATCAGGTTGTCGAATACGACCGGCACCCGATACGCGCCGTCGGCCTTCATCATGCCGCCGCCGTCGAAGAACACCATCAGGCACGCGGGCTTCGCCGGGTCGTATTGCTTCGGCACGTAGACGAAATAGTCGCGCGTGGTGCCGGGAAAAATCGCGCTCGTGGTGAACGTGGCCTGCCGCACCTCGCCGTGCGGCACGGCCTGCACCGCGGAATCGGGACCGGGCTTGTAGTCATCCGCCGCCCACAACGGGGCGGCCAGCAGGCAGAGTGCAGTGAGAACGGGGTGGAGTCGCACGGCCGCTGATAAACCCGCCGCCGCGCCCGGAGGCAAGCGGCAAGGACGCCACGGCGCCCCGCGCACCACGCGCTCACTGCACGACGACGCGGCCCGTCTCCAACTCCACGCACCGATCCCACTACCGGCATTCCGGTAGATTTCCCCCTTTCAACACCCCCACCGCGACGCTTCGATGGCTCACGGTCCGCCGCCGTCTCTCTCCATGCGCCCCCAAATCGCCGCCCGCCTTCTCCTCGCCCTCCTTCCCGCGTTGGCGTGGTCGGACTCCCGCCTGACGAATGTCTCCGTCCGCTCCTCCGCAGGCTCGGGCGCCGACACGCTCATCGTCGGGTTCACCATCGGCGGGACCGGCTCCAAACAACTCCTCATCCGCGGCGTCGGCCCCACGCTCAGCGTCTTCGGCGTCGGTGGCGCCGTCACCGATCCCGAACTCCGGCTGTTCAACGCCGCAAACACCGCGATCAACAGCAATGACAACTGGGACAACGCGACCGCCGTCGCCACGGTCGGCGACTCCGTGGGCGCGTTTCGCCTGCCCGCCAGTTCCCGCGACGCCGCGCTGCTCCTCTCGCTCCCCGCCGGTTCGTATTCCGCGCACCTCGTCGCCACCAGCGGCCCGGGCATCGCGCTCGTCGAGGGCTACGATGCCGACCCCGGCACGCCCACCGCGCACCTCAGCAACATTTCCACGCGCAGCACCGCCGGCACCGGCGCGGCAGTGCTCACGATCGGCTTCGGCATCTCGGGCGACACGCCAAAGACGGTGCTCATCCGCGCGGTCGGCCCCACGCTCGGCGCCTTCGGCGTCACGGGCGCGCTCGCCAACCCGCAGCTCCGGCTCTTCAGCAGCCGCGCCACCGAACTGGGCTACAACGACGACTGGCTGACCGGCGCCGGCTGGAGCCAGGCGTTCGCGAGCGTCGGCGCGTTCCCGCTCGGCAACGCCACCACGCGCGACGCCGTGCTGGTGGTGCGTTTGCCGCCCGGCAGCTACACCGCCCAGGCGAGCGGCGTCGGCAACACCAGCGGCGTCGCGTTGATCGAGGTCTACGATTTGCCGGCGGCGCCGCCCGGCAGCTTCGTGTTTCGGCCGGTGGAAAACACCGTGCCCGCAGATTTCCCGCGCGGCGCCGTCGGCGGGACGGGACTATCCGTGATCTTTCAAGCGCGCCCCACGTATCCGTTCGAGGCGCGCCGGGCCGGCGTGACGGGCGAGGTGTTGGTCCAGTTTGCGGTCAACGAAGAAGGGCTCGTCTCGCACGCCGTTGCGCTGCGCGCCCCCGACGTCGAGTTCGCCGATTCCGCACTCGCCGCCGTGCGCCAGTGGCGCTTCCAACCCGCCCGCAACGCCGCCGGCCAGCCCGTGGTGACGGTCCTGCAAGTCCCGATTGTCTTCACGCTGAACGGGTGAGCGGCCGTGCGCGGCGGAACTCACTGCCAGCCGGCTCCGCATCGGGAACGCAGAGGGATACCGGTGAGGATCACTTCGCCCGGCAGGTGAGTCTCCGGAGCTGGCAGCATCGTCAGGCAATGGCTTTCTCCGTGCGCTCTGTGCCTCTGTGGTTCAATCTCACCCGAAGCGCTCCGCCCCCGCCAGATCCGCGATCGCAAACGCGAAACTCGCAGTGGACAAATCCGCCAGGGTGTTCGCCCGCATGGCCAATCCAAACAACAAGAACCGCCCGCTGACGGAAAGGGCGCTACGAGCGCATATCACGACAGCCCTCGGAAAGGAATCCACCCCCGACAAAGTCGAGACCGTCGTCCGGCAATTGCGCGACTCCCACGTGCTCACCATCGCGCCCGGTGGCAACGTCGCCTACGGCGCGGCGGGATAGGTCAGACTCATCCGAAACCGCCTTACTATTGATTACAGCTTTTCTGGTTACTCGTCCCTCTCTTTAGCCCGGCCCCGCCCCTCGCTCCATGCTCCCCAACATCCTCCTTCTCCTGCTCGTCTTCGGCGCCACGCGCTGGAAAAGGCGTCCGTATGCCGGCGCGCTGGTCTTCGCCCTGATCAAGGCCGGACTCTATTTCGCGGTGCCTTTGGAAACCCAGCCGCTGTGGGTCTGCGCGCTCAATGGCGCCATCGGGCTCGTGGTCTTCGGCACGCTGGCCGCGGCCCTGGTGTATTTTCTCCGACGGCTCGACCGCTATGAGGTGAAAGAAGTCAGCTACTCCACGTCCGGAACCGAGAAGGCGGTGTTCAAATGGGAATACTTCCCGCTCGCCGTAATCGTCCTCGTCCTGATCTTCGGCGAAATGCTCTTGGGTTGAGCGGCCGCATGTGGAGCCACGGGCGCTGTGATCCACCTCCGGTCCAAATCGGTTCCTTCCGTGTCATCCGTGTGTTCCGTGGGCCACCCACGTTTCACTCCGAGTGATGCGCTCACCACGTCCCCCTTTCTACTGAT
>CAZENI010000205.1:0-12998 GCA_964513055.1 uncultured Opitutus sp.
GACCGGCGTCGCCAGCGCATGGCGGCCCATCACTTCGCCCGCGAGATAGGTGCCCACGAAGGCGCCGACACCCCACAGGATGAAGGCGATGAAACCCTGCGCCGCGCCCCGGATGCGTTCGTTGCACTGCTCGTCGACGTAGAGCTGGCCGGCGATGAACAGGAAATCATAGCACGCGCCGTGCAGCAGGATCGCGGTGAAGATGAGCGCCGTCTGCGCGCCGGCGGCGTCCACGCTGAAGCCCAGCGCGAAGTAGCGCGCCACCCAGCACAGGATGCCCATGAAGATCGTGACCTTGTAGCCGAAGCGCCGGAGGAAAAACGGCAGCAGCAGGAAGAAGATCACATCGGACACCTGCGCGAGCGAGGTCTTCTCCAGCATGCTCGTCCACTTCAACTGCGTGAGATAGACGCCGAGATTTACGAAGTAGAAGTAGAGCGGGATGCAGATGAGAAACATGCACAGGATGAAGATCGCGAAGGAGGGCTTCTTCAGCAGCGCGAGCGCATCCAGCCCGAGGATCTCGCCCAGGCTGACGTTGGCGCCGGTCTTCTTCGGCGGCGTGTGGGGCAAACCCAGCGAGAACAGCCCGAACACGATCGAGGCCCCACCCGCGAGATAGAACTGCGTGGGTGATTCCGCGCTCGCGATGAAGCCCAGCCCGAAGAGCCCCGCGATCCAGCCGACCGCGGAGAGCATCTTCACCCGCGGAAAGTCCACCTTGGGGTTGGCGAGATGATGCAGGGAGAGCGAGTTGCCCAGCGCGAGCGTCGGCACATAGAGGGCGCAGTAGAGGATCAGCATCGGGTAGAACGTCCCGAACGTGGTGCAGCTCGGAATGAGGAACATCACGACGCCGCCGAGGATGCCGAGGACCGCGAGCAGTTTCTCCGAGGCGAAATAGCGGTCGGCGATCAGTCCGACCAGAAACGGCGAAATCATCGCACCGATCGCGAACGCACCGTAGGCGAGCCCGATCTGGGCGCCCTCGAACTTGAGCGTCACGGCCAGATACGGCCCCATGCTCACATACCACGCCCCCCAGATGAAATACTGGAGGAACATGAAGACCGAGAGCCGGAACTTGATGGCGGATTGGAGGAGCGTGGACATGGGGTGCGTGGGGTTGGGGAATGTAGAATATTCAATGTGGAAAGCAGGAAATCAGGAAACGGAGTATGCCGGACCAACTCGTCACTAGGTCCTTTTCCCACTTTTCCGCTTTCCACATTCAACTGCTCTGGTCCGCGTCCTCATTTCTTCAGCGGATGCAGTTCGATTTTCCGGAAATAGATCTCGGCGCCTTCCGATTGGAACATCAGCCGGCCCGCCGTGTAGGTGCCGTCCCAGGCCTCCATCACCTTTTCGCCGTTCACGAAATACGTGATGTTGCCGCCGTCGACGATCGCCTCGAGGTGGTTCCACTCGCCCACCGGCTTCTCGGCATCGGCGCGTCCCCGGAATCCCAGGACGTCCTTCCACTCCGGATCTCGCCGCAGCCAGTCGATCCGGCTGCGCGTGAACTCCGCCGGCACCCCGTTGGGGTTCCAGCGCTTCGTGCCTTCGGTGACCTTGGTCTTCAGCCGCGGGCCGATGGGGTCCGGCTTCCCGCGTTCGTAGCCGTTGACCAGGATCACGTCACCCGTGCCGCCCTCGATGATCTGAAACTCCACCGAGCGCATCCACGCGCCCTTGAAGTCCTTCGTGTAGTTTCCCTCCTCGCCCTGGGCGTGCAGCAGGATGCCGGAATCGCGCGCCTTGTCCTTGCGCGGCTCCCAGGTGACAGGGCCCCAGCGAAACTCCACCACCATCCGGTAGTTCGTGTAGGCGTCCTTGGTGATGATGCCGCCGAAATACTGTCCGCTGCACCGGATCGCCGGCGCGCCGTCGATCTGGTCGACGACGGTGAACACCTTGTCGGGATCCGCCTTGCCGTGCTTCGTCTCCCACGTGGTGAAGTTCGAGAGGTCCTTGCCGTTGAAAACGCGGATGACCTCGCGCGGTTGAATCGGCGTCGGCTCGGCGGCCCGGGCGACGGGCCAGGCGAACGCGACGCAGGCGATGGTGAGGAACGTGAGCGAAATTGGCTTTTTCATGGGTGATGGGGCGAAGCGCGGGCGCGCGGTCTGTCGTGGCCCGCCGCGTGGGCGGCGGGACCAGGTGAAGTTGAGGGCGATGTCCCGCGCTCACGCGCAGGGCTGCGCAGGAAACCAAAACTCAGTGCATCTCTACCTGGCAGGAGCCGATGCCGCCGCGGTAGAAGTTGAACTGGACGTTGGGGTGATCGGCGAGCAGCGACATCGGCACCGTGCTGTCGGGAATTCTCTTACCAATCATCAGCGTGGTGAGCCGCTGACCAAACGGGCTGTCGTGCGTGCCGGCCTGCCAGATGGAAACCTTCTCCGCCTTCCACGTCTCCACCGGTCCGACCGTGATCGCGCGCGTGGGCACCATTGAAATATTGCCCCCGCCCGATGTGCGCGCGTTCTGCGCGAGCGTGACCGGATGCAGATCGACGACGCGCGTCCCGAGCTGCCGGAACTCCGCCGGCGTCGGCGGCGCATCGCGATACTTGCCTTCGCGCTTCACCGGGTCGTTGAAGGCCCAGTGCTTCGTGTCGCCCTGGCCGCCCTGCATCACGGCGCAGCGCACGCCATTCCACGTCTTCGTGTAGGCCGCGACCTCCGCCTTCGGGAAATGCAGGTGGGCCTCGGGCATCGCCAGCTCGCGCCGGATCCGGCTGAAGCAGAGTTCGCGATCCGCGCGCTCGAAGGACAATGGGTGTGTCACCGGCACCTCGGCGCCGTCGGCAAACCATTCGTCCATCCCCCAGAAGTGCGCGTGCCGCAGCGAGAGGCCGAGCTCGTTCACGAGCCGCGCCACCAGCGGCAACTGCTCCGTCGGTCCGATCGGCCCGCAGATGCCGACGGGATTGTCGGCTGTCGCCTGCTGCCACGCGGTGATGTATTCAAGCGCCTCGGCGAGATAGAACTCCTCGAGCGTATCGTAAAAGACGACCCGAAAGCCGTCGCGCGATAGCTTCACCATGTCCGCCGGCGTCAATCGCGCCGCCTCTTCGATCAGCGTGCTGTCGAGGGTCGTGTAGTCCCACCAATCGGGGGCAATGGTGCTGAGTTTTCGCGGCATAAAGCTACCTGGCCAGGAGGTCGCGCTCATACGCGCGATTCACCCGGTATTTCTCCCCCAGCGCGTCGCCCAACGGGTCGGCATCCGGCGCACCGAATCCCATGTGCGAATGCCGGCGCCAGCCTTCGGCCACCCGAAACTGACGCGACATCCGGCCGACCTCCTGCGCCATCGTCTCCATGTCGCGCAGGTAGGAATTCATCCCCTGCGATGCCTGCAGCCAGCCGTGCTGGCTTTCGTGGCATGCTAGTGCCGCGAGCTTCTTCTCCTGCACCGAGGAGGTGTCGACAAACGCCCCAGGCACGATCCGGCGGCGCAATTGATCGCAGAGCCCGTGCGGCATGGCGTGGTAAATCGTCGTGTCGCCCGACCAGGCCCGCCGCCGCGGGCGCGAAACGAAATTCGGGATGCCGCGCGAAAACGCCGCCGACACGGCCAGCCGGCAGGCGTTCGTGTGGTCCTCCATGTAATCCTGCGGCGAGTGCGTCAGGACGATGCCCGGCTGCACCTCGCGAATCACCGCCGTGATTTCGCGCAGCAGCGGGACGGTGTAGAGGACCTCGAGATCGTCGACATGACTCTCGTGGAACTCGGCGCCGAGCAGCGCCGCGGCCTTCCTCGCCTCGCCCCGACGAATCTTGCGCAACGCGGCCGCCCCATGCACGAGGCTGCCGCAATTGCCGGTCGAGATATTCAGGTAATGCGTGCGCCAGCCCGCCTCGCGCAGGAGCAGGAGCGTGCCGGCCATCGTAAACTCGATGTCGTCCGGGTGCGCCGCGATCGCGATGGCGGTGGGCATCCTCAACTCCCCGTGACTTCGGAGATCTGCACCGTCCGGTTTTCGCGCGCCGACAGATCCGCCGCGAGCACCGCGTAGTGCGACTTCATCGACTCCGCGAGCGAGGTCAGCGCCATGTCCTTGCCGCCGTCGATCGCGTCGAAGAACGCCTGGAACTGCGACTGATACGGGTGATCCGACACGTCACCCGAATCGAGCATCTTCATCGAGAGCTGGCTCCACGCGTGCTTGTTGGTGCCGAGCTTCGTCGAGTGAAACTTGTTGTCGAGCAGGCTGCCCTCGCTGCCGACGAGGTGCGTGTGGAAATAATACGGCTGCAGGCAGTCGATCACGGACGCCACCTTGCCCAGCGCGCCGTTCTTGAAGCGCAGGATGGAGACGCTGGTCGTCGGATATTTGTATTGCGCGAAGATCTCGTTCGACGACGTCGCCGACTGGCTCGTGACGCTTTCCACGTCGCTGCCCATGCAGAGCAGCAGCGCGTCCATCGCATGACAGCCGGCGGAGAGCAGGCTGCTGCCGCCCGACTCCTTGGAGGTGTTCCAGCGGAACTGGCCATACCAGGGCCCGATGCCGTGGTAGTAGTCGACCTCGCCGTAATGCAGCTTGCCGAGGAGCCCGGCGTCGATCACGGCCTTCGTCGACAGGAACTGGCTCGAGAAACGGCACTCGAAGCACACGCAGGTCTTCACGCCCGCGGCCTTCACCGCGGCGTAGGCCCGCTTCGCGTCCTCGAGCGAAAGCGTGATCGGCTTCTCGATGATGAGGTGCTTGCCCGCCTTGGCGGCGGCGACGATGTGGTCGGCGTGCTGGTGCGGATAACTGCAGATCGAAACCGCGTGAAGGGTCGGGTCCGCCAGCATCTGGTTCAAATCGGTGTAGCAGGTGATCTTGCCGCCGTGGCGGGCGCTGATCTCGGCGGAGTTCTGCGCGCGCGAAGAGTAGATCGCCGTCACCTGCGCCTGCGTCGACGCGTTGATCGCGGGAATGTGCGCGGTGGCGACCCAGCCGTAACCAATGATGCCTACGTTGTATTTTTTCATTCGGATAGAGTTGTTCGGAAACGGCGCCGGTTCAGCGATGAAAAACGCACGCGCCGGACCGCGCCGCAGGGCGGACAAGTGGGCCGGGCACGGGGGAAACTCACGGAGCGCGACATTGAAAACGGCGGATTCATCCTGCAACCGCCGTGCGCACGCGCGAGCAAAAGATGCACAATCGCTCAGCGTTTCGCTCTCGCGGCCGTTGCACGGGCGTGCACGTTTTGACCGGATTTGCGCGGCGGGTTTGAACTTGCCGCGCGCCCCGCTCATCCCTCCCTCCCCGCCATGCTCACGGCCGAACGCCACCGCGCCATCCTGCGACTGCTTGCCGAGCAGGGGCGGATCACCGTGGCCGAGATTGCCCAGCGCTTCGACATCTCGCACGCCACCGCCCGGCGCGACGCCGTGTTTCTCGCCGATGCCGGCAAGGCCGCCCGCGCCCACGGCGGGCTGCTGCCGGCAAACTTCTTCCGCAGCGAGCCGCACTTCCGCGCCAAGGCCGACCGCCAGATGGGCATCAAGGCCCGCATCGCGCGCAAGGCCGCCGAGATCCTCCCGCACGAAGGCAACGTCTTCGTCGACTCCGGCACCACCTGTCTCGAGGTCGGCCGGCTCCTGATCGAGCGGCCCGACCTGCGCGTATTCACCAATTCGATTCCGCTCCTTGCCTCCGCCGCCCAGGCGCAGGCGACGCTCACCGCCATCGGCGGCGAGGCGCGCAAGGTCTCGCTCGCCCTCACCGGCGCCCTCGCGCAGACGTGGCTCTCGCACCTCCGCTTCGACTCCGCCGTCGTCGGCGCCTCCGGTCTCGATCTCGCGACCGGCGCCTACACTACCGAGATCAACGAGGCCGCGATCAAGGCCGAGGTCCTCCGCCGTTCGACCGTGCGCGTGCTCGTGGTCGACGCGGAGAAGTGGAGCCGCCCCGCCGCGGTGCACTTCGCGCCCTGGAGCGCGTTCACCGCGATCGTGACCAATCACCAGCTCCCGCGCGAGGCGCGGCTCAAGCTCGCCTCCGAGAACGTGAAATTCTGTCTGGTCTGAAAACCCTCGCATGAAAACCGCCCGCCTCCACCGGCTCTTCAACCCGAAGACCCGCCGCTGCTTCGATGTCGCCATCGATCACGGCTTCTTCAATGAGGCGACGTTCCTCGCCGGCATTGAGGACATGCCACGCACCATCGCCACGCTGATCGAAGCGGCGCCGGACGCCATCCAGCTCACGGTCGGTCAAGCCCGCCACCTGCAGGCAACCGCGCGCCGCGACAAGCCCGCCCTGGTCCTGCGCACCGACGTCGCCAACGTCTACGGCACGCAGCTCCCGCGCACGCTCTTCTCCCGCATGATCGAGGAGCCCGTGCTCCAGGCCGTGCGGCTCGACGCGACCTGCGTCGTGGTGAACCTGTTTCGCATCCCGGAACAGCCCGAGGTCGGTGACCAGTGTATCCAGAATATCCTGCGGCTGAAGCCGCAGTGCGATCACTACGGCGTGCCCCTGATGATCGAGCCGCTCGTCTTCAAGCCGAACGCCACCGCCGGCGGCTATCAGGTCGACGGCGACGCGCAGAAGATCATTCCCCTCGTCCGCCAGGCGGTCGAACTCGGCGCCGACATCATCAAGGCCGACCCGACGGACGATGTCTCCCTCTATCACAAAGTGATCGAGACGGCGGGTGACATTCCCGTGCTCGTGCGTGGTGGCGGCAAGACTACCGAGCGCGAGATTCTCGTCCGAACCGCGGCGCTGATCGCGCAGGGCGCGGCGGGAATCGTCTACGGGCGCAACATCATCCAGCACGCGAATCCCGCCGGCATCACGCGTGCGCTCATGGCGGTCGTGCACGACGGCCTGTCGCCCGACGCGGCATGGCAGCGTTTTCTCGCCCCTGCGAAATGAGCGCCGCGCCCTCCTCCCCCGCGCCCGTGCGCGTCGGCATTATCGGTGGCGGCCTCATGGGTCGCGAAGCCGCCTCCGCCCTCGCCCGCTGGTTCGCGCTGCTCGATTTCCCCGTGCGCGCCGAGTTGACCGCCGTCTGCGAACTGGATCGCACCCGGCTCGAGTGGTTCGCGCAGGTGCCGACCGTGCGCCTGCTCTCCTCGAATCACCGCGAGTTTCTCGCCAGTCCGGACCTCGACGTCGTCTATGCCGCCGTGCCCCATCACCTGCACGAGGAAATCTACCTCGATGTCCTGCGGGCCGGCAAAGATCTGTTCGCCGAAAAACCTTTCGGCATCGACCTCGCCACGGCGCGCCGCGTGCGTGATGAGGCCGCCCGGCTCGGACGCTTCGTGCGCATCTCGTCGGAGTTTCCCTTTCTCCCCGGCGTGCAGCGCGTCTACCAGCTCGCCCGCTCCGGCGCGCTCGGCCGGCTGCTCGAGATTCGCGCCGGCTTCCTGCACTCGAGCGATCTCGATCCGACGAAGCCGATCAACTGGAAGCGGCAGAACCAATACTGCGGCGAGATCGGCGTGATGGGCGACCTGGGCCTGCACGTCGCCCACGTGCCGCTCCGGCTCGGCTGGCGGCCGGCGTCGATCCATGCGCAGCTCCAGAAAGTCATCGCGCGCCGCCCCGATGGCAGGGGCGGCACCGCGGCCTGCGATACCTGGGACAACGCGATCCTCCACGCCACCGTGCCCATCGCCGACTACGCTGTGCCGATGACGCTCGAGATGAAACGCATGGCGCCGACCGAGACCAACACCTGGTATCTCGAGGCGCTCGGCACGGATCGCGGCGCCCGTTATTCGACGAAGGAACCCAAGACGCTCTGGACCTATCGGCGCGACAAGGAACAGGTCTGGGAGAAAACCGACCTCGGTTTCACGATGCCGTTTCCGACCATCACCGGCGGAATCTTCGAGCCCGGCTTCCCCGACATTCTGCAACAGATGTGGGCCGC
This sequence comes from uncultured Opitutus sp., assembly GCA_964513055.1. Classification (GTDB taxonomy): domain Bacteria; phylum Verrucomicrobiota; class Verrucomicrobiia; order Opitutales; family Opitutaceae; genus ER46. Next base: position 7,893 of record CAZENI010000205.1, read on the forward strand.
CTATCTCGCCGAGCGCGCCGGCAGGCTCGGCGACCGCTTCGGTTGCGCGACGCCCGACGAAGCCGTCGCGAGCCACGAGTGGTGGCAGGCCGCGCTCGAATCGCACCGGGAGCAGACCGTCGTCTCTCTGCGCGAGCGCGGAAGCTCCAAAATCCAAGCTCCAAGCTCCAGGGAATGACCAACCGTCGATACAACGGATTGAATCTCGTGGCTTGGAGTAACTCTGGAGCTCGGTGCTTGGCGCCTGGAGTTTCGCGATGAAATCGCGCAAAGGCATCCTCGCCGGCGGCAACTGGATCGTCGACCACGTCAAGATTCTGAATACGTGGCCGGCGCAGGATTCGCTCGCCACGATCGAGACCGAATCCGCCAGTAACGGCGGCGCACCCTACAACGTGCTCAAGGACCTCGCGGCGCTCGGCGCGCCCTTTCCGCTCTCGGCCGTTGGGCTGATCGGCGAGGATGCGTTTGGCCGGCAGATCCTCGACGACTGCCGCGCGCACCGGATCGACCCCGCGCAGCTCCACCGCACCGCCGCCGCCCCGACGAGCTACTGCGACGTGATGACCGCGCGCGACACCGGCCGCCGCACGTTCTTCCACCGCCGCGGCGCCAACGCCCTGCTCGGCCCCGAGCATTTCGATTTCACGCGCTCGAACGCGCGACATTTCCATCTCGGCTATCTGCTGCTGCTGGATCGGCTCGACGCGTTTCTGCCCGATGGGCTCACCGGCGCCGCGCACGTGTTGCGCGCGGCCCGCGCGGCCGGGCTCACCACGTCACTCGATTGCGTCAGCGATAACAGCGACCGCTTCCTCCCCGTCGCAAAGCCCGCGCTGCCGCACGTGGACTACTTTTTCGCCAACGACTTCGAGGCCTCGCGGCTCACGGGCATTCCGCTGCTCGACGCGGCTGGATCGGATCCGGAGCTACTCGGTGCCGCCGCCGGCCGGCTGCTCGCCGCCGGCGTGCGCGGCTGGGCCATCGTCCACTCGGCGGAGGGCGTGCTCGCGGCCAGCGCGACCGCGCGTCACTGGCAGCCCGCGGTAAGCGTGCCGCCAGCTGCGATCCAGGGCGCCGCCGGCGCCGGCGACGCCCTCGCCGCCGGCATCCTGCTCGGGCTCCACGAAGGCTGGCCGATGCCGCGCTGCCTGCGCCTCGGAGTCTGCGCCGCCGCCGCCTCGCTCTACGACGCGACCTGCTCCGCCAGCGTGCGCCCCGTCGCCGAGTGTCTGGCTTTGGGCGATACGCTTGGCTTTCGCGCCTGACGCGTCAGCGCGTCCCCGCCCGATGCTCGCGATACTGCGAGGGCGTCATGCCGGTGCAGCGGGCAAACGCCCGCGAGAACACCACGGCGCTATGATACCCCACCTGCGGCGCGATCGCATCGAGCTTCTCGTCCGTCGTCGCGAGCAGCTCCTGGGCGCGCTGTATCCGCATGTAGGTCACGTGCTCGACCGGCGTGCGCCCCAGCTCGCGGCGGCACACGCGGCGCAGGTGCTCGGGGCTGAGTGAGCACTGGCCCGCGAGGGTCGTGAGCTTCCAGTCCGCGGTGAGATCCCCGGCGACCGTCTCCCACAGCGCGTTGATTCGCGATTCGCTCCGCCAGGGCCGCGTCAATCGGTGCGCGTAGCTGTGCGCGAGGCTCACCCACTGGCGCACCAGCGCCGCATCGCACTCGCCCAGCCACTCCGAGCGCAGGCCGGCGAGGATGTGACCGAACTCCTCCGCCCCGCGTTCGAGGCGCAGCGGCGAATTCGCGCCGACGACCGGCTTGCTCCACGACGGCTCCTCGTAGCGCACCCACGCAAACGTCCAGCGCTTCCGCGGCACGGCGTGAAACGCGTTGAGCACGCGGGGCGGCGCGAGGCAGAGCGCCCCCGCCGTGACGCGTTCCCAGCGGCCTTCGAGCAACACGCGGCCCTCGCCCTCCAGGCAGGCCAGGAAGAAGCTGCCCGTCGGCGCCAGTCGCACGCGCTTGTAGGGAGCGAACACCGTGTCGATCCCCAGCCACGCGATGTGGTGCGACGCCAGCTCCGCGCACTGGTTCTTGTCCAGCGACCAGCGCTGCGTCTTCGGACCGTCGATGGTGGTTTCCTGCCAGCCGGGCGTCATCAGGGTCGAACGTGCGAAATCGTCGGTTGAATGTGTGCGCCCCGCGCTTTTCATCGCCTCGGGCCGGTTGCACTGTCAGGTGTTCACGCCGCTCACCCGGCGTCAAGCCCGGCTCACCCCACTCCCATTTTATCATGCCCAATCCCTGGACTGGAAAAGGAAACCCCTACGCGCGCGAAGAAGTGCGCGCCCGCCTCCAAGCGACACTCGCCAAGGGCGATGCGATCATCGCCGCCGGCGCCGGCACCGGCATCAGCGCCAAGTTCATCGAGAAAGGCGGCGCCGATCTCATCATCATCTACAACAGCGGCCGCTTCCGGATGATGGGCCACGGCTCGACCGCCGGCATGATGGCCTACGGCGACGCCAACGCGATCGCCATGGAGATCGGCGAATACGAGGTGCTGCCCGTCGTCGAGGAGGTTCCCGTCATCTGCGGCGTCCACGCCACCGATCCCCGCCGCCGCATGTGGCACTGGCTCGGCCAGGTGAAGGAGATGGGCTTCTCCGGCGTGAACAATTTCCCGACGCACACCATCGTCGACGGCCATTTTCGCGGCGTGCTCGAGGAGACCGGCATGTCCGTGAAAAAGGAATACGAGATGGTCGCCCTCGCGCGGCGGATGGACCTGTTTTCCATCGTGTATGTCGGCTCGCCCGAGGAGGCCGCCGAGATGGCGAAGGCCGGCGCCGACGCCATCATCGCGCACGTGGGCACCACTGTCGGCGGCAGCATTGGCGTGAAGAGCGCCGTCGTGAGCTGGGATCACACGATCAAGGTCACGCAGGACATCATCGCCGCCGCCACCGCCGTCCGGAAAGACATCTTCTTCCTCTGCCACGGCGGCCCGATCAACACGCCCGAGGACGCCGCGCGTGTCATCAACGCGACCGACTGCACCGGCTTCGTCGGCGCGAGCAGCCTCGAGCGCATGGGCGTCGAGGAATCGCTCACAAACCTCACGCGGAAATTCAAATCCCTGAAATCGACCAAAACGAAGAACACTAATTGACACTAATCGGAGGGAATTCCCGGAATCCGATCCAACCTCCTGATTCCTGCCCATTCCCATGCATTAGTGTTCATTAGTGGTTTCTTTCGATCGTCTTGATTACTCCCATGTCCCCGACCGATCGCCGCTTCGTCCAAATCGCCGACGCGCTCCGTGAGCCGAACGCCTGGACCAACAATGAATGGCTCTGCCGCCCCGATCTCGTCGCCGCCGAGAAACTTCTCCTCGTCCGCGCCAACATGGATCCGATGCACTGCCATCCCTTCCATTATCACCCGCACCGTGAAGAGATCATCTATGTGATCTACGGCCGCGCCGAGCAATGGGTCGGCCGCGAGTATCGCATCCTCCGCGCGGGCGAGATGGCGCATATCCCCGCCGGCACGATCCACGCGACCTACAACCCCCACGCCGAGCCGCTCGTCTTTCTCGCGATCCTCTCGCCCGCCAAACTCCCCGACGATCTCGCTGCTGCACCCGATCCCTTCGATGTCTCCACGCAAGCACCGTGGACCAGCATTCGCCACAACCTCCCCGCCTGCGTGACCCGCACCTGAATTTATTGCCCACGGAACACACGGAATACACGGAAGAATAGGTCGCGTTTCCTTCCGTGTATTCCGTGTGTTCCGTGGGCAGCCCTTCCGAAAAATCCCCGTCATGAAACGTCTCGTCCTTCTCGTCTTGTTGCTCGCTTCCTGGGCCTCCGCCGCCGACGCCCCCCTGCGCGTCTTCCTCCGCTCCGGCCCGAAATCCCACGGCCCCGGTGCGCACGACTACCCGCGCTTCCTCGCCGAGTGGGTGCCGCTCCTCAACGCCCGCGGCGCCAAGGCCACCGGCGCCAATGCGTTTCCCACCGTCGCGCAGTTTGCCGAGACCGATGTCCTCATCCTCCATGCGCAGGAAGCCGGCAACATTCCCGACGCCACCGATCGCAAGAACCTCAACGACTTCCTCGCCCGCGGCGGCGGCCTCGTCGTCATCCACGCCGGCGCCGTCTCCCGCGATCCCGACTGGTTCAAGTCCATCGTCGGCGGCTCCTGGCGCCAGGGCACCACCAAGTGGCTCGAGGCACCGATGCACCTCTACTTCACCGACCGTGCGCATCCAATTACCAAGGACGCCTCCAACTGGTCGATGAACGATGAGATCTACTACGACATGGACATGCTCCCCGAGGCGCGCGTCCTCGCCACCGCCTACACCCCGAAGGCGATCGACACCGGCGGCCGCGGCAACCGCGAGGCCCAGGCCCGCGCCGCCGAGGCCGTCGCGAAGAACAAAGCCGTCAACATCTACGACATCCAGCCGCAGATGTGGACCTACGAGCGCACCATCCCCGGCGCCGCGAAGGGCTACCGCGCCTTCGTCTCCCTCCCCGGCCACCTCTACGAAAACTTCAACCGCCCCAACTACCGCTCCCTCCTCCTCCGCGGCATCGCCTGGGCCGGCCAGCGCCAGAATGTCGACGAGCTCTGCGTCGCCGCCGAGTTGGGCGACGCGCTCCGTTATCCGGAAGGCGGCCCCACCGCCCCCGCGAAAGCCGCCGCGAAGATCGAGCTGCACCCCGAGTTCGCTCTGAACCTCGTCGCCGCCGAGCCGCTCATCAACAAGGTCATGAATCTCGACTGGGACGAACGCGGCCGCCTCTGGGTGTGTGAAACTCCTGAATACCCCAATGGCCGCCGCACGCCCAACACCGCCGCCTGGAAGGATTCCGGCTCGCTCCGCGGCGCGCAGACCCAGCGCGATCCCGAGGATCGCATCTCCATCCTCACCGATACCAACGGCGACGGCATCATGGACCGGAAGCACGTCTTCGCCGACAAGCTCGAGCTCGTCACCAGCTTCGTGTTCTACAAAAACGGCGTCATCGCCGCCATGTCGCCCGACATCTGGTTCCTCGAGGACACGAATTTTTTTTTTTTTGATTAGTATAGCACCTAGATCGACACCGGCCTCGGCAGCAACGACACCC
>CAZENI010000206.1:0-12953 GCA_964513055.1 uncultured Opitutus sp.
AATGGGTTTTCGTTTGTTCGGTCTTAGCAATTGTGGCTCTCACGGTGACGGGGCTTTGGCATGTGTTGCAGACAAACACTGTGCCGAGCTACGACGAGCTAGTGCGACTGTGGCTGTCCCGAATTCCCGTGGTGGGTGCGTTGGTCTGGTTGGCACTGCACGCAAGCAGAGAATCAGCATTAGCGAAGCGGCTTGAAGAGGATTATGGATACAAGGCTGCGATCTCTACTTGTTTCGAAGGATTCAAAAAACAGATGTCAGAGATTCGCGCCGACGTTGCGCCGGCGCTTGCGAAGCTTCTGGACAACACACTAGCGGAAATTGCTACGCCGCCGGGCCGTATTTACGACAAGCACGAACTCGCAGTTACTCCAGGGAAGGAGGCCGCATCGGTGGCGAAGTCCGCGGCAGAGGTTGTGGGAGTAGTTAAGAGCAAGCCGGGCGAATAAAGATTGAGGTGTCGGGCGGTCGGGGCGCGCTGGGGACGGTTTGTGAATAGCTTTCCGGATAGTGTTCATTTGAACACTTGACCTCGAGCCCGCGCGGCATTCGATGCGCGGCATGGACTCGGAAACATGGCTCGACAAGGCCGCGCGCCTTCAGCGGTCGCTCGCGGGAACCGGGGAGCGTCGCAACCCGGACGACGAAAACGCGGAGCGTGATCGGATCAAAATTGCGCTCTGGCTGCGGCAGGAATTCGACGATCGACCGCCGGAAGATTCAAACGTGGTCGCGTTTGAAATGCCGGACTAAGTTGCCGACGCGATGCCGTGGTTTCGATTCATCGGCGAGGACGGCGCACGCGTGACGCTTCGTTACCGCAACGGGAAATGCGAACTCACGTTCGCCAACCTCGGCGGCATGGAGGCTGGTTGGGCATGGGTCGCGCAGCGCGAAAGCGGCGCGCAGATTGTGCTTGTCGCAAAGCCGAACGTCACGGCGCTACGGTCCGCGCTCACTCAGAAAGGTTTCGAAGTCGCGGCGGGTGGTCCGGCGGAACGGGTGATGCGCGCCGCCGTGAAGTGTGGGCACGCGGAGGAATTGCCGGAAGAGGAACGGTGGCGGACAGAATTGATCCGGGCGCGGCGATCAGGAACGGCCTAGTGCCGTCACCGCGCGCGAATGCCGCCCACGAACCCCCGATCCGGTCGGCGCCTGCCTATTCGTTACGATACTCTTCCCGAGCCGCTGCAAGTCGGACACGTCCGTCCTGCGGCGCCTATCGAACGGGCCTCCATAATGAACAATTCCGACGACTCCTTGATCAATTGAATTTTGGCTTGCTCGGACGCCAATGAAGTCGAACCAAGCCCTTCGGCCTTAAACTGCTTAATCGCCTCTCGTGTTTCGTTAATTTTCTTTAGCAGGTCGTCTCGATTCATATGGGTTTGTTATTTTTATGCTTTTTCATTTCGCCGAATACTTTGTGCATTGCGGGAGAGATGAGGTCGGAGCACTTGACGTTTCGTTTTTCAAAACCGGGAACGACTTTGCTACACCCCGAGATGGCTACGAACAGCAATTCGAAATCTTCAAAATGGCTTTCGATGATAATATCCTTGGGCACTAAATTATTTTCCCATGCCCTCGTCGTAGCTGTTAGCGCACGAACTCCATTCGTAACGTCGGGGCCAATCAGGCAATCTGGATCAACCTCGTTTACTCCGTCCCAACTTTTATGGAGCGCGAGGACGGCCGAAGGGTCCGGCCCAGCGCCGGAATTCGATTGTTCAGTCTGCGCTTTGAGGGCGGATCGCACAATTAACGCAAGAGCGACGACCGTAATGCAAATTATGATACCCCACAAAATCCAATAGCCCTGTTTTTGCGTCAAATTGGGTATGACTTTTAGATCGAGTATCTTCACGAACACGTTCCAGACGATAAAACCGGCAACGGTAGATACTCCGCCAACAGTCAGCGCAGATTGCCAAAACGCCCTCCAAGGATTGTGCATCGGTTTGCGGGTAAGCTGGTAAGCAAACATTGAGGCATAGTGTTCCGACTGAAGCAAGGAGTGAGTGCCGGCTCCATCTACCTCACAAGACGTAGCGTTTTGCTCGCTACTTTCCCCGGCGTGCTCCGCTTGCCGACCGGCGCCCGTTCACCGCACCTGCGGAAGTTCCGCCCCAGGCGCCGTGATCAATACCGCAAACTGCACGCCGCTCCCGTCGGTGCATAGGGACCGGATACCCTTCCCCGCGCACCGTGTTCGCACGCGGAGGGCACCCGTCGGATCACCTATAGATCAGGCGATTCCACCCCAACTTCCCGCTGAGGCGCCATTCCTTCTTCACGGCATACGTCAGCCCGCGTTGCTCCCACGTCATGCCGGTATAAAGCCAGTTCCGACCGTGGGAGGTCTGCGGCGGGTTGCCTTCCGGATAGTCGACACTGCCGAGTTGTCCCAGGTCAGTCGGGCGCGTCGCCGTCACATAGTTCATCCGCCACACCGCGCCGGGCAGCAGGAAATTTTTGACCCCTCGGAACTCCGGATACCTCTCGCTGGTAAAATTGACGAACGCTCCGTCCGTCGTGTCGAAACGGGCACCGTTATACTCCAGGCCGGGCACACCGGCGAGCGTGGCAAAATCCGGGTGCGTTTCAATCGGCTGTTCTGCCGTCGAAAAATCGAGGTCGAAAACCGGTGCGGGTTCCCCCGTGACGCCAAAAAAATTGGCCGAACACGACCACCCGTGATCGTCGAACCGAATAGCGACTTTGTCGCACGTGAGGAAGGACCACGTTGGGTGCGACTGGCCGAAAACCACCGGACTGCCCGGGTTAACGTCCGCGCCAACATCTTGCCGTTTCCAAACGGCGTCGGCTATCGAGAGCCCGAATCGATCCGTCTGGAGTTCGCCGGGAGTAGCAAAGAACCAGCCCACTGTCCCGCGTCGTGTGAGTGCCATGTTACCGACCGGGCAAACGTCAAAACTGCCCCGCGCGTCACTTGCCCTCGCCGCAACCTCTGCAACCTACCCACCCCTTTTCGTGACTCCTATCGTATCTCTATTCTTCTCTCTTCAATTTCAATAGTAGTAGTGGAAAGAGGTAATAGGTTGCAGAGGTTACAGCCGACCTGACCGGCCAACGACTTAGGGAAGAGTTGTTAACTTTAACCTTGTCGAGGTTACGGCTGGATTGCGGAACCAACGACTTGCGCGTTTCGAGGCGCGCGAGCGCATACCAATTCTAAATACGGCGCCCTACCTCTCGGCTCACTTGCCCTCGGCGTAGGCCACGAGGTCGGACCGGCGCCATGTGGGTTTATCGCGCCCATTGCCGAGCGTGGTGAACTTGCATGGCTGGGGAAAGTCGCCGGACTTCCAGCGATTTTTGCATGTTCTACCTCGTATCCCGAGGAGCTTCCCCGCTCTACTCCACCCCTCGACGTAGTTGTCGGGCATCCCGAACGTGGACGCTTCAACGACGTCGACGCGCGCTTTCAACCGAGCGACCTCGGCAATCAGTCGGTCCATGTCGTTCGCCAAATTCATGTCCAATAGCGAACCGGTGGGCGAGTCCTCCGTCGTATCCGTTGGGCAGGAATCGAAGCCGAATCTCCGCGGCTTCCCTGACTTGTAGTGCTCGGCAATCCAGTCGTTCACAGCCGCCGGATCGAACAGGATGTGGCGTTGGTTTATCCGCAGGTAAGGAACGTTGTTCGTGTGGATGAAACTCCAAAAGGCAGTCCACGAACTGAAACAGAAGAACCGCATCACAACTTCCTTTTCGATCAATTTGTTGGGCGCGCTCATGCGTAGTGTCTCTGCGACCTACCCGCATTCGTCGGCAAGCATGAGGGAGGCGAACGCGCGGGCACGTGGGCCGACGGCGGGGGAACGAGCGAGGGAGCGCCCGGCGGTTTCGACGGTGACGAAGGGGAAAGACATGGACGTGCCGAACAACGCGACACGCCTCCCACCCGGCGCAAGTGAACTAGTTTTGACACAAATTCGTTAGTCTTTGCTTAATGCTTTGGTTACGATACGCTTTGGGGTGATCGACGTGTTGAAACCTGTTACGGGAATCGGGCACGAAAAAGCCCCGGTCCATGCACGGAACCGAGGCTTTCCCTCACCAACCAGCGCCACCCAAGCGCCCCGATGTAATGACTCGACCATGGGCGCCGCGGTCGCGACCGGCGGCAAAATGCTTATGCGACGCGTCGGCCCGCGAGGACGGCGGCAACCTTCGCGGCACCGGGCCGGAGGGCCGTTCCGACGCGACCGGCAACCCGCCGGAGATCCGCGTTGTTCGCCCCGATGCCCGCCAGCGTATCCGCCACGGCGCCCCGCGCGCCGGGAAGTTGCGTGCCGGGGAGTTGGATACCCGGCCGGCTCATGCGCCCGCGAAGGTAACCCGCGGCGCCGTAGGCCAGCGCACCGGCACCGGCGACGGTCGCGACCTTGCCGAGCGTGCCCGCGCGTTCGGCAAATCCGGGTTCTTCCTCGCCGTAGCGCGCGAGTTGGACGAGCCCCGCGGGGAAGGCCGTCGAAAATTCTTTTTTCGCGCCCGGCTTTTTCACGAAGCCTTTGACGTGTTCGTTAAGTGCGTTGCTCGCGGCGAGCGTTACTTGCGATCCCTCCAAACCGTCGGACTCCTCGACAGTTTTTTCCACTATGGCGGCGAGAACGCTCCTTCGGATCTCGTTCAGGTCATCGGAAAGGAAAGTGTGGAGTCCGTTTTCTTGGTTCGCGTGGACTGCGGACTGTGCGCGAAGAACCCCCGCAGCAAGGAGCTTTTCCACGACTTCACGCGGGGCCAGGACACGGGCGCAGAGGCTTTCGAGATCGTGTGATTCGACCTTGCCGCGCGGCGTGCCGGCGGCGTGCCGGTCAATGGATTGGTTCAGGAACTCGGCGGTTGAATTGGTATTCATAGCGTGGATACGTTCTTTGCGTTTGCGATTGAGAGGCGGACCGTGCGACGCACGTCCGGGTTGCTGAACAAGAGGCCACTGACGGCCCCCGTTATCGCGCCGGCCTTTCCCCCGTATCGCCGGCCCACGACGTAGCCGAGCCCGGCGCCCGCGCCGACCTTGAGCGCGCGAGCGCCGATGCGGCGCGCGAGGGGCTTTTTCGCGAGGCGTGCCACGGTGCGCGCTTCGTCGGCGCCAGGGACCGGGAGGGATACGTTCTCGCGCGTCGCGTCCAACACGCGGCCGATTGCGGCACGCTGCTGGAACAGGATCGTCTGCACGCGGGCGGCGAGGTCGCGGCGGGGGTTGCGGGAGTCGCGGCGCCACTGGACGGCGCCGGCCGCCAAGGCGCCAACAGCGGCGCCGGTCGTGGCGGACGCATCCGAACTGATACCGCGGCGTCGGAACAGGAGCCGTGCGGCGAGTCCCCCCACCGCCCCGACTTCGGCCCCGCGGCTCGCGGCGCCGATGACACGGCGAACTCTCTCCACTCCGGAGATCGGGCGCTCGTGTTCGGCGTCGCGACGGGCGGAGAAAAGACCGTCGGGGTTCGCTGCGGGGAGGGTGACCCAATCGACAGAGATCAATTCAGTGCATCGCGCTTTCCCGACTTCGCCCCGCTCGGGAGAAACAAACGACGCGGACAGGCCGACTCCCCGCGGCATCCGGCGTGCCGTCTCGAGTATTTGATCCCTCTGCGGGTGCGCCTCCAGAAGGAAGAAATCGGCCGACAGTTTACGGGCCTCCCGGCGGAAATTGGAAAGGAATCCAACGATGTTACCGGCGCCCGACTTATGGTCGACCTTCACTCCGATCTGGCCGCCCTTGTCGGTGGCGCACTTCAGCATTTGGTCGATGGTAACGCCGTCGACTTCCAAGCCGTGTCCCCGTGCATCGCCGGTCGTGATAACGGATACTCCACGAATCACCCCGTTGACGTCGTCGATCTTGTCCGCGGTGAACGGCGTTGAAAAGTTGATCGTGCTCATGCTCGGGGTGCGCGAAGGGCGGCGAGCAACTGCGCTTTGAACGCCTCGCGGCCCACGTTGGTCGGGCCGGCGCGTTTGCCGTGGAGACTCCAGGCGGCGCGCACGGACTTCGGGTTCAGGGTTGCGCCCGCGGTGAACGAACCGGTGCGCGGATCGCGCTTCGCCGTGATGGCCTCCAGACCAAGGATGCGTTCGATCTCGGCGTTGAGGCGCACGAGACGGCGCCGCAGCACGGGCGCAAGGGGACGTTCAGCTTTCATAAAGGGGTAACGGGGTTAGGCCGCGGGCGCCTGCGGAAGCGATTGGGTGAGGTCACTGTAAAGCAGATCGAACGAGCGAGCGGCGTAGCCTTGCCCGCGTTTCGACGCATACACTTCGCCGAAAGTCGCCGTCGCGATGTTGCGGACAAGCGCATCGTGATAGACGCGGAGGCCGCACACGGTCGCGTCAGTCTCAATGATACCGGACGGCGTCCCCTGCTCCGTGAGCAGTGCCCGACGTTCGCCCAGGCGTTTGAGGGCGCCCGGGACGGCGCGGGTGAGGATCTGGATACGCTCGGCGAATCCCTTGGCGAAGGCCGCATAGACGGCGGGGGTGCGGAGGGCGCGGGAGCGGAACTCGCCCGGGCCTCCGGCGTTGGTCACCGCCTCGGCAGCGTGGCCGAAGTCAGCCAAGCGGTGTTTGGCCTCTGCGAGAGTAAGAGCGTTTTCAGGAGTAGGATCGGCGACGAACGCGTCCTCCGCCGTCGTTGCTTCGACCTCCCGGGAGGCCAGATCGTCGATCCATTTTTGGGCCTTCGCACCGTGCGCGGCGGCGTCGTGGGCGAGGCGGTCCAGGAGGCGGGTGTGGTCGTTTGAATACGGAGGTGTCATCGCTGTAGGGAAAACGTCAAATCTCCTCCGCGCCCATGCCGAATGGCTCGCTCCCGGCGCAGTTAGGCTGTAGCGGCAAAGAAGCGGGCTATGTCCGCCGGCCTGCTCTTCCAACAATGGAATGTCCCGTTAGGCACAGCTCGCTAGCGCAAGTCAGAGCGGCCTTGCTAGCACCACGGGTAGGCAGTAGTCGAGTAGCTCCCAGCTCTTTACCCTTATGAAGGACTTTATTGATTCGTTGCGTCAGCAAATTGGCGACCGCATGAGCAGCCCGGTCTTTGGGTCGTTCATCATCGCTTGGCTGTGCTGGAACCACCAATATTTCGTCATCCTCTTCTCAGATTTGCCGGTCGAATATCGCTTCACACTTGCGAAGTCGGTGCTTTATCCGACACCGCTGGATTTCTGGAAGCATATCGTGATTTGGCCCACCCTGTCGTGCTTGGGCTACATCATCCTATACCCGTGGATTTCCCAATCGCTGCTCGTATACTGGGATCGCCGCCAGACTGTCCTACTGAACAAGCGAAAGGAAGTGCAGGGAAAGAATCTCTTATCGCAGGAGGAGTCGATGGTCGTCTATAGTCATGGGGCCGAAGAACGCTCGAAACTAGCAGGTCGAGTCCGAGAGTTGGAAACTGAACTCGACGCAATAAAGAGAACTCCCGCTGACTTGACCAAAAAGCTGTTACAGGACGCTCAAGAACGCATCACCGTGCTTGAGCGAGAACTTTCGTCAGAGCGCGCTCGTTCACAGCCGAGCAATCCGCTGGGCTCCCTTAGCGATGAGGAGCGCAATGGCGTGCACCAGCTCATAAAAGTATTGGTGAAAAGGCCAGCCCGAGATCTAGTTCAGAGTGCTATTATGTCCGAGTCAGGACTCACACCACACCGGGCGAGGCTCGCATGGGAACAAGCTACTGGCGCACAGCTCATCAAGGTCCGTCCTGAAAATCACAATTTATGGGAGCTGAGTCAGCAGGGACTCCAATACGCACTACGCAACAAGTTCATAGACTAACGCCCCATATCTTGCTCGGGCTAGTGCTGCTGGTGGCACCCGCGGACGGCAACGCTACAGTCCAACTCTATCCATCCCTCATGCCTACCGGGAATTCGGCATTTCAGGTGGAGTCTAGCCGCTAGAGACGCGGAATTGGGACAACAATAGCCAATTTGGTCACAGCGACCTACCGCACTGGTGAACCTGTGAGGCGAAGCCCCTCCGGGAAGAGATTCCTTGCGCCCGCGGCGCTTGTTTTTCCATTGGCGCCCTACCCCTCGCGGATCTCTGCGCATGCAATATCTAGCATCCCACGCACCGACCGAATGCGGTCCTCACTGTCCTCCGCAATCGTGGCCACGTCGACCGGGAACACCTCGCCAGCGGCAACACGGTCAATCGAGACGGCGATCTCGACCGCGAACGCCTCCAGGTCCGGCCGCATCTCCAGCAGGACGCGCCCCGCCTCAGTGTGTCCGAGGTTCGGGAAGCGGTCCGCGTGATCCTGCTCCGTCAGGTCAATCATCGCGGCAACCTCGGCAGTCGCCGACAAGGCGGCGCCCAGGTGGGCGAGCTGCGCGGCGGGATCGGGGACGGGGTTCAGAGGGTTCATCTTTCGTTAGCAAGGGGTGGCCGGGCGAAGCCCGTGATCGGGTCTGGGGCCGGTGGGGCCGGTCTACTTTCGTGTTTTGTCCTAGGAATGTGATCGGGGCTCTTTTCTGCCCCTTCTTTGCGTTTCAGAGCCTATTTTGCTTTGCCTATATTAAAGTTAAAGTGGACCGGCCCCATCGGCCTCTGACGGAAAACGGGCGGTCAAGTTCGTCGTTTTCTCCTCTGAAACGGGGCATTTTAGGAGCCCCGAAATTTCTGGGCCGGTTGAGTGGGGCCGGTTGAATTGCTCAACCCGGGCAACCGGCCCCGCTCACGCTGCGACCGCAACCGGCTCCGTTTTCCTGATCCTCCAGCGGGTTGTTTTGTTCGGTCCGCTCCGTTCCGAACTGATCCGCCCGCTCCAACTAGGAACGTGCGTCAGGCGCCGCAACGCTTGAGAAAGCACAAGCGGCGAGCGGCAGGTCTTCACGAAATGGGGCGCATGAAACCGATCCAAATGCCCGAACAGATCGGCCGCCGTCCCGGTCGCGTCTCCAATTCCCGGGGAATCGAGCCAACTTTCGATCAGGTCGCCCAGGTCGGCGTCCGTGTGCTCACCGGCGAGCATCTCGACGATTGCCGGGTGGTGAAACTCACGCACGCCGAACCGAACGCCGCGCAGGTCCGCGGGAATGTCGAACCCCTCGACTGCGGACACGAACGCGGGCGCCGCGGCAACCAGCCCCTTGAAGAAGCTCGCGGCACCCTCTTCCGTTGCCGTCGGGAAGGGGATCGCCGGCAAGTAACACTTGAGGTAAATGACCTTGTCGGTGATCGACTCGTCCAGGGACGGAATGACCGACGCCGAATCGGCGTCAGGATTTGCCGACACGACCACGCGCCAGATCGGACGGAGCGAAATTTCGCCCCGGTGCTTGCGGTGGCAGGGCGCAATGTCGTTCGCCACGAGTTGCTTTAGCCGGTCGCGGAGCTTGCGCCGCGCGCCGCTCACGTCCTCCACGTTCGCGTCGGAGAGGTTGAGGACCTCGGCACCCCAAAGGCCGTCGTTGAAGTCGGCGTTCTTGAAGAGCCAGCTCGACGGGTCCGCGCTCCGTCCGCCGGCGAGCATCGTGATCAAGGTCTGAGCGAGCGTCTTTCCGCAGGCGGCAGGGCCGATCAAGAACAGGGCTTGTCCGGGCAAGTGCTGACTCGGATTGGCGAGCGCGCGACGGAGTCGCTGTAGCCAACCGGCGAACACGTCGAACTGAACGTCGGCGTGTTCATCGTGCCCCCGTCCCAACAGGTCCCGAAAGAAGGTCTCCAGCGCGTCGAGATCGCCGTCGGCAGGCTGGATTATGGTCGGCGAGTCGGTCGCAAGGACCGCGTGCCCGTTTTCTTCATACAAGCCCGCAGGGCGCCCGCAGAACGGCGCCGCGTAGGTCACGCGGTTCGCCCTCTGGATTTCGAACAACGCCTTGTCCGCGGCAGAGACCTCCACGCCCTTCGGCGTGCGCGTGCTGTGCCCCTGCATCTTCAAATGGAGTTGGGCGTCAGTCCGACCAAGTCGGCCGTAACGGCCGTCCCGCTCCAAACGCCAGTAGCTTTGGCCGTCGAAATAGAGCGAGCCGGTCGCGTCCGCACCGCTGGCGCCGAACCCGAGAGCGCGCAGGGCGCAGGCCGCAGCGTTGAAGTCCCCGCCGTGCTCCAGGAGCGCGAACACGGCGAAGGGCTGATACACCTCGTTCGGGGCGAACGGCGCGGCGTTGCTGCTGAAATTGAAGAAGCCTCGCGGGTGATCGTCCAGGCGCCCCAGCGTGGCAGAAAGCCCCGCCGACAGGTCCTTGCCCGGCCTCGCCCACTCTTCCCCGCCGGCCGAAGTCCAGCCGTGGCTACGAAGCAGCGCGTCAACGTCGCCGCGCGCGTTGTAGTCATCCCCCGGCGACAGGATGCCGCTCGGATTGGGTTCGGTCGCGGCGCTCGTGGCCGGCGGCACCTCGACCACGGCGGGCGGATACGGCACGCACTCGACGGCGGCGGGCGCGATGTAGGCCGCAGGATCGTAGGAAACGAAGCACAAGCGGCAGACATCCTTGCACGCGGGGTCGATCTCGAGCCCGAACGCGGCCTTGCAATGCGCGGCGACTGCTCGCCACGACTCGGCATGCGAGCGCGCGGCGTCGATTGGGAACAGGGCTTTGATCCCGTCACCGCTCGGCGACACGAAGGCCGCAACGCAATGCGGATCGCCCGCCAGCAACGCTCGGAGGGCCGCAGGATCGGCAACGTGATCGACATCGGCGCACAGTAGCCCGGAGGCGCGCACAAAGCCGGATTTCCGGCGGACGCTGAACTCGCCACTCCACAGGATGCCCGGGAGCGTCCGCTTGATCGCGTTCGCGGCGTCCCGCCCGCTGCTGGCAAGGGTGGCGCGGACAAGTTGCACCGTGGTCTGCCACTCGCCCGCGCGGATCTTGGCGAGCGTTTCGGCGACGCTGACGCGGGTGCATGCGGTTCCGGTCGCACTCGCGACCATGGAAACGAACACCGGATTTGAGGTGTCGTGGAGGTTCATGGCGTGGGCGATTTAACTGAATCGGCTGACGAGGCGGACGCGCCGGCGGTCCTTGCCTTTGCGGCACGGAGGGCCTTGGCGCCGGGGACGGCCCCCGCGCGGGCGTTGTTCGGAACACGAGGCGCCATCCCCAGATTTTTCCGGCAACGGACAAGCATGCGGCTGGCGGCGGCGCGCGTGATCCCGTGCTCCTTCGCCCACTTGGCGTTCGACCGCCCCACGTTGCCCGTGAGGTCGTCCAGCACGAAGGCCGCGTATGCGTCCCCGATGCCGCAGGCCAGCCCACGGCGAAAGGCCTCCGCGGCAAGCTCACTGTCGCGGCGAGCAAACTCCTCCTCCATGAATGCGCAGAGCGCCGCAGTGAGTTCGGACCCGAGCACCTTCGCCAGTTGGGGCGGCATTTCGAGTGCGGGTGAGGCGTTCATCCGAGGGCCTCCCAGGTCGGCAAGAGAGCCGCGGCGCATTTCGGGTCGAGGACGATCTCCAGGGCGGCCCCGAACGCCTTGACGCAAAGCAACCGGTCCCGGCTGACGGTCAGGGTTTGGACCGCCAGCGGAGCCCAGTGTGGTTCCCACTGCGCCCGCGCCTCGGCACGGGACCGGAAAAAGCCGGTGAATTTCGTGAAGTCGGTGAACCGCACGAGCGAAAGGTCCCCGCAAGAGCGCAAGAGCGTTGTAAACGCGATGCGCTCCGCGGTGTTCATCAGGGCATCGCCAACCACGGCGAGCGCGTGATCCCGGTTCCGACGGGAGGCTTTGGCGATCTGTTGAACGGCGCGGTGGAGCGCAGCGTTCGTGATCTTCCGCCCCCGGACATCGTGCCAGCACTCGCCGAGTTCGCGCGCGGTCTGTTCTGGAGTCGGGGCCTGTTGGGCGCGCAAAACGACTTCGTAGGCGCGGCCCTTCGCTTGCGGGGTCATTCTCCACCCCCTGCCCGCGCAACCTCACGAACCTTCCGACGCGAGGGCTTGTAGCCCGCGGCGAGGATCTTGGTGATCTTGACTTGCCCGCTTCCGGACACGTTTTGCTGGCGACGGCGCGACTTCATACGCGACTCGCCTCCGTCGGCTTGCCCTTCGGCTTTCGGCCCTGCACGAGGCAGTGGGCATCCAAGGCTGCGCGCACGAGACGCACGTCGAACCTCACAAGCCTGCCGATACGGTGGGCCGGAATCAGGCCGCGTTTAGCGAGCGACCGCAACGTGCGCTCTGAGGGTGAATTCTCGCCAAAAATGGCGAGGCCGAGCTTATGAACGTCGACGAGCGGATTGTCGCTGGGGGCAAACGATTGAGTTGGGTCCATGCCGGCCCCGGCATGTCAACTGCACTGTCTACTGCTCCCCGACACCCCTCGCCGCTTACCTCTGCCACATACTCATTGCCGCCCTTTCTGACTTGCGGCATCCATTGGGTTGTTGAGCGCGATAGATCCCCCCCCACACAGACAAAAGGGACGGCAGTGGTGACCCGTTCACGACGGTCGCGAACAACGAAGCGAGCAATTGGCGTTAGATGCTGGCGCCATCCGACCACGAAAAAGGCGCGAGACGTGAAACTCGCGCCTTCGTTCACGACGTCGTGAGATCCGGCCTGTTACGCCTTCGGCACGATGCCCCAGAAAGCGTCCGCGTCCGCAGCGGTCACGAGGTTGAAGTAGTGCTTCTTGATGATCGATTCCGAGTTCCCCGCCTCCAGCGCCGCGGCCCCGAGCGACTTGAACTTGGCAACGTGCATAGAAATGAAGGTGTGCCGGAGCACGTCATCCGTCAGGCCGAACATTTTTCGCACGATTCCGGCGTGGTCCATCATGTTCCGCACGATCAACGGGTGATCCGCGACGGGATACTGTTTCAGCCATGCCGCGAGGTTGGGTTGAATCGTGATCTGTCGGAGGTCATTAGTCTTGGCGATTTCGGGCGTGATCCGAATGACGCCGACGTTGCAATCGATGACGCGGCCCTTGTCCGCGAGTTCGTGAATCTTGCGGAGTTCACCGTCCCGCAC
>CAZENI010000207.1:0-12952 GCA_964513055.1 uncultured Opitutus sp.
GCTTCGCCACGGAGGAAATCCCCGGCGGCTGTTTCTGCTGCCGCTTCAACTCGCTCGTCGACGCCGCCGGCAAGCTCACCACCGCGACGCGACCCGACGTCTTCATCGCCGAACCCGTCGGAAGCTGCACCGATCTCGTCGCGACCGTCACCTATCCCCTGCGCCGGATCTACGGCGAACGCTTCACGATCGCACCGCTCAGCGTGCTGCTCGATCCCCAGCGCGCCCTGCGCGTCTTCGGTCTCGCCACCGGCGAGGGCCGGGCGTTCTCCGAGAAAGTCCTCTACATCTACCGCAAGCAGCTCGAGGAGGCGGACCTGATCATCATCAACAAGAGCGACACCGTCGCTCCCGCAGACCTCGCCCGCCTGCGCGAGACCCTTGCCCGCGAATTCCCGCACGCGGACGTCCTCGCCGCCTCAGCCCGCAATGGCGACGGCCTCGACGCCTGGTTCGATCGCGTGATGGCGCACGAACAGGTCGCGCGGCGCGCGATGGAGGTCGACTACACGATCTACGCCGACGGCGAGGCGCTGCTCGGCTGGCTCAACGCCACGATCCAGCTCGAGGCCGCTGCGCCCGCGGGTGAGTTCGACGCCAACGCCGTCCTTGAGCACCTCGCGCGCGACCTCCAGGCGCGACTCCACGACACCACGACCGGCGGCGAGGTCGCGCACTTGAAGATGACCTTCAGCCCCGATGGCGGCCTGAACGACATCGCCGCCGTGAACCTCGTGCGCAGCGACTTCGTGCCCGAGCTGTCGATCCGCCTCGATCAGCCCTGCGCCGCCGGCCAGGTCATCCTCAATCTCCGCGCCGAAGCCGCGCCCGACGCGCTGAAGACCGCCGTGGAAGCCGCGGTCGCCGCGCTCGCGACGCGTTTCCCCGCGTTGCGCACCCGCCTCGATCACCTGGAGCATTTCCGCCCCGGCAAACCGCAGCCGACCCACCGCCTGCTCTCGCCCGCCTGAAGCGCCGATCCCGGGTTCACATGCCGCCGAATCTCGAAATGCACTGGCGCTGTCCGAAAGGTGGAACACGTTGTCCCCAACGCCTTGCGGCGGAGCCGCCCCAATCCAGCGCCTTCGGGACAAGCCGCTTCACCTCTCCTCGATGACGCCCAAGCCTCCCGGCATTCTTTTCTGCAACTGCACCTACGCGCAGGTCATCGATCCCGCGGTCAAGGCCGCCGTGCTGCGTCAGCTCTGCGACTCCGGCCAGTCCTTCGAGGCCGTCGCCGACCTCTGTGAGATGTCCGCGCGCAAGGATCCCGCGCTGAAGCGTCTCGCCGCCGGCGGCGAGGTGAAGATCGCCGCCTGCTACCCGCGCGCCGTGAAATGGCTCTTCGCCTCCGCCGGTGCGCCGCTCGATCCGACCCAGACCGAGGTGCTGAATATGCGCGAACTGGCCGCCGCCCCCGTCGTCGAACGACTGCTTGCCGCCGGTCTTCAGCCCAACCTCCCGGCCGGCAAGGCCACGCCCGCCAGCCCCGCCGCGCTCGCCGCCGCTCCGGCTGCCGCCCCCGCCGCGCCGGGCGCCGCAACGTTTTCCGAAGCCCCTGCGTCTTAAGTCCGGCCACCCACACCACATGTCGCTCCGCGATCAGACCTACCTGCGCGTCGTCCTCTACGAGGGCGCCGATGCCGAGCCCCTCGACGGCGAGCAGCGTTTCCAGGCGATGTCGCGCCTGCTCGGACAGGGTTTCGCCCTCACGCGCGTCGGCGTCGCGGGCCGCACCGCCCCGGCCGATGAAGTGCCGGCGCTCGTCCTCGGACGGTTTCGCAACGGCCTCGCCCAGGTCGCCTCCGAGGCCACCACCGAAAACGTCCGCTTCCAGAACGTCTCCGGTTTTTCCGAGGAACAGATCGTCGGTGCCGTCGAGGCGACGCGCGCCGAGAAGAAGGCCGTGCAGCACGGCGGCTGGAAGCCGTGGTTTCCCGTCATCGACTACGACCGCTGCACGAATTGCATGCAGTGCCTCAGCTTCTGCCTCTTCGGCGTCTACGGCGCCGATCGCGAGGGCCACATCCAGGTCCAGAACCAGGACAACTGCAAAACCAACTGCCCCGCCTGCTCGCGCGTCTGCCCGGAAGCCGCGATCATGTTTCCCAAATACAAGGCCGGCCCGATCAACGGCGACGTCGTGAAGGACGAGGACCTGCAGCGCGAGAAGATGAAGGTGGACATCTCCGCGCTGCTCGGCGGCGACATCTACTCGATGCTCCGGATGCGCACGGAGCGCGCGCAGTCGCGTTTCTCCAAGGAGCGCGATGCCGACAAGGCGCTCAACGAACGCCAGAAGTGCCTCGTGAAGCTGGCCCAGATGGGCGACATCCCGCCCGAGGTGCTCATGAGCCTGCCGAGCCCCGAGGAAATCCAGCGCCGTGCGATCGAAGCGAAGGCGAAAGCGGAAGCGGCCCTTAACGCGCAGCAGGGAGTAATCGGTAATCAGTAATCAGTTATCAGAAGTCACTTTTCCCGCGCCCTGCTTCCATTCGCTTACTGCTTAGCGATCACTTTTCCACCGATCACTGATTACAGCTCACCGATTACTGCTCACTGATTACTGATTACTGCTCACGGATCCCATCGCCCCCATGCTCCCCGCTCTCGCCTTCCGCACCCTCCGCTCCGCCAACGCGCGTTGCGTGTGGAAGTTCGCCTGGAATTTCGGCTTCAAGGGCATGCTCTCCGTCGAGCGTTTCAAGCGCCGGATCAAGCGCGGCGAATTCTTCCCGCCATTCATCTACCTCTCGATCCTCAACACCTGCAACCTCCGCTGTCAGGGCTGCTGGGTCGACGTCACCTCCAAGGACGCGATCGATCTCGAGGCGATGAACCGCACGATCCTTGACGCGAAAAAACACGGCAACGCCTTCTTCGGCATTCTCGGCGGCGAGCCCTTCATGCACCCGCAGCTCATGGATCTGCTGGCCGCGCATCTGGACTGCTACTTTCAGATTTTCACCAACGGCCAGCTCATCACGGAAAAAGTCGCCGAGCGGCTCCGCGAGATCGGCAACAGCACGCCGCTCATCTCGATCGAGGGCCGCGAGATCGTCAGCGACGAGCGCCGCGGCAAGAAAGACGTCTACGCGCGCACCCTTCGCGGACTGGACAATTGCATCAAGGCCGGCCTCCTCACCGGCGTCGCCACCAGTGTCTGCCGGACCAACATCGACGAACTGCTCACGGAAGCCTGGCTCCAGGAACTGATCGACCGCGGTGTCCACTACGCGTGGTATCACGGCTATCGCCCGGTCGGCCCGAAACCAAACTTCGATCTCGCGCTCAGCCCGGCCCAGCTTGTGCAGGTCCGCCGTTTCGTGACCGACGTGCGCGCCAAGATGCCGATCGCGATCATCGACGCCTACTACGATGACAAGGGCCAGGCGCTCTGCCCGATGTCGACCGGCGTCAGCCACCACATCGGGCCGAAAGGCGACATCGAGCCGTGCCCGATCATCCAGTTCGCCGTCGAGGACATCCACGACCAGCGCGGCATCTTCGAGACGATGCGGAGCAGTTCCTTCCTGAAGGATTTTCGCGAGCTGAGCGCGCAGCACACGCGCGGGTGCGTCGTGCTTGAGCGGCCGGATCTCGTGAAGGAGATCGTCGTGAAACACGGCGCCCGCGACACCACGACGCGCCAGACGGCGATGGCCGAGCTCGACTCGATGACTCCGCGTTTCAGCCAGTGGCTGCCCGGCGAGGAAATCCCCGAAAAGCACTGGATGTATCGGCTCGCGAAAAAATACTGGTTCTACGATTTCAACGCCTACCGCGGCGTCGCCCACGACGCCGCCGGCAAAGCCAGCGCCCTCAGCCAGGCGCTCGCCACCCCCGCTCCACGTCCGTCGGTTACTCCAGCTCCCATCCCAGCCGAGCTGGCCAAGTCGTAATTCAGAAGCCATGAAACCAAGATTCATTTCCTGGCTTCCTGGCTTCTGAATTCTCCCCCTCTCTCCTTCTCCCACTCTCCCCCTCTTCTTCGTCCGCCCCACCCACCCATGAGCGTGTCCACCCTTCCCACGATTCCCGCCGCCAGCTTCGACGCAATCGCGATGCCGCGCCACGTCGTGCAGCAGCGCTTCCGCACGCCGAAGCACAACATCCCGCAGACGGCCTTCGATCGCACGCGCGTGCTCCACGCCGTGCGCGATTACCTCGAGGAAAATTCCTGCGTGCCGCCCGTGCCGATGGCGCAGTTGAAGGAACACGCCGACAAGCTCGTCACCCTGCTGCGCTGCGATCCCGTTTACCGCGACTACATCGGCGTCGTCCTCAGCAACGAAATGTGGCGCGAGTCGCTCGCCGCGGTGCCCTTCGAGCGCCGGCTGCTTCTCCTGCCGAAGTGCATGCGCGTCGAGTCGAAGTGCCCCGCGCCCTTCGATGAGTTCGGCCTGCTCTGCAAACAGTGCGGCCTCTGCACGATTCAGGATCTCCAGGCCGAAGCCGAGCGGCTCGGCTACGCCGTCCTCGTCGCCGAGGGCAGCGCGATCGTGATGTCGATCATCCAGACCGGAAAAATCGACGCGATCGTCGGCGTGAGTTGCCTCAGCGTGCTCGAGCAGGCGTTCCCCTACATGGAGGCCGCCGCCATTCCCGGCGTCGCGATTCCGCTGCTCCAGGACGACTGCATCGACACCACCGTCGACCTCGACTGGGTGTGGGAATACATTCACCTCACGAGCGAGGATCGCACCCGCCGGATGGACCTCGGCGCGCTGCGCGAGGAAGTGGATTTCTGGTTCACGCCCGGCTCGCTCGAGCTGATCATGGGCAAGTCCGAAGGCGAGACCGAGCGCATCGGCCGCGAGTGGCTCGGCCGCGCCGGCAAACGCTGGCGGCCGTTCCTGACCGTCGCAACCTATCAGGCGATGCACGGTGACACCTCTGCGCCGCTGCCCGAGGACCTCCGCAAGGTCGCCGTCGCCGTCGAGTGTTTCCACAAGGCCTCGCTCATCCACGACGACATCGAGGACAACGACGCGCTTCGCTACGGCGAGAAGACGCTGCATGAGGAGCACGGCGTCGCCGTCGCCCTGAACGTCGGCGATCTCCTCATCGGCGAAGGCTACCGGCTGCTCGCCTCCTGCAAGGTCTCCGCCGAGCAGCGCGTGCGCATGCTGCAAGTCGCCGCCGACGGCCAGCGCCAGCTCTGCCGCGGCCAGGGCGCCGAACTCTGCTGGGCGCGCCATCCGCAGCCGCTCAAGCCGAACGAGGTCCTCGATATCTTCCGCCGCAAGACCGCGCCCGCCTTCGAAGTCGCGCTCCGCATGGGCGCGCTCTACGCCGGCGTCGCCCGCCACGACGAAGTCTCCGACACCATCGGCACCTACAGCGAGGCGCTCGGCGTGGCGTATCAGATTCGTGATGACCTCAGCGATCTCGGTTTCGGCGGCGAGACCAACGACATCGCCGGCCTGCGCCCCAGCCTCCTCCTCGCCATCGCGCACGAGAAGGCCAAGGGCCCGCAGAAGGACATCCTCGCCGCACTGTGGCGGCGCACCTGGCCGGAGGGCGTGACCACGGAGACGATCGAGGCGCTCTACGCCGAGCTCGGCGCCAGCGCCCGCGCCGACGTGCTGCTCGGCACGTTCAAGGAAGAGGCGATCCGTTCGCTGCACGATCTGCAGGACCACAACCTGAAGGGCCTCCTCCGCCGGACCATCGGCAAGATTTTCAACGACGTCGAAATCAAGGGCTGGTGCAAGGAGCACGAGCAAATCAACCGCGCCCTCCTCACCAAGCCCGCCGAGCCCGTGCTGGCGTAAAGCGCAGGAGTTCTGAGAAACCGCTAATGGACGCTGATGGTCGCTAATTCAGAGAAACACCGACCCGGATTTCCTGCGGCTCGAATATTAGCGCCGATTAGCGTCCATCAGCGGTTTCTCCCGTCTTGAGTCTCCGCCTTCAACTGCTCCAGATCGCCCGGCTCGCGCCGCGGCTGCTGGGCGATTCGACCGACCTCGTCCGCGATTTTTTCTGCCGCCAGATCACACCCGAGGGCGGCGGCCGCGATCGCGCCGGCCGGCCCGATCTCTACTACACGATCTTCGCCCTCGCCGGCATGCAGGCGCTCGACGTGCCGCCGCCCACCGAGCAGGTCGAAGGCTACCTGCGCACCTTCGGCGATGGTGAGTCGCTCGACTTCGTGCACGTCTCGGCGCTCGCCCGCTGCTGGGCGAGCATCGGTCCCGAGCGGATGCCCGCCGGCCTCGACCGCGCGCTGCTCGATCGCGTCGAGCGCTTCCGCACGCCCGACGGCGGCTACGAGGGCAATCGCGAGGCCGCCCACGGCACCGCCTACGGCGCGTTCGTCGCGCTCGGCGCCTATCAGGACCTCGGCCACAAGCCGCCGAAGCTCCTCAAGCTCATCCAGGCCCTGAAGAGCCTCGAGTCGGCCGATGGCGCGTGGAGCAATTTCCCCGGCGCCAAAATCGGCGCGCTCAACGCCACCGCCGGCGCCGTCACGCTGATCCGCCATCTCGGTTTCCCCGTGAACCAGGAAGTCGGCAACTGGGTCATGGCGCAGGCGCATCCGCAGGGCGGCTTCCTCGCGGTGCCGGGCGCTCCGCTGCCCGATCTGCTTTCGACGGCGACCGCCCTGCATACGCTCGCCGCGCTGGAGCATCGCGTGCCGAGCGTGATTCACGAGCGCTGCATGGATTTCATGGACTCGCTCTGGACGGCCGAGGGCGGATTTCACGGCCACTGGGCCGACGAGTTCGTCGACGCCGAATACACCTACTACGGGCTGCTCGCGCTCGGGCATTTGTCGCTGTGATGCGCTCCGCGCCGCCGCCTTCTCCCTCGCGGGCTTCGGACGAAAAAACTTCCCGCGCCGCCGCACCTTCGCACACTCGTCACACGTCTTGGCAGCGTCGGCCGATTCGTGGCTCGCCATGGCTCCACCGACGTCGTAACTCACCCGTCTCCGCGCACCGCCACCCCTTTCTGGTCCCATGAGATTCGCTGCTCGCATCGTCCCCCTGCTCGCCACCCTGGCCCTCGGCCTGAGCGTGGGTGAGCTCCACGCCGCCTCCGGGTGGCTGAACTGGCGCGGTCCCAACCGGGACGGCGTCTCGACCGACAAGGCCAAGCTCCCCGACAAGCTCGAGCTCGGCGGCGCCAATCACCGCTGGTCCTACAAGGTCCGCGGCGCCGGCGCCCCCGTCATCGCCGACGGCCGCGTCTACGCCTTCGGCTTCTACGGCGAGACCACCGACGTCGAGGAAACGCTGATCTGCCTCGACGTGAAGACCGGCGCCAAGCTCTGGGAGCACCGCTTCGCGGACTACATCAGCGACACCACCTACAACCGCTACGCCATCGGCGCGCCCGTCGTCGACGCTGAGACCGGCAACATCTACCTCGAGTCCACCTGCGGCCTCGTGATGGCCTTCAACCGCGACGGCAAACTCCTCTGGCAGCACTCCATGATGGAGGAATACGGCCGCCTCACCTTCCCCAACGGCCGCACCGGCGCCCTCGTCGTCGAGGGCGATCTCGTCATCACCGACGGCATCACCGCCAACTGGGGCGCGGACGGTCCCGCCCGGAATCGTTTCTACGCGTTCGACAAGCGCACCGGCGAACTCTGCTGGTTCTCGACGCCCGGCATCGAGCCGATCGACAGCACGTTCGCCACGCCCGTCTACGCCAATCTCGGCAACCAGCGCGTCATCTATCAGGGCACCGGCTGCGGCTTCGTCGTCTGCGTCAACGCCCGCACCGGCGAGCCGGTCTGGCGCTTCCGTCTCTCCGGCGCCGGCGTCAACGCCGACGTCATCCTCCAGGGCCCCGACCGCCTCATCGCCGTCCACGGCAAGGAGAACATCGATTCCACCAGCCACGGCCGCATGGTCTCGCTGAAGCTGCCGACGGAATACCCGACCGGCCCGAAGCCCGTCGTCCTCGGCAAGGAAGCCGAGCTCTGGCGCAACGACGACGTCATCGCGTTCAGCAGCTCGCCGATCATGGTCAACAACCGCGTTTACTCCACGATTGCGACCGGCTCCCTCGTCTGCGTCGACGCCAACACCGGCAAGACCATCTGGTCCGAGAAGCTCGCGCCCGACCAGCTCCACGCCTCGCCCGCCTACGCCGACGGCAAGTTCTACGTCCCGATGCAGCACGGCACCGTGCACGTGATCAAGGACGCCGGCACCAAGGCCGAGATCATCTCGGTCAATCACATGGGGCCCGGCTCCGTGTGCCTCGGCGCGCCGGCCTTCTACGGCGACGCGGTCTTCATCTTCACGAAGGACGCCCTGCACTGTTTCGGTCCCAAGGCCGGCCCCGCCAGCGTGCCGCCCTCCGTCGCCGTCGCCGCCGAGAAGCCCTCGACCGCGCCGATCACGCAGCTTCAGGTCGTGCCCGCCGAGTTCGCCCTCGCGCCCGGCCAGTCGCAGACGTTCACCGTCTACGGCCTCGATGCCAGCGGCCGCCGCGTGAAGGCCGTCAGCTCCGAGGCGACGTTCGCGAAATTCATCCCGCCCACCGCCCTCGTGAAATCCGAGGTCGACGCCGAGATCGCCGGCAATGTCCTCAAGACCTCCGCCGCCGCCAAGATGTCCGCCGGCCAGATCCAGGTGAAATGGAACAATCTCGTCGGCTACACCCGCGGCCGCATCGTCGCCGGCCCCGGCTACAAGGAGAACTTCGACGCCATGCCCCTCGGCCAGAAGAACGAGTTCAAGGAGGACGTCGGCTTCCCGCCGCTCGCCTGGCTCGGCGCCCGCGTGAAGTGGCACGTGCTCGAGAAGGACGGCAGCAAGGTCGTCGCCAACCGCCTCGATACGATCCTCTTCCAGCGCACGATGAACTTCATCGGCAAGCCCGAGATGAAGAACTACACGATCGAGGCCGACGTCATGACCGACGGCGACCGCCGCGTGATGTCCTCCGTCGGCCTGGTCAACCAGCGCTACCTCATCGCCCTCGCCGCCAACAGCCGCATCCTCGAGGTCACCAGCAATCACGAACGCGTAAAGGAGTCGGTGCCGTTCATGGCCAAGCCCAACACCTGGTATCGCCTCAAGACGCGCGTCGACGCCGACAAGACCGGCCCCGGCGGCTTCGTCCGCGCCAAGCTCTGGGAAAAGTCCGCATCCGAACCCGCGGCCTGGACGATTCAAGTCCGTCAGGAACGACTTCACGACCACGGCGCGCCCGGGGTCTTCGCCTTCTCGCCCCAGAGCCTGAAGCGCGTCTTCATCGATAACCTCTCCATCTCCGCCAATGAGTAAGCCGCACCTTCCCCTCACCCTTTCTCTCCTGGCGGCCGTTGTCGGCGCGCCCGTCGCCTCCGCCAAGGACTGGCCCATGTGGGGCGGCAAACCCGACCGCAACATGGTCGCCGACGCCAAGGGCATCCCGGACGACATCTCCAGCGGGAAGTTCCTCCCGAAGAGCGAGACGATCGATCCGAAGACCACTAAGAACATCAAGTGGATCGGCAAGCTCGGCTCGCAGTCCTACGGCACGCCCGTGGTCTCCGGCGGCCGCGTCTTCGTCGGCACCAACAACGAATCGCCCCGCGATCCCGCGCAAACCGGCGACCGCGGCGTGCTGATGTGTTTCGACGAGAAGACCGGCGAGTTCCTCTGGCAGCTCGTCATCCCGAAGGTCGGCGCCGGCAAGGTCAGCGACTGGGAATTCGTCGGCCTCTGCTCCTCCGCCTCCATCGAAGGTGACAAGGGTTACGTGGTCTCGAACCGCGGCGAACTCGTCTGCTTCGACGTCAAGGGCCAGGCCAACGGCAACCAGGGTCCGTTCATGGACGAGGCCAAGTTCTCCTCCCAGGACGGCAAGCCGGTCACCGTCACCGACAAATGCGCCGACATCCTCTGGGTGACCGACGTGCGCACCGAGCTCGGCATTTTCCCGCACAACGTCTCGAGCTGCTCGCCGCTGGTGCTCGGCGACAAGATCTTCGTCGCCACCTCGAACGGCGTCGACTGGTCCCACCTCAACATCCCCGCGCCCTTCGCGCCCGCCCTCATCGCGCTCGACAAGAACACCGGCAAGGTCATCGCCGAGGAAACCTCCGGCGTATCCCAACGCGTGATGCACGCGAGCTGGAGCTCGGCCGCCCACACCACGGTCAACGGCAAGGGCATGATCGTCTGGGGCGGCGGCGACGGCCTCGCCTACGGCTTCGATCCCGAACCCTACAAGCATCCAGAAGGCTTCGGCGCGCTGA
Source organism: uncultured Opitutus sp. (assembly GCA_964513055.1). Classification (GTDB taxonomy): domain Bacteria; phylum Verrucomicrobiota; class Verrucomicrobiia; order Opitutales; family Opitutaceae; genus ER46. The sequence continues at coordinate 10,211 of CAZENI010000207.1, forward strand.
AGGAGATCTTCCGCTACGATGCCTGCCCGGCGGACTACCGCACCAAGAACGGCCAGCCGCTCAAGTATGCCACCTACGACGGCCCCAGCGAAATCATCGCCACCGTCGTCGTCCACGACGGCAAGGCCTACACCGTCATCGGCCAGGACCCCGAGCACGGCGACGGCGTCGGCATGCTGAGCTGCATCGACCTCAAGGGCACCGGCGACATCTCCGGCAAGCCGCTCTGGGTGAACAAGGACATCGGCCGCTCCATCTCCACGCCGAGCGTGCACGACGGCCTGATCTTCCAGGCCGAATACAAGGGCGACATCCACTGCATCGACATCAAGACCGGCAAGCAGCTCTGGGTCCACTCGACCAACAGCCGCATCTGGTCCTCGACCCTCGTCGCCGACGGCAAGCTCTACGTCGGCAACGAGGACGGCGAACTCGTCATCCTGAAGGCCGGCCGCGAGAAGCAGCTCATCGGCAAGGTCGACTTCTACACGCCCGTCTACTGCTCGCCCGTCGTGGCCAACAACACGCTCTTCGTCGCGACGCACACCCACCTCTTCGCCGTCGGCAAGTAAGCTCGAACCGGTAGGGGCCGACCTCCGGGCGGCCCGCCAGGATCTGCGCCCGCCACCGGCCCGCCCGGAGGTCGGGCCCTACCTTCAGAATTCTCTCTCCTCCTTCCCTCCCTCATGAGCAGCACCCTCACTCCTCCCCAAGCCCAAGCCGCGCTCGACGCCTGGACGCGCAAGATGATCAAGTGGCACTTCTCCCCCGCCACGGGCTGCGACTACTGGCTCAAGTGGGCCAAGGCCGCCAAGTGGGATCCCGTGAAGGAGATCACCTGCTTCGCCGACATCGCGAAGAAGTTTCCCCACTTCGATGACGAGGTGCTGCGCCAGGAACAGCCCGAGCGCTTCGTGCCCAAGGCGTATGCGGGCAAGCCCTACAACGTCTTCGAGACCGGCGGCACCACCGGCATGCCCAAGCAGCGCATCGGCTGGGACGACTACAAGGTCGACTACGAGGAATACAGCGATCACTACGGCCCCAGTTTTTTCCCCAAGGGCAACTGGCTCATGGTTGGCCCGACCGGCCCGCGCCGCCTCCGCCTCGCCGTCGAGCACCTCGCCAACTACCGCGGCGATTCCTGCTACTTCGTGGACCTCGACCCGCGCTTCGTGAAGCGTCTCATCGGCATGGGCGAGATGGCGATGGCCCGCAAATACCAGGAGCACGTCATCGATCAGGCCGCCACGATCATGCGCCACCGCAAGATCACCAACATGTTTACCACGCCGCGCCTCCTCGAGAATCTCGCCGAGCGCATGTCGCTCGTGAAGGCCGGCCTGAAGGGCGTGTTCGTCGGCGGCACCACGATGACCCCGCAGTATGTGCGCTTCGTCGTCGAGGAAGTGCTCGAAAACAAAATCAATTTCGCGCCCACCTACGGCAACACCCTCATGGGTCTCGCCATCAGCAAAAAGCTCACGAAGGCCGACAACTACAGCCTCACCTACTACGCGCCGCAGCCGCGCGCGGTGTTGCGCATCGTGAATCCCGACAAGCCCGAGGAGCTGATGCCCTACAACGAGTATGGCCGCGTCGAGCTCACCACGATGACGAAGGAGTTCTTCGTCCCGCGCTTCCTCGAGCGCGACGAAGCCATCCGCCGCCCCGCGTGCGACGAATTCCCCTGGGACGGCGTGGGCGACGTCCGCCCGTTCCAATCGCTCACCAAGACAATCATCGAAGGCGTTTACTAACCGGAGAATTCAGAAGCCACGAAACCAAGAATCTAAACCTCGGTTCGATTCATGGCTTCCTGGTTTCTGAATTAACTCATCATGTCTTCCCCGATTCACATTCCCATCCTCCGCCTGGGCCAGAGCTACCGGAGCCTCGACACGCAGAAGCACTCCGTCGCCGGCCAGACCATCGAGGTCAGCGTCGCCAACTCCGGACTCATCCGCCGCGATCTCGCCCAGCTCTCCCGCGCCAGCGAAGCGCTGCGGGCCATCCCGTGCGCCAAGCTCGTCGGCTGCATGGAGAAAGCCGCCGAGCTGTATCTCCACGGCAATCTTCCCTGGGGCGATGACGACCGCCTGCAAAGTCCGTCCGACTACGCCGCCGCGCTCTCGCAGCTCACCGGCCTCCCGCACAGCCTCGGCCGTTCCAACATGGCCAAGGTCCACGCCGCGATGTCCAACATCCGCGCCGTCCTCGCCGGCCTCACCCGCGGACTCCCGCTCGAACTCTTCGATCACGGCGTCGTGCGGCAGGAAGGCCTCGACGTGAATTTCTTCCCGCAGACCAACAGCCTCGGCGTGTTGCTCCCCAGCAATTCTCCCGGCGTCAACTCCCTCTGGCTGCCCGCCCTCGCGATGAAGATCCCGGTCGTGCTCAAGCCCGGCCGCGAGGATCCCCTCACGCCCTATCGCCTCATTCAGGCGATGATCGCCGCCGGCTTCCCGCGCGAGGCCTTCGGCTTTTATCCGACCACGCACGACGGCGGCGACACCGTGCTCTTCGGCACCGGCCGCGCGATCGCGTTCGGCAACGACACGACCCTCAAGAAATACGCGCCCTACCGCCACATCCAGGTCCACGGTTCCGGCCGCAGCAAGATCCTCATCGGCGACGACTACGCCGACGATTGGGAAAAGCACCTCGACGTCATCGTCCACGCCATCTCGGCGAACGGCGGCCGCAGTTGCATCAACTGCTCCTCCGTCCTCATCGGCCGCA
>CAZENI010000208.1:0-12558 GCA_964513055.1 uncultured Opitutus sp.
AAACGACATCTACACCTACACCGAGGGCGAGTTCTGGAACCGCAGCTTCACCTGGGTCGCCGCCAACGACAACGGCAACGTCAACAACGGCCGCGGCACCGTCGGCGGCGACGGCCTCACCACCGTCATCGCCACGCGCGCGCCCTCCGGCAGTATCAACAATGTCGCGACGCTGAACAACGGCGACGGTTCCGCCTCCAAGCTCACCTACACCCGCTCCTTCGCCCCCAAGTTCGAATACAAGCTCAGCTCGTGGATCATCGACGGCGCGGCCGGGTTCTCCCGCTCGGTCAACAACTACGAGGGCCTCGAGCGCAGCTTCTCCTCCTCCGAGGGCGGCGGCGTTCCCAGCGGCTGGATCGCCACCCGTCCGCATGCCGAGTCATGGGAGTGGACCATCCGCCAGACCTCCGGCGCCGACTGGTATGATCTCCGCAGCTTCAACAGCACCGACACCCGCTCCGGCGGCACGCGGGCCGTCAACAACGGCCAGACCTGGATCACGGAGCTGTGGAGCGGACACCTCAACGCCAAGTGGATGCTGCCCATCAAGCGCATGCCGGTCGTCCTGAAGTTCGGCGGCAAGTGGAACGAGGAAAGCCGCGACAACAACAACCTCAACGACTGGTGGATCTGGTCGTATGCCGGACCCGGCGGCAACACGATGGACGTGAATCCGACCACGGGCGCCAACCGCATCGCCACGATCAACGGCGTCGTCCAGACCGGCAACTGGGCGAATGTCGGGCCCCAGTATATTTCCCCGCACGCCTTCGATCTCGGCACCACCAACGCCCTCACGGTCTACAACCTCGCCGGCCTCCAGGGCATGCCGCCCCGCGTGAACCGCTACGAGGTCTCCAACCTGTTTCACGCGCATCCGGAGCAGTTCGTGCACACGGGCACGCCGGAGAATTTCTACACCGCGTTCATCGCCAACCGGCGCGATTTCCGGCAGACGATCAAGTCGGGCTACACCCAGGCCGACGTCAGTCCCACGCGCAAACTCCAGATCGGCTTCGGGGTGCGCCTCGAGCAGACCCTCAACGCCGTCGAGGAATACGACCCGCTCCTCCGCGCCCAGGTGCTCGCCGCCGGCTACGCCGTCAATGCCCCCGGGACCAACGGGGGTCGCGCGCTCACCTACGACGGCCTGCGCTACCAATACATGAGCCAGCCGCGCATCACGCGCGAATCGCAATACCGCAACTGGTTTCCCCACCTCGTGCTGAAATACAAGATCACGCCGAACGCCGATTTCCAGATCGGCGGCAACAAGGCGATCTCCCGGCCGCCGATCGACAACCTCACCGGCCTCTGGGTCGTCGACGAGGTCAACTCGCGCGTCTCCGCCCCCAATCCCGAGCTCAAGCCCGAATACTCCGACAACTACCAGGCCCGGCTCGCCTACTACTTCACCGGCCGCTCCCCCGGCCAGCTCTCGCTCGCCCTGTCGCAGAACGAAATCACCAACCTGCGCGAGACCTACGACTATTCCGCCTCCGAGTTCGGCGTGGATGATCCGGATTTCTCCACCTACACGTTCCGGGCGACGCGCAACAACTCCGAGCTGCGGAGATTCCGCAACCTGGAGCTCGCCTACAACCAGACGCTCGGCTTCCTCCCGCACGAGGCGCTCCGCGGCATCAGCTTCAACGTCGCCTACACCCGCTCCTACGCCAACCAGCGCCGCGGCGGCCTCGCCCCGCACCGCGTATCATCGCGGCTCGGATACGCCTACCGGAAATTCAACGGCTCGCTCGGCATGGTCTGGCGCGACGAGTCGCCGAGCGACACCGCCATCTACGGGCGCTTCCGCAGCGAGCTCACCCAGTTCGACCTCTCGCTCAACTGGCGCCTGACCCCGCAGCTCACGATCTACGTCCAGGGCCGCAACATCACCGGCATGCCCGTCCTCTGGTATGAGTCGCCCCCCGGCTCGGTCGAGGGCCAGAACCGCTACCTGCGCGAGATGCAGGAATACGGCGCCAACTGGGTGTTCGGCCTCCGCGGCCAGTTCTGATCACTCGCCGCGGTTTGCACCCGCTGCCTCCAGCGCCAGCCTTCGGGCTGGCGCTTTCGTTGGGCGGGACGGCGGCCGCCTCCGGCCACCGTCGCGCGCACCCGGTCCGCCATCATGGCGCTTGCCGCGATGGCGAAACTGTTGCCCACTTTTCGCAGCGCCCGCGCGATGGGCCGCCCTCTACCCCCTGCAATCCGGCTTCCACATCCGCCAATTCCGGCGGGCGTCGTGCTGCGTTTGCGCCCCTCCCCATGACCTCCCTTCCCACCTTTTCCCGGCGTCGCTGGCAAACCCTGGCGGCGCTCGTCTGCGTTGGTTTCGTCGCGATTTTGTCCGGTCGCGCCCAGGCGCCCGCCACGGGTATCATCCAGGGCCGCGTCTACAATCCCGCCACCCAGGAATACGTCCGCAACGCCGAGGTCCGCCTCGAGGGGTCCAACCAGGTCACCTACACGGAGAACGACGGCTCGTTCCAGTTCCGCGAGGTGGCCCCCGGGCCGGCGGTGATTGCCGTCAGCTATAGCGGATACGTCCCTGCCCGCGACGCCTTCACCGTCACCGCCGGCCAGATCGCCGCCCGCGAGATCAACCTCACCAGCACCGCCGCGTCGCCGCCCGCCGCCGGCCGGGACGGCGTCGTGCAGCTCTCTGCCTTCACCGTGTCGACCGAGCGCGAGGGCAACGCCAAGGCGATCATGGAGCAGCGGCGTAACATGGATATCACGACCTCGGTCTCGTCGGACATCTTCGGCGACGTCACCGACGGCAACGTGGGCGAGTTCCTGAAATACCTCCCCGGCGTCGACCTCGACTACGTCGAGTCCGAGGCGCGCGGCCCGAAGCTCGGCGGCATGGAGGGGCAGTATGTCGGCGTCTCCTTCGACGGCATCACGACGGCCAGCGCCGACGCCAACCGCGGCGGCGGCGACGCCTCGCGCGCGACGAGCTTCGAGGGCTTTTCGATCACCTCGATCGAGTCGATCGAGATCAGCCGCACGCGCAGCGCGGAGTCCGACGCCAGCTCGCCCGCCGGCACGATCAACATGAAGACCCGCCGCGCCTTCGACCGGAAGGGCCGCCGCATCGGCTTCAACGGCAGCTTCAACTTCAACTCCGAGGAATTCCACCTCCAGCGGACCATGGGTCCCGGCGAGGGCGCGAACTACAAGGTCAAGCCCAACCTCTCGCTCGAATACTCCGAGTCCTTCCTCAACCAGCGCCTCGGCCTCCTGCTCAGCGCCAGTCGCGCCAACTCCTACACGGAGCAGTATTCGTTCGCCAACACCTACAACCGCAACCCCACCACCGCCGACCCGCGCCCGATGGTCATCCGCCAGATCGATTTCAAGGACGGCCCGAAATTCATCACCAAGGACGCGCTGATGCTGACCGCCGACTTCCGGGCGACGCGCAACCTCGTGCTCTCCTTCAACGCCATCTACACCTACACCGAGGGCGAGTTCTGGAACCGCAATTTCACCTTCATCGCCGCCAACGACAACGCCAACGTCAACAACGGCCGCTCCCGCGTCACCGGCGACGGCATGCTCACCGTCGGCACCGCGCGCACCACCGCCAACACCGTGCCGGCCGTGAACAACGGCGGCGGCTCCTCCTCGAAGCTCACCTACACGCGCACGTTTGCTCCAAAGTTTGAATACAAGCGCAACGCCTGGGTCTTCGACGGCGCCCTCGCGTTCTCCCGCTCGGTCAACAACTACGAGGCGCTCGAGCGCGGCTTCGCCGAGGCCGAGTCGACCAACCTCGCGAGCGACTGGATCGCCACGCGCCCGCACCGCGAATCCTGGGAGTGGACCATCCGGCAGACCTCCGGCCCCGATTGGTATAACCTCGGAAACTGGGCCGGCGGCACCCGCGTGGAGAACTCCGCCCGCGAGTGGGCGACGGAGATCTGGAATGCCCAGCTCAACGCCCAGTGGGTGCTGCCGTTCCTCCGGAAATTCGCGACCAAGGTGAAGTTCGGCGGCAAGTGGAACGAGGAAAGCCGCGACAACAACAACGAGGACGCCTGGAACGTCTGGCGCTACATCGGCCCCGGCGGCGATGTCATGACCGGCCGCAACGCCACCACCGGCGTCCCCACCATCACCACCAGCGGCAACTGGGCGAACCTCGGCTTCGTCGCCCCGCACGAGTTCGACACCGGCACCACCAATGGCCTCACCGTTTACAACCTTGCCGGCGTGCAAGGCATGCCCCCGCGCGCGGATCGCAACCGCATGGGCGCGCTCTTCAAGTCGCACCCCGAGCTGTTCGTCCACACCGGCACGCCTGACAACTACTACAATTCCTTCATCACGAACAAACGCGATTTCCGCCAGACCGTCACCTCCGGTTACGGGCAGGCCGACGTGCGCGTCACCTCCAAGCTGAATGTCCGCGCCGGCGTCCGCTGGGAGCGCACCCAGAACGCCGTCACCGAATTCGATCCGCGGCTGCGCGACGAGGTCACGGCCGCCGGCTTTCCCGTCAACACCTCCGGCCGCGCCACCACCGTTCCCGGCCTCCAATATCAGTATCAGAGCCTGCCCCGCATTACGCGTGAGGCGGACTACGCCAACTTCTTCCCCTCCGTGAGCGCGCGCTACTACCTGCTGCGCGATCTCGAGTTCCAGGCGGGCTACAGCAAGGCCATCAGCCGGCCGCCGATCGACAACCTCACCGGGCTGTGGAACATCATCGAGGACGCCAACGGCGTCACGCAGCGCGTCGATGCGCCCAACCCCGCGCTGCTGCCGGAGAAGATCAAGAAATACGACGCGCGCCTCGCCTATTATTTCGGCGCCCGCGGCTCGCGTTCACCCGGGCAGATTTCCCTCGGCGTCTCGCAGTTCGACATCATGAACCTGCGCGAGACGCACGACTACACCGCGGAGGAGTTCGGCGTCGATGACCCGGATTATGCCGACTACACCTTCCGCTCCACGCGCAACAGCGATCGCAGCCGGCGCAACCGCAACCTGGAGTTCTCCTATCAGCAGACGCTGGGCTTCCTGCCGGAGAAGCTGCGCGGCACCAGCTTCAACGTCGCCTACACCCGGTCGTATGCGAACAGCCGGCGCAACGGCCTCGCGCCCCACCGCATCACCTCGCGTCTCGGCTACGCCTACCGCCGCTTCAACGGCTCGCTCGGCATGGTCTGGATCGATGATCGCCCGGACGGCAACTACGGCCGCTTCCGGCCCGAGCAGACGCAGTTCGATCTCTCCGTGACCTGGAAGCTGACCAACCGCTACTCGCTCTACGTCCAGGGCCGCAACATCACTGGCCAGCCGGTCAAGTGGATGGAGTCGCCCCCGGGCGCGATCGAGGGCGAGTCGCCCGCGCTCCGGCAGTTCCAGGAATACGGCTCCAACTGGGTCGTGGGCCTGCGCGGCACGTTCTAGGCGGAGGCGCCGCGTCCCGGGCCAAGCGTAACTGGGACCTGGATACTGCGCGCGCCCGGCCCGCCTTTCTGGCGAAAATGTCAGCCGCCGGCACTTGCCTGCCGCGGCCGGGCGTCGCCACGTTGCGGGCGTAACCCGGCGCTGCGTTTACGCCGACCCCTGCTGCCAACCCACTCCGTCGTCCCCTGCTCCGTGCAGGGGGTGGCGCGAGCCTTGCCCCACTATGAACTCTGCGAAGCCCATTCTCTCGCACTGGCTGAAACTTGCCGCGCTCTGCCTGGCCGCCTCGATGTTCGCGCCTCCGCTCCCGGCCCAGCCTGCCGCCACCGGCACCATCCAGGGCCGCGTCTACAACCCCGCCACGAAGGAATACGTCCGCAACGCCGAGGTCCGGCTCGAGGGCAGCAACCAGGTCGACTACACCGAGAACGACGGCTCCTTCCAGTTCGTCCGCGTCCCCGGCGGCCAGTCCACCATCGTGGTGACGTTCACCGGCTACCAATCGGTCACCGAGACCTTCACCGTCACGCCGGGCCAGGTCGCCACGCGCGAGATCAATCTCACCAGCTCCGCCTCCGCGACACCCGCGATGAAGGACGGCGTCGTGCAACTCACCGCTTTCACCGTCTCGACGGAACGCGAGGGCAACGCCAAGGCCATCATGGAGCAGCGGCGCAACATGGACATCACGACCTCGGTCTCGTCGGACATCTTCGGCGACGTCACCGACGGCAACGTCGGCGAGTTCCTGAAATACCTGCCGGGCGTCGACCTCGACTACGTGGAGTCCGAGGCGCGCGGTCCAAAGCTCGGCGGCATGGAGGGGCAGTATGTCGGCGTCTCCTTCGACGGCATCAAGACCGCCAGCGCCGACGCCAACCGCGGCGGCGGCGACGCCTCGCGCGCGACCAGCTTCGAGGGCTTTTCGATCACCTCGATTGAGTCGATCGAGATCAGCCGCACGCGCGGCGCGGACGCCGACGCCAGTTCGCCCGCCGGCACCATCAACATGAAGACGCGCCGCGCCTTCGACCGGAAGGGCCGGCGCTTCGCCGTCAACGGCAGCGTCAACTTCAACGCCGAGGAGTTCCACCTGCGCCGGACGATGGGGCCCGGGGAAGGGGAGGACTACAAGTGGAAGCCCAACCTCTCGCTCGAATACTCCGAGTCGTTCTTCAACCAGCGTTTCGGCCTCCTGCTCAGCGCCAGCCGCGCCAACTCCTACACGGAGCAGTATTCCTTTTCCAACACCTACAACCGCAACGCCACCGCCGCCGACCCGCGCCCGATGGTCATCCGCCAGATCGATTTCAAGGACGGCCCCAAGACCATCCTGAAGGACGCGATGATGCTCACCGCCGATTTCAAGGCCACGCGCCGCCTCGTCCTCTCGTTCAACGCCATCTACACCTACACCGAGGGCGAGTTCTGGAACCGCAACTTCACCTTCGTCGCCGCCAACGACAACGCCAACGTCAACAATGGCCGCTCCCGCGTCGGCGGCGACGGCCTGCTCACCGTCATCGGCACCCGCGCCCCCACCGGCACCGTCAACAACGTCGCGCAGGTCAACAACGGCGGCGGCAGCTCCTCCAAGCTCACCTATACGCGCACCTTCGCTCCAAAGTTTGAATACAAGCTCGACGCGTGGGTCTTCGACGGCGCGCTCGCCTTCTCGAAATCGGTCAACAACTACGAGGCGCTCGAGCGCGGCTTCTCCGAGGCGGAGGCCCTGAACCTTCCGAGCAGTTGGATCGCGACCCGCCCGCACGCCGAGTCGTGGGAGTGGAACATCCGCCAGACCTCGGGCGCCGACTGGTATGACCTCCGCAACTGGGCCGGCGGCACCCGCGTGGAGAACTCCGCGCGGGAGTGGCTGACGGAGATCTGGAACGCCCAGCTCAACGCCCGCTGGACACTGCCCTTCCTGCGCCGCCTCCCCACCGCCCTCAAGTTCGGCGGCAAGTGGAACGAGGAGACCCGCGACAACCGCAACGAGGACGCCTGGAACATCTGGCGCTACATCGGCCCCGGTGGCGACGTGCTCACCGGCTACAATGCGACCACCGGCGTTCCCACCATCACCACCAGCGGCAACTGGGCGAACCTCGGCTTCATCGCTCCGCACGAGTTCGACACCGGCACGACCAACGCCATGACGGTCTTCAACCTCGCCGGCGTCCAGGGCATGCCGCCCCGCGCCGATCGCAACCGCATCGCCGCGCTCTTCCGGTCGAACCCCGAGCACTTCGTCAACGTCGGCACGCCCGACAACTACTACAACTCGTTCATCGCGCCGAAGCGGGACTTCGTCCAGACCGTCACCGCCGCCTACACCCAGGCCGACATGCGGGTCTCCGCCAAGCTGCAGTTGCGCGCCGGCGTGCGTTTCGAGCGCACCGAGAATGCGCTCACGGAATGGGACCCGCGCCTGCGCGACGAGGTGGTCGCCGCCGGCTATCCGGTCAACACCTCCGGCCGCGCGACGACGTTTCCCGGCCTGCACTACCAGTATCAGAGCCAGCCGCGGATCACCCGCGATTCGAAGTATGACAACTGGTTCCCGTCGGTCAGCGCCAAGTATTACTTCCTCCGCAACCTCGAGTTCCAGACCGGCTACACCAAGGCGATCGGCCGCCCGCCGATCGACAACCTTACCGGCCTCTGGAACGTGATCGAGGATGCCAACGGCGTCACGCAGCGCGTCGACGCGCCCAATCCCGCCCTGCTGCCCGAGCATATCGAGAAATATGATGCGCGCCTCGCCTGGTATTTCGGCGGGCGCACCCCGGGGCAGCTTTCCCTCGCCGTCTCGCAGGCCGATATCGCCAACCTGCGCGAGACCTACGACTACACCGCGGAGGAGTTCGGCATCGATGACCCCGAGTTTGCCGACTACGTGTTCCGCTCGACCCGCAACAGCGAGCAGTCGCGCCGCCTCCGCAACCTCGAGTTCGCCTATCAGCAGACGCTCGGCTTCCTGCCCGAACTCTTCCGCGGCACCAGCGTCAACCTCGCCTACACCCGCTCCTATCAGAGCGCCCGCCGCAACGGCCTCGCGCCCCATCGCATCACGTCGCGCCTCGGCTACGCCTACCGCCGCTTCAATGGCTCGCTCGGCATGGTTTGGATCGACGACCGCCCCGACGGCATCTACGGCCGCTTCCGGCCCGAGCAGACGCAGTTCGATCTGTCGCTGACGTGGAAGCTGACGGGCCAGCTCTCCCTCTACGTCCAGGGCCGCAACATCACCAACCAGCCGGTCAAGTGGATGGAGTCGCCCCCCGGCGCGATCGAGGGCGAGTCGCCCGCGCTCCGGCAGTTCCAGGAATATGGCGCCAACTGGGTCTTCGGCGTGCGCGGCACGTTCTGAGCCAATACGGGCCGTCGCGGCGGAGGCTGCTTTCCCCATCGGGCTCGCTTGAGAGCGCACGAAGCCTGGCGTTCCCCGCTTGAAGTCGCCGCGCTGACTTCCGAGCGTGACGCGTGCTTTTCCCGGCCCGCTTCTGGTCGCGTCCGCTCGTCCTCGCCGCGTTGCTCGTCGGCGCGATCGTCGCGGTCTACGCGCCCTCGCTACGCGGTGACTTTCTCTGGGACGACGACCTGCACATCACCGCCAACCCCACGATCATCGGACCGCTGGGCTTGAAGGAAATCTGGACGACCTCGCGGGCGAACTATTTTCCGCTCGTCCTCACCAATTTCTGGATACAGCACGCGCTCTGGGAGCTCAACCCGCTCGGCTACCGCGTCGTCACGCTGTTGTTTCACGCCGGCGCCGCGCTGCTGCTGTGGCGCGTGCTGGTCGCGCTGTTCGTGCCGGGCTCGCCGCGCCGGCGCGAAGCGGAGCTGGGCGCCTGGCTCGGCGCGGCGCTCTGGGCGCTCCATCCCGTGCAGGTCGAGTCGGTCGCCTGGATCTGCGAACTGAAGAACACGCAGTCGGCCGTGTTCTTCCTCGGGGCGGTCTGGATCTGGTTGCGATGGCTGCGCCGCCCTGCCGCCGAAACCGCGACCGTCGCGGCGGGACTCCGACACCCGTCCTACGGGCTCGCCCTGCTGTTCGCCCTCCTCGCGATCCTCAGCAAGCCGTCCGCCGTCATGCTGCCCGTGGCGCTCGGCTTGTGCACGTGGTGGCTGCACCGCCGGCTGACGCTGCGCGACCTCTGGCCGCTCGCGCCGTTCTTCGTCCTCTCCGCGCTCGCGGCCGGCTGGACCATCTGGGAGCAGAAATACCACTCCGGCGCCATCGGCCCCGAGTGGTCGCAGACCTTTCCCGAACGCCTCGCCCTCGCGGGCCGCGTCGTGTGGTTCTACCTCGGCAAACTCGCCTGGCCCGAGCCGTTGATCTTCATTTACCCGCGCTGGTCGATCGACGCCACGCAGCCGCTTGCCTATCTCGGCACCGTCGCCGTCGTCGTCACGCTGTGGTTCCTCTGGCGCGCCCGCGACCGGCGCCCGGTCGCCCCGGTCCTGCTGGCGGCGCTCTACTTCGGCGCGCTGCTTTTCCCGATCCTCGGCTTCTTCAGCGTCTACTTTTTCCGCTACTCCTTCGTCGGCGATCATTTTCAATATCTCGCCAGCATGGGGCCGCTCGCGCTTGCGGGCGCCGCGCTGGCCCGCGGCCTCCCGCGCCTCGCTCCGCTCGCCGGCGGTGTCCTGCTGGTGGCGCTCGGGGCGGTCACCGCGCGGCAGGGCCTCGTCTACCGCAGCAGCGAGACGCTCTGGCGCGATACGATCGCGCGGAATCCCGGCGCGATCATGGCGTGGTTGAATCTTGGAGACACGCTCGCCCAGGCGGGCCGGCGCGAGGAGGCGCTGCCGATCTACCGGCACGCCCTGACGCTGCGCCCCGACGACACCAGCGCGCTTAACGACCTCGGCAATCTCCTCGTGCTCCTCGGCCGGCCCGAGGAGGCGCTGCCACTTTTCGAACGCGCACTCGCGCTCAAGCCCGCCTTCGTCGACGGCCTGAGCAACTACGGCAACGCCCTGCGCGCGGTCGGCCGCACCGCCGAGGCCCTCGTGCCGCTGCAGCGGGCGGTCGAGCTTGATCCCGTGCACGTCGGGGCCCGTAACAACCTCGGCTCCGAGCTCGCCGAGACCGGACGCCTGGCCGAGGCGGTGGAGCATTTTCAGGCGGCCGTGCGGCTGGATCCCCGCTACGCCGCCGCGCACGACAACCTCGGCAGCGCCTGGCGCGGCCTCGGCCGCATCGAGGAGGCGCTTGCGGCTCATCGCGAGGCGCTGCGGCTGCGGCCGGATTTCCCGGAGGCGCACGTGAATCTCGGCCGGACTTTGCTCGTCGCGGGACGCGTGACCGAGGCGCTGGTGCACTTCGAGCGGGCGCTCGCGCTCAAGCCCGCCTTCGGCGTGGCGCGCGCCCATTACGCCAGCGCCCTCGCGGCGGCCGGCCGGCCGGAGGCGGCGCTGGCCGAATTCAAACGCGCGGTCGAGCTGATCCCCGGCTCGTCCGAGGCCCACCTCAATCTCGGTGTTGCTCACGCGCAGGCGGGCCGGATCGATGACGCGATCGGGTGCTTCGAAACGGCGGTGCGGCTCGGGCCGCAGTCCGTGCTCGCGCGCCTGAACCTCGGCACCGCGCTGTCCGCCCGCCAGCGGTGGCGCGAGGCAATCCCGGTGCTGGAGGCGGCCGCGAAGCTCCAGCCGGATGACTCCGCGATCCACGCGCAGCTCGGCGTCGCGCTCGTCAACGACGGGCAGCTCGCGGCCGCGGTGCCGGTCCTCACCGAGGCGATCCGGCTCAATCCGCGCTCGGCCGAGCTGCACCAGAATTTCGCCCAACTGCTGCGCACCCTTGGCCGGAACCGCGAGGCGCTCGAACACTTCGAGCGCGCCGCCGAGCTGCAGCGCGCGCGCTGACCCCGCCCGCGGGCGTCACCGCGCCTTCTCGGGCCCGGGGCCGAATGCCGCCAGCACCTCGATCTCGGGCAGCGCCCGGCCGCGGTGAAACTGGATGCCGCCCTCCGTCCAGCGTGCCAGCAGCCACTCGTCGGCGTCGCGCGCCAGGAAGCCATAGTGCAGCGCGGGCCACGCGCCGCTTTCCTGCGAGCCGGTGACATTCAGGATCTTCCCTTGAAACAGCTCCGTGATGCGGTGCGCGCGATTCGCCACGGGCACGGGCGCGCCCTTGCGGAGCACGGCGGCCTCGAACGGCCCCATCGCCGCCGGCGTGTCGCTCCCGGCGGCGGGCGTGAACAGGTGCCATTCCTTCGCGCCGCCCGTAAGTCCCTGGATCAGGAACGTGCCGCCGGCGGTGCCGCCCGTCAGTGCGTATTCGTGGCGATCGCGGCGCGAGCCCACGCGGGCAATCTCGATCACGGCGTGCCCGGCGATCGTGTAGGTCTGTTGCGCCAGCGCGCCGGTCGCCCCGGGAGCGAGCCGCGTCGGTGGCGCCGGGGCCGGAATTTTGGCGGGGGGCGGCGTGGATCGGCTCGGGGTCGGCGCGGCTGATGTCCTCGGCCGCGAGCCGCGGAGACTGCACGAGAAGAACCCCACCAGGATCGCGATGCCGAGCGTGCCGAGCACGAGCTTGAACACGAGGCCGGCTGCGGCCGGCGAGGCGCCTGAAAAACCCGCCGCGCCGCCCGTCCGCGTCGTGGCCGCCCCGGCCGGTAAACCGAACGCGCTCGCGACCTGGTCGCCCGGCACATCCATGCCTTCGTAGAACTCGATCTCGTCGCCCGTCCAGCTCGCGACGAGCATGCGCGCGCCGGTGTCCACGTTGAAGTAGTGCGCGACGTCGCCGACCTCGACGCCGTCGGGGCCCACGCCCTCGATGTGTTCGACCCGCGACTGATCGACGAGGGTGATCTTCGCGGGCGTGCCATCGAGCGCGACGCTGTCGCCGACGCGCTTTCTCGCGGCCTCGCCGGCCGTCAGCGCGCGGAGCGGCTCGAAGAACTTGAAGAACTTCCATTCCGGCCCGTCCTCGCCCTCCTCGAAGACCAATGTGGCGCTGCGCCCGAAGCCGTCGACGAGGTTGAATTCGTTCCAATGATACGTCTCGCCGTCGTCCGCCTGCATGCTCAGCACGACGCGGCCGGCGACGCGCCAGCGCCGGCCGTCGAGCGTGCCGCCCAACCGCATCATCTCGTAGAAGCGGGCCAG
>CAZENI010000208.1:12568-12906 GCA_964513055.1 uncultured Opitutus sp.
CGGCCGTCGAGCGTGCCCGTCGCGCCGATCCGCAGGGGAGTGGGATTCACGGTGCTCATGCTCAGTGGAAAAAATGCGGCACGAAGCGGCTCAGGTTGCCGGTGATGCGGCGCGTGTCCTCGCGGATGCCGAGCCCCGCCGGCTCGTGATCGACCGTCCACACGCCGCAGACCGCGCGGTTGCCCTCGAACGCCGGCAGCTCCGCCGTCGCCTGGTAGACATGGCCCTCGGCGCCGTAGTCGCCCTCGGTCTCCTCGACCGCGACCCCGCCCTCGACCCACGTGACGTTCGCGCCTTCGCGGCTGAGCTTGGGCTTGCGCACGTAGCGGGCGCCGAGC
>CAZENI010000209.1:0-12794 GCA_964513055.1 uncultured Opitutus sp.
GCGGAGCAACTCCTCGTGCAGAGTTTTGAAATCCGTTACGTCGCGGAAAAGACTCACGACGAGATTCCGTCCGAACAACGTGAGCGGCGCCGAGCTGACGTGCACGGACACGCGCCGCCGATCGCTTGTCTGCACTTCGGCCTCGAAATCGATCGCGGACTCCATGCGGCGATCAACCGCGCGTTGCCGATACTCCTCCTCCTTGTCCGGCGGAAAAAAACTGGCCTGGCTCTGACCGAGAATCCCGGCGCGCTCACGCCCGAGCATTTTCTCCGCCTGCTGATTCGTGTCGATCACGCGGTCTGTCTCCACGTCGACCAGAAAAGCGGCATCGCCGAGGTTCTCGAAGAGCTGCCGGTATTTGTGCTCCGACTCGCGCATGTTCGCCTCCGCTTTCAGTCGCTCGGCGCTCTGCGCGATCAGTGGCCGGAACGAAAAGAAATAGAGCGCGGGAAAAAGCACGACGACGAGCAGAACCGACTCGCCGAGCGATTGAATCCAAGGCGGCACGCCCGCGTGCCGGTGAATCGAGAGCATCGCGACCGAGTGCGTCACCAAAATCGTGACGCAGATGAGAAGCAGCAGACGCACCGGCGACGTGTGCGCCAGGCTGCGCCCAATCCAATCGAGAAACGCCTTCGCTTTCATCTTGTCCGAACAGAAAACCCGGCCACGAGGCTCAATTGAAGTAGGCCTTCCGCACGTATTGCTCGACCATGCGGTGGGTGTTGAAGAACGAGCCGTTCAGAGCGATGGCGTGGCGCATCACATCGGTGAACGCGTTATGCCGCCGGCAAAACCACGGCACCACCTGCTGCTCCAATTTTTCGTAGAGCGATGCGGCGTCGTGCTTGCCGTTCTGCGCGTCGCCGTTGGGCGTGGCCGACCACGGGCGGCCGATGGCCCAGCCGGTCACACCCTCGACGTGGCCTTCAACCCACCAGCCGTCGAGCACACTGAGGCTCGGCACGCCGTTGAGCGCAGCCTTCATGCCGCTGGTGCCGGAGGCCTCGAGCGGCGGCGCAGGGGTGTTGAGCCAGACATCGACGCCCGAGGTTAGGAGACGGCCGAGCGCCATGT
Organism: uncultured Opitutus sp.; assembly: GCA_964513055.1. GTDB lineage: Bacteria > Verrucomicrobiota > Verrucomicrobiia > Opitutales > Opitutaceae > ER46. Next base: position 1,081 of record CAZENI010000209.1, read on the forward strand.
CATAGTTTTCCACATACACGAGCTCGACCTCGGGCCGCAGCGCGCGCTGCAAACTGACGATGCGCGCGATCAAGTCCTTACCGGGCTGGTCCGCCGGGTGCGCCTTGCCGGCATAGACCAGTTGCAGGCCGCCGGCGGCCTTCCCGATCGCCTTGAGGCGAGCCATATCTTCAAAAATCAGATCGGCGCGCTTGTAGGTCGCCGCGCGGCGGCCGAAGCCGAGCGTAAGCACCGCGGAACTGAGATCGCGACCGCATGCCTGTTTGATATGCGATAGCAACTTCTCTTTGGCCTGGCGGTGCGCCGCGCGCACTTCGGCGCGCGGAATGCACAGGGCGTTGCGCAAGGCGAAACAATCGCGCCGCCAGTCGGGCACATAGCGGTCGAAGAGTTGCTGAAACGGCTCGCTCGTCCACGTCGCGGCGTGAACGCCGTTCGTGATCGCGTCGATCACGTAGCGCGGGAACATTAGTTGTGACACCTCGCCGTGCGAACGTGCGACGCCGTTGTGATAGTGGCTGAGATTGAGCGCGAGGTAAGTGAGATTGAGCACGCCTTCGCAGCAGAACACTTCGTGGTGTTCGTGAAAATCATGCCGGCCGAGCACGCGCCCAGCGAGATCGAGCGGAAACTTGTCGTGGCCCGCCGGGACCGGTGTGTGTGTCGTGAAAACGCACTGCGCCCGCACTTGCTCGACGTCCTCGCGTGTGAACCGCGGTCGCCCTGCCGCGCCGGCATTCGTGTCGAGCAGCTCGAGCGCGAGCAGCGCGGCGTGCCCTTCGTTCATGTGATAACGCTGGACCGCGTTGAACCCCAGCGCACGGAGCATCCGCACGCCGCCGATGCCGAGCACGACTTCCTGGCAGAAACGGTAGTAGTTGTCGCCGCCGTAGAGACGGTCCGTGAGATGCCGGTCCCACTCGGAGTTCTCCGGCAGGTCCGTGTCGAGCAACAGAACCGGAACGACGAAGCTCGCCGGACCCGGCACGTCGTATTGCCACGCGCGCACGGCCACGAGGCGGCCCTCGATGTGAATGCTGATGCGCGCCGGCAACTCGCGCGCATAGCGGCCGACGTTCCACGGGCAAGCCTCCTCATGCTGGCGACCCTGCGCATCGATCCGTTGGCGGAAATAACCCAGGCGGTGCAGCAGCGTGATCCCGACGAGTGGCACTTCCAGATCAGCCGCGGAACGCAGGTGATCGCCGGCGAGCATACCGAGTCCGCCGCTGTAGGTCGGCATCTCGGGGTTCAGCGCCACTTCCATCGAGAAATAGGCAATGCGTGGAGTGGATTTCATGAGTGGTGATGTGAGACCGACCGGTGCGAGGCCGACTTACCTGATCGATCGCATTGCGTCGTCACGTCGCAGGTTCCGAGCGCGTGTCCGATTTCCACGAAATCTCGGTCGCGACCCACACTCCCATTTCCTTTCGATAATAAACGCGCACGGGCTGGCCGACCTTGAGGTTTTCAAGCGTCGCCTTCTTGCCGTCTTCCCTGAGACGGGTTCGCCCCGCTTTGATGGCGAAGGTGGTCGGCGCGTCCGTCGGTGCGGTCGCCGGCACAGCGAGAACGATCGCGTCGGGTCCGATTGCGGCGACCGTGCCTTTCGCGAGGTGCTGGCGCGGCGGCAGCGCACTCGCGAGATTTGTGAGGAACAGCGATCCGACGAGAAAGAAGAGGATGCGTTTCATGGTCGTGATATTTACTTTTGAATTATGCCCGTTCGGCGGATCGGGATTCTCCGCATCTGTTCAGGAATACTGCGCGTTTACGCCGGATTCCCCGCACCCGCTTGGCAGGTGCGGGGAGTCGCCAGGTCCGTCATGTCGTCGTTGGCGATGGCGCTGGCTTCACGCACGCGACGGTGCAGTCGTGCCGGCCTGCGACCTGCACGGCCTGCATAGGCCCGCGACCGTTGTGCCACGACGGCTTCATCACGGTGAAGGTGCCGCACGCCGTGCATTCGGTTTTCGTGCCGACCGTGGAGGTCACCAGCGGTCCGCGGCCATTAGGCCAGGCGTTTTTCGTCTGGGTGTCGGGGATGATTTTGGCATCCGTGCAGACGACGCCGCCGGAGGACTGGGCGACAGGAGTCGCCGTCTCGACTTTGGTTTTGCCGAGCGCCTGCCAGTATTGCGGGCCAGGGCCGGCGAGAGCGCTCGGACCCGTGAGGCCGAACACGAGCGCCAGGCCAGCGCCCGACCCGAGTAATTTGATGAAACGTGATGTTTTCATGAGTTTTCTTCTTCTTGATCGATGGACGTGAGTTGTTTGTCTTACGCATCCTTATACGCCCGGGCAGTGCGTTCCCCCTTACGCAATTCTTGGCAACGACTCCGCGAAAATTGCGCTGGCGTGTGCCACCAAAAGTCTCCCACGAGCGGAGGAGTCTCTCGCTCATTCGCCGCGCTTCGCGCACGGCAATTTACGCGTAGCTTTTAAGAGTGGCGAAGCGAGGGGTCGCCCGCGTCCGGGGCGTATAATGAGTAGACGCCGCTCGACGGCGGCACCTATTCACCGACCACGCTGGATTGGAGGCACCATGGAACTAAAAACGCTCCGGATCGAAAAACCAGACACGGTGAACATCGTCCTCGGGCAGGCGCATAGCATGAAGACGATCGAGGACATGCACGAAGCGCTATTGGCCGCAGGGCCGGGAATTGTTTTCGGCATCGCATTCTGCGAAGCATCGGGAAAACGCCTTGTGCGCTGCGTGGGTAGCGACGCTGCGTTTCTCGAACTGGCCAAGAAGAACGCGGCCGGGATCGGCGCCGGCGATATGTTCATCGTCTTGTTCGCGGGGGCTCCCGATCCCCGCGAAGTGCTCTCCGGCATCAAATCGCTGTCGGGAGTCAGTCGTATTTATTGCGCCACCGCGAACCCAACCGAGGTCGTTGTGGCCGCGACTGAACAGGGGCGCGGGATCATCGGCATAGTCGATGGTTCAATTCCCAGCGGCGTCGAAACGGCCGAAGACATCGCCTGGCGGAGGGACTACTTGCTCCACACGGTTGGCTACCGGAGGTGACGCACCGATTCACTTTGCTTCGGAGCGTGCTTCGCTATCGCAGTCTCCAGGGCAAAATCTGCGCAGCTTTTCTCAGACAAGCCATGAGGGATCTGCCGCCGTGGTGCGTTGAATCGTTCAGCCGCGTCCGCCCGTTCGCTCGGACGGCCGAGACCGCTCTCTTCCGAAGCAATCAACCTATCATGAAATCCATCCGCATTCTGCTCTTCGCCTCGCTCGCGCCGCTGGCGCTGTCGTCCGCCGCCCTTTACGCCGCCGATCACGGCAGCCATGGCACACACGCCGCCGAGCTCACGAAAGTGCAAACGAAATTCCTCGCCAATTACGAAGGCGTTCGCGCCGCGCTCGCCGCCGACGATCTCGAGGCCGCAAAACGCTCGGCCGCCAACATCACCGAGTCCCAGAACGCAGCACAACTGAGCAAGGCCGCGTCGCTCAATGCGGCTCGCGTCGCTTTCAAGAAACTCAGCGCCGAAGCCATGCAGATCGCGAAAGGTCACGACGGCTACTATGTCGCCAACTGTCCGATGGCCGGCAGCGACTGGGTTCAAGTCACGAAAAAAATCAACAATCCGTATCTCGGCCGGGAGATGGCCACCTGCGGCAGCATCAAGAACTGAGCCCCTCCTTTCCTTACGATGAAATCCAAATTACTCTGTGGCGTTCTCGTAATTGGCGCCGCCGTCGGCCTCTCCATTCTCTCCGGCTGTGAATCCCCCGGCGGGCACCGCCACTCCTCGATCCAGCAGCAACCGTGTAGTGGGCCAATCGCCGAATCACCCGCACCTTTGGGATGGGCATAGAAACGTGAGTTGATGAGTTGAGTTCAGCCGCCGCCCCAAAGCCGGGGCGGCGGCTTTCGTTTTGGCGCCCGCGCCCAGCACGACATGAAGCATCACCGTTCTCCGACCGAATGATTTGCACAGTCCCACAAAATTAATCCGCAGATTTTACGATTTGCGCACCGCGACTAAAGCCACGTCCGACATGTGTCGTCCTGAAGGTCCCGGAGCACCTCGCCATGAAACAAGCGACCCAGCCGCAAAACCAACACCCGACTAAGGGAATCGAGTTCCTACACACGCTCACGCTCGGCGGGATCGATCAGACGATCTACGTCCACGGAAACGATTCCACCGCGCCGGTGCTGCTGTTTCTTCATGGCGGACCGGGCCTGCCGCACATGCCGTTCGCACACGTGAACGCGGAGCTCGCGCATTCGTTCGTCGTCGTGCACTGGGACCAGCGCGGTGCCGGGAAATCGTATTCGCCGGCATTGAAGGCGGCTCATTTCTCGATCGAGCAATTCGTTTCCGACGCACACGAGCTGATCCATTGGTTGTGTGAACGTTTCCAGCAGCCTCGCGTGACGCTAGTCGGGCACTCGTGGGGTTCCGCCTTGGGAGCAATCGTCGCGGCGCGCTATCCTCAGTTCGTAGCGGCCTACGTCGGCATCGGCCAGGTGACGAATCTACAGGCGGCCGAGCTTGTGCGATTCCAACTCGCGATCGAACTCGGTCGAGAACACGAAGACAAAACGGCACTCGACGCGCTTGTTCGACTCGGCCCGCCGCCGTATCGCACGCCCCGCCAATCCGACGTCCTCGAACGCTGGGCCTGCCGTCTCTCCGGCGACTGCCATCGCCCGCTCGCCGATGCGCGGTTTTTCCGGCTCGCGCTTTCTTCGCCGGTGTATTCGTGGCTCGACCTGCTCAAAATTCCGTTCGGCGTTCGGTGCTCGGAACGCTGCTTCTGGGACGAAATTGTCCGCAAGATCGATCTGTTTCGCCAAGTGCCGCGGCTCGAAGTGCCAGCCTACTTCTTGATCGGACAACACGATGTAGTCGGAACGCATTCCCTCGCCCGGCGCTACTTCGAAATGTTGGAAGCGCCACGCGGCAAGACGTTCATCACCTTCGAGCGCTCCGGCCACTGGCCACATCTCCACGAGTCGAATCGGTTCCGCGCCATCCTCGCAGGATCCGTTCGCGCCGAATGCATCGCTGACGCGCCTCCAGCGCGGTGGCCGCAGGCCGCGTGACGCGGCCGGCGCGCTAGACGGCCTTGGGCAGATCCCAACCGAGGTCGATCGGATGCGGGTGATTCCTCTTTTCTTTGGTGAATATAGCGCGGCGCTGAAGCATGCGATCCAGCTTATCAATCAACAGCGAGATCGCCTGGTGGCAGTTATCGCTGCTTACGCTGGCGTTCATCTCGGGTCCATGGCTGCTGATGTGGCCCTTCGCCACAAACCAACGGTAACCCGGACGCTTTTGTTCGCAGTCCAGTTCCACGCGGACACGAATGATGCGCTCGTCGTGGCGAAGCAGTCGCGCGGCCTTTTGGCGCACAAAGGTCTGCAGCGACGGCGTGAGTTCGAAGTGAATACCCGAAACGATTACCTCGGGCGGATTATATTGGTTCATGATGACCGATTCCCGGATTGGTTGCCTCAACTCAAAGGAGCCGCGTTGCGCGTGCTCCGCCGTCTTATACGTGACGACGCAATGAAATCCCTCAACCGTCGGCCCGTTCACCGCGCGACAATGTGGTCCAGATGGTCGATGAGGCACGAAACCGATTTCTGGCACTCGTCGGCGCCCGCGCTCGCGAACACCTCGCGCTCGGCGGTGCGCACGTAACCTCTCGCCACGAACCACGGGCCGCAGGCACGAAGATCATCCCGTTCGAGATCCACGCTGACGCACGATACGAGGAGTCCATGACAGAACAGCCGATCGGTTTGATGCCGCACGAACGATTTTAGCGTCGGCGTGAGTTCGATATGCGTGCCTGAAATGGCGACGTCTTCCGGGCCGTTGTTGTCCACGAATCGTTGAACGAGCCGCGCGAACAAATCCCTCAACGCGCCAGCGGGTTTGCTGAAAAGATATGAAACATTTTCTTCTTGCTGGCAGACGAGGAACTGAACGGCATCACGATCGGCGCCGGCAAAATCGGGTTGGCCTTCGCGGACATTGAGTCTTGCGGCGGCGAAGTAAGCCCAGGCGTCCGTCCGGCCTGGGAGCGGGTCACTTTTTCTTTTGCGCAGCGTCTTTCCCCATCGTGGCCGAGCAAAACGCCGCGCCTTCGCCGCACAGCGTGCAGTTGTGCTGCATGGAGTCGGTGGTTTTGCCCTTCACGACTTTGATGGTCCCGCCGCAGTGACCGCACGCGTGCTTCGAGCCGACATCGAACCACTCCAGGTGGGCCTTGCCGGCGGGTCCGACCCATTTCGTTTCGCGAACTGTCACGGTTTTGCAAGCGCTGCAGACCATCACGATGGCGTCCTCGGGCTTTACGTTCGCGGCCTCCTTTGCCGTGGTGACGGGCTTCGTCATGATTTCGGGAGCAGGCCCGGCAATCGCGAACGATCCGGTTGCAACCAGCAGGAAGGCAAACATGAGCGGTCTCGCAAGCCAGGTGAGAATCGGCGTTTTCATAAGTAGATGGCGGGGTCGGTTGTTTTTCGCGTCGTGAGGCACAGGACAGGAGGCCACGCGACGCGGCGACACTACGCCGCGCACTTTGCGGGAAATCCTCGCCCCTTCGTCGTCGCCTATTCGCGCATCGAGCGACGCGGCGCGTGGGCTCATGGATTTCCAGTGCGCAACTTTGGCCGTCGGAATTTGCAGCTCGACGGCGAGATCCTCGTCGCTCGGTGAGTGCCAGCGCGGTGCGCCGCACGCAGCGAGCTTGTCCATCACATGAACGGGCAGGCGGATGGTTTTGGTCTGATTGGCGAGCGCACGTTTCATGGACTGCTTGATCCACCACGCGATCAAACGAGACACGCTATCTCCCCGGTCACGCCGGGGGCGAAAAACGCGCACCCGGCCTCATGGGCGAGACGCTGCACGGAGCGCAGCCGCGGCGAATCTCCGGCGTCGGGGCCGTCGTGGCGATGGAAGAACGCGGCCACGGCCAGACTATCGTCGCGCGGTTGCGCGAGACACGTTTGCAGCCAGCCCTCGATGACCGCCGAGAGCCGCGGCACCGCTCCGAACGCGGCGATCACAATCAGATGTGCGCGTGCGGCGTAGGGCGCGGCCTGCGCACTCCACTGCGGGTCTTCGAGCGCGGCAAAACTCCACGGCGATAACTGCACCGCCAGGCCGGCGGGATCCTTGCGGCCCAGCGCGGCGAGCATTTCGGCCGCCCGGAGCGCCGCCGCCAGATTTTCGTAGGCAAGAAAAACGTTGAGATCGACGGCGGCATCGGAGGGCGCGTCCGCGCGATCGAGGTCCACGGTAGGCGGGAAAGTCGTTTTCATTTTTGTGAAGCGGAAACGTGCGGTGCCTATGCAAGGGTGGGTGCGGCGGTGAGGTTAACAGGGCGAGTGAGCGCGCGAAATAAGCGGCGAGGCGGGACGTCACTAAGGGGAATGCCAAGATGGCCGGCCTCGCTGGCGCTTTGGGCGAATGCGCATGGGTTTGGTTCGCTGCCCATCTTCGCAAAATTGACGCTCGGTTTTCTCCGCACTTCGCCGAAAAGAGTGTGCAGTTTCTCAGGTGCCTCCGAAGACACGCACCAGCGGCAACATCGTCTGGCCGAGCGCGCGCAGCGCGGTGGCATTGCTTCACCCCAGGAGCGGTTAAGCCGTGGAAGTTTCGCACGTCGCCTCCTGCGAGCCGGCCGCGTCTTCGAGCGACAACCATTCGCGCAGCTTCGCCTTCGCGCGATGGACGAGGTTCTCCACGGTTTTCGGCGCAATGCCGAGGATCTCCGCCGCTTCTTTGTGCGAGCGTTGTTCGAGCGCGCAGAGCACAAGCGCTGCCCTCGAGCGCTCGGGCAGCCGGTCGATCGCCTCGCGAAGCCGGAGGAAATTTTCGGCTTGGCTGGCACTGGCATCGGGCATGGCGCCGGAATCGGCAATCTGGCGCGGTGCGCCGCTCTCCCCCACCGGCTGGTCGATCCGGATCATCACGGGCATGCGGCCGCGCCTGCGCGCCAGATCGCGACACTGGTTGAGCGCAATGCTGTAGATCCAAGTCTTCACCTTGCAACGGGGCCGAAACGTGCCGGCCTTGAAATACACGCGCACAAACGTCTCCTGCACGGCGTCGCGCGCCTCGGATTCGTTGCCGAGATAGCGATAAATAAAAGCGAACAGCGCGTCGTGGTGGCGCTGCATTAACGGGTCGAGTGCCGAGTCATCGCCGGTCGCGATGGCCTGGATCAGCGGCAGATCCTCGTCGCGATCGTCGCGACGGGCATTGAAGCGATCGTTCTCCATGGTGGGTATCAGTCTTGCGCGTGGTGGGGCCGGCGCGGCGTTTCACCGTGCGCTGCGGCCGGGCTGCCCGCTCGGAGCAGGGCGCGAGCAATCGCGACGAGCCTTTCCGGCCCGTGGTGTTTTGGCACGAAAGCCGAAGCTCCGGCCGCATGCGCCAGACGAGCGTGCTCGCCGTGGTTGAACAGCGTGATGGCGACGATCGGCAGCGCGGCGTCGCGGGCGCGGAGCGCTTTGATCAGATCGAGGCCGCTCGATGATTTGAGCTCGAGATCGGTCAGCACGAGATCCGGCTGCAGCGAGACGATAGCGGCCAGCGCATCCGGCGCGTCCTCGGCCTGACCGCACACCTCCAGATCGGATTCGCGCTCGAGCGCGGCCACGATGCTTCTCCGCATCAGCGGATGATCCTCCACGACGAAAATCTTCTGTTTCATTTTGTTCGGTCCGACCGAAACGAGTGCAGGCGCAGCGTGGTTCGAGAGGGCCATCGGATGCGTGCATCGAAGCGATGCGGGCGTTCCTTCCTTTCATGCCTTCGACTATCGCCCAAAGGCACGTCCCCGCCCATTGGCAGGAAGGTTCCACGTGGCTACGGCGATTCGACCGGGATCGCTAAAGGAAATCCCTACTGTCCGGTCCGCCCCTGAGAGTTTACCCACTGGATCGCGAATCTCTGAAACTGCGGCGTGCCCGTGAACCCGAGCTTCTGTTTCATGTTCGCGCGGTGCACCTCCACCGTCTTCGAGCTGAGGTGCAGACGCCCGGCGATTTCCTCGGTGCTCCAGCCTTCGCCGAAGAGGCGTAGCACTTCCAATTCGCGATCCGACAATTTCTCTTCAGGACTTCCGCCCGCACCGCCCTCGCCACCGACCATCGATTGGAGCACCTTCGCCGCCATGCGCGGACTCAGCGCCACCTGACCGCTCAACACCGTGCGAATCGCCACGGCGAGTTGCTCCGCCGAGCCTTCGCCCTTCATCACGTAGCCGCGCCCGCCGGCCCGCAGGACACGCGGCGCATAAATCGCCTCCTCCTGCATCGACATCGCGAGCACCGGCAGCGTGGGATGAAGCGCGCAGATATCCTTGATGAGCTCGATGCCATCCTTGTCCGGCAATGTCATGTCCGCGACGACGAGATCCGGCCCCAGCCGTTCGATCGCCTCCATCGCCGCACGCGCCGTGCCCGCCTCGCCGCACACACGCAAATCCGGCTCGCGGTTCAACAGATCAGCCTGCCCGCGGCGCATCAGCGGATGATCGTCCACCAGCAGAATCTGCTTTTTCGGCGGCGGACGATTCGATGGGCGTGAGGGCTGCGGCATGGCTTACCTCCCTTCAACGCGCTGATCAGCCACGATCCCTCAGATTCCCTCGGCAATGCCGATGCCGGAAACGATTGCCGCTGGAACCGTGCAAGTCACTTCGACGCCGCCTTCAGGCCGACTTTGCACCATGAATTCTCCGCCGAGCAAGCGCGCGCGTTGGTCCATCGTGCGCAGGCCGATCCCGCGGCCGGCGGCCTGCGCCGGCAGGCCCGCGCCATTGTCGCGCACACTCAGCATCACGACGGAGTCCCGGCACGCCAGTTCGATGTCGATGCGCGTGGATCCACCGTGTTTGACCGCGTTGTGCACCGCCTCTTGCGCGATCCGGTAGAGATGACTGGCCACGGCCTGGCTCTCGACGAGCAACGACCGATCTCCGGCAAACGAACACGCGATCCCGTGGGCACCTGCGACCCGCTCGGCCAGGCTTTCCAATGCCTGAGTCAATCCATCTGGCGTGGCTCGGATTGCGTAGAGCTCATGCGCGAGATTGCGCGCTTGCCGCATGGCGATGGTCAATTCGTCGCAGAGCTGCTGCGCGATTTCCGCCTGGCGTGAGCCGGCGTCTTTGAGATCCCGGTGCAGTCCGTTCATCAGGAAAAGCAATCCGCCGAGCTGCTGTCCGAGTCCGTCGTGCAACTCGCGCCCGATGCGCGCCCGCTCCTGCTCGGTCGCCGCAGCGACCTCCTGCTCGAGTTTTCTGCGCTCCGTGATGTCGCGCACCAGCGCGGTAAACAGCCGCCGGTCGCCGAGCCGCACCTCGCCGACCGACAGGTCCATCGGAAACCGCGAGCCATCCTTCCGCTGCGCCACGACTTCGCGGCCGATGCCGATGATCTTCGCCTCACCCGTGCGGAGATAGTTGGCGAGATAGGAATCGTGGCGTTCGTGGTCGGGCGACGGCATCAGCAGGCTCACGTTGCGGCCGAGGACTTCCGTCGCCGCATAGCCGAACATTTTCTCGGCGGCGCGATTGAACGAATCGATGCGACCGCGCTCATCGATGGTGATGATGCCTTCAACCGCCGTTTCCACGATGGCTGCGACGCGACGCTGTTTTTCCTCCAGCTCACGCGTGCGCTCCGTGACGCGGTGTTCGAGCTGCGTCGTCAACTCGCGGAGCTGCGTTTCGGTCTGCTCGTGCGCGCGAACCGCTTTCTGAGCGACGGCCAGAGCTTCGACGACCTCATGGGATCGCCGGACGATGGCTGCTGCAGCCCACGCGCTGAGCCACAGGGCCAGCAATCCCATTGCACGGTTGCCCAAACCCCAGTCCAACGAGCCACCTCGCCGCGACAGAAAAAAGCCGACGACCGTGAGAATCGTGCACGCCGCGGCCAGCAGCAGGACCGCTCTGGAGCGGCCTAGCGGCGCGGCCACGAGGATAACCGGCACATACAATGCCCAGATCGCGACGCCCAGCGGCGTCAGCAGATCGATGAGAAACACGGCGGCGGCCCAAAGAAGCGCACCAGCCAAAAGAAAACGGTTTCGAGGGTAATTCATGTCGAACGGAACCAACGCGGGTGACCACCCGGCCGTTCGCGACTGAACCGAAACGCCGGGCTTGTTGTGCGCGCACTAAACATGCGCGCGTGCTCGCTTCCTCCGCTCCGCCTTTTATGGCGGCGTCGGAAAAAGCTCAGGCCGCCAACGGCGGCGCCCGACCCGGAATCGATTTCCGCAAGAGAATCTCCACGAACCCACGCGCGTGCGGCGGCGCCCGACTATGCGCGGTGGTGACCGCGCAACTCTGCTGCACGACGGTCCACGGGCTCAACTCGCCCAGCGCAAGAAAATCAACCACCGCAGCCGGAGACGGCGCCACCACAACGAAACTCTGGAATTCGCTGGCGGGAAACGCGCGGATGTCGTCGCAGCAGTTCTCCGAAGAACCGTGGTGATCGTCATCCCCGTGCCCGCGCTCCCCCCGATCCGTCTGTTCGGTGGGCGTCGCGGCTGATTTAGATTCGTGCGCTTCAGGAATTACGCGGCCTGCGCAAAGCACGACCACGACGAGCCACACGCCCGCGGCGCATAGCAGCGCACTCGAACGGACGAAACGGCTTTGCTTCAACCACATCACGGGATTCGGCGAGAGCTGACGCAACTGT
>CAZENI010000210.1:0-3585 GCA_964513055.1 uncultured Opitutus sp.
GCGCCTCGGCGGCGGCTTTCGCGCCGGCCGAAGAAGTTGCGGCGGCGCCCGCCCCACGCCACACCTCGCCCTCGCCGCAAAGCGTCCAGCGCGCCGCGCTCGCCATCGGCGCCGCCGGCCTGGTGATTTTCAGTGTTGTCGGCTACCTCGCCTTCCAGCGTCTCACCCGCGCCGACGCCGCCGAGGCCCTGCGCATGCCTGGTCGTGAGGACGATGAGCCACCCGACGAGCCTCCCGCCACACCCGCGCGAAAAGAGAAAGCGCCCGCCACCCCGCCACCAGCGTCCACCCAAGCGCCGCAGGCCAGCGCGCCCAAACCGCCCCCCACAGCCGCACCCGGCATGACGCTCCCGCCCGCCGCCCCGCCTCCGGCGCCGAAATCGGCCCCCGCCGCCGCGGTCGCCGGGGCCGCCGCCGAACGCAGCCCCGAGGTGCAGGCCTGGGTCAACGCGCTCAAGATCAGCGGCGCCCGCGGCGGCGCCACGCCAAAAATCCTTTTCGATCGCAAGACCTTCTCCGCCGGCGATGTCGTGCATCCCGAGCTCGGGATCACGTTCACCGGCTACGATGCGGCGCTCGACAGCGTGCGCTTCACCGACCGCGCGGGCCATCACTACGAACGCCGCGTGCGCTGAGTCCCGCGGCGCGACCGCGGGCCGCGCTCAATCCTTCCGGCCGAAGGCGAGCAGGATCCGGATCACATACCAGAGCAGCAGCGCCATCGAGGCGAAGAGTTCCAGCGCCGCTGCGACATACTCGTCAGGCTTGTGATCGTGGAGGATGCGCGAGGTGTCGTAGAGGATCGCCCCGGCCGCCACCGCGATCATGCCCGCGGAGAACGCGAGCCCGAGGTTGAAGCCGAAGACGATCGAGCCCACGATCAGCCCGAGCGACACGCAGCCGGCCACCGTCAGGATCGAGCCGAGAAACGAAAAGTCCTTCTTCGTGGTGAAGACCACCGCCGTGAGCCCGGCGAAGAGCGCGCCACTCAGCAGGACGGCGTTCAGAAGCAGCGCCGGCCCCGCCATCCACAGCGTCACGATGATGAGCGGCGCGAACACGATCGCCTCCGCCAGCACGTAGAGTCCGAGCCCGAGATACTGGAAGCGAACCGGCAGGCCGCCGTTCACCAGCACGCGCGCCATCCAGCCCACGCCCATGAACACGCCCAGCACCGCCAGCCAGCCGCCCGGCACCGTCAGCACCAGGCTCGTGAACGTATACGTGATCGGCAGGCTCAGGATCACGCACTCGAACAGGAAGAACACGAGCCAGGCCCCGGCCACGTGCGTGTAGACGAGGCGGATGAAATGCACGCGCTCGTCCGGCGGTGCTTCCGCCACGACAAACGGATTCTGCGAAGAGGCGGTCTCGGCCATGGGGCAGGCGGGGGAGGTTGCGGCGACGCCGGATTCGGCGCGCAGGAACAAGCAGAAACGTCGCGCCGCGGCGAGTCAGATGTCGCTCCCCTCCGGGAGTGGAATCACCCAGTCGCCCCTGCCGCGCCTCACTGCCCCAGCAGCGCCTGCACTTTGGCTTCCTTGATGTTCGCCGGCGTGACGACGACGAACGCCGTGTCGACGACCGCGGGCACGGTCTCACCCTTCACCATCGCGCAGGCCGCCTCGACTCCGCGCGCCCCCAGCTCGCGCGGCTGCCACGCGATCCAGCCGTGCATCGCGCCGCCCGCCAGGGCGGAGGCGACCTCGCTGTTCAGATTGAAACCGAAGCCGACCAGCTTCACCGCACCCGCGAGCTTGGCGTCCTGCAAGGTCTTCAGCATCGCGAGCGTGCCCGTCGTGCCCGAGCAGAAGATCGCCTTGGTCGAGGGATACTTCTCGAGCAGGAGCCGCGCCTTCTCCCCCTCGGTGCCGGCGACGGCGGAGGCGTAGATGTCGGCATGGACCACGTTCTTCGGCCGCTGCTCGCGGAACCGGGCCAGCGCCGCCTTCTCGCGCGAGGTCGTCGCGCTGTTCGTCTGCGCACTGTTGAGAAAACTGACCTCATCCGCGTCGTCGACGAGCGCCGCGAGCAGCCCGCCCGCCGCCTCGCCCGCCGCCTTGTGGTCGGTCGCGACGAACACCGGCCACGCGCTGCCGGCCAGCGGCGATTCCAGCACGACGATCTTGATCCCTTTCGCCGCAAGCGCGGCCACCGGCGCGGCCAGCGCGTCCTGGTTCGCCGGCACGATCACGATCGCGGCGAAGCCCTGCGTCGCCATGCCGTTGAGCAGTTGGATCTGCACGGAAACGTCCGCCTCGGACACGGGCGCCTTCACGACGACCTCGGCGCCCAGCCTGGCGCCGGCGTCGATCGCGCCCTTCTCCATGCTCGCCCAGAACGGCGAACGGCCCTTGAGCAGCACCCCGATCTTCGGGCCGGCGAACAGAAGCGCGGGCGTCATGAAACCGGCGAGGACCAGGCAGCGGAGCACGCACAAGCAACGGGGTGGGAGCATAGGATGACGGGGCTTGCCCACGGGGATCGGCACCCCTGCGCCGAACTTTAGTGAAAAATATCCCGGTAGGGCGAGGCGTCCCGCCGAGCCGTCGCGGCAGATGCGAACGCGCGCGGCAAAGTCGACGTCCGCCTCCACCGCGACCGCGCACCGGAAAGGTTCGCCCTGCCACGGCGGCGCCGCGCGCCCGCCTCACTTCCCCGCCATCGGCAGCTCGAACCAGAACCGGCTGCCCGTGACGCCGTCGGACTCCACGCCCACCACGCCGTTCATCCGCTCCACCGCCTTGCGCACGATCGCCAGGCCGATGCCCGTCCCCTCGTAGTTCAGATCCGGATGCACGCGCTCGAACATCCCGAAGAGCCGCTTGTGGTGCTCCGGCTTGATGCCGATGCCGTTGTCCTGAAACCAAAGCCGCGCCTGTGCTCCGCGGTGGTCGACGCCCACACGCACGCGCGGCCGCGCCTGCGGCGGCACGAACTTCACCGCGTTGCTCAGCAGGTTGGTGATCACCTGCGTCAGCGACGGCTCGTGCGCGAGCACGTCGGGCAGCGGCCCCTGCACCTCGATGTCCGCCAGGTCCGGATGCAGATCGGGATACTGCTGCACCACCTCGCGCAGCAGCCGGTCGAGCGAGACCGGCTCGAGCTGAATCTCGCGGCGACTGATCCGGCTGTAGGTCAGCAGGTCCTGAATCAGGCGATCCATCCGCCCGCTGTTGCGCACGATCCGCGCCAGCAAATCGCGCGCCGCGGGAGCGAGACCCTCGCCGTGATCCTGCAGGACAATCTCCGCGAACCCGCGCATCGCCCGCACCGGCGCGCGGAGGTCATGCGAGACGCTGTAGGAAAACTCCTCCATCTGCGCGACCGCCTGCCGCAGCGATGCCGTGCGCTCGTCGACGAGCGCCTCGAGCGCCGCCGCGCTCCGGCGCCGCTCGATCGCAAACGCCACCTGGCTCGCGATCGCCTCCAGCGGCCGCAACGCCGCCGCGGTGAACTCATGGGGCGCCGCGTGGCAGACCATGATTTCGCCAAGCAGCCGCCCTTCGTAGGTCAGCGGGATGAGCGCCAGCGCCCGGATGCCCTCGTGCCCGAGTGCCGCGCAGATCGCGGGCGGCAGCGCCT
>CAZENI010000210.1:3595-12718 GCA_964513055.1 uncultured Opitutus sp.
CTCGAGCGCCACGTCCGCGACGCACCGGGGCCGCAGGCCGGCCCCGTCCGGCCGCCACGGCGCGGCCCCTTCGATCCCCCGGCCAAACGCGACCGACAACCCGCGCGCCGCCTGCAGGCGCACCGTCCCGCCCGCCTCCACCAGCAGGATCGCCGCGCGCTCCGTCTCCTGGCTGCGGCACGTCGCCGTCAACGCCGCCTCGAAGATCTCCGGCAGCGCCCCCGCGCGATTCACCGTCGCGACCAGCTCGTAGAGCGCCTGCTGCTGCGCCTCGGCCCGGACGCGCTGCGAGACGTCCCGCGCGATCTTCGAGGCGCCGACGATGCGGCCCGATTGATCGCGCACCGGCGAGACGCTGAGCGAGACCGAGACGAGCGTGCCGTCCTTGCGGCGACGCAGCGTCTCGTAGTGCTCCAGCTTCTCCCCGGCGCAGATGCGGCCGAGGATGCGCGGCTCCTCGTCCTGCCGCTCCGGCGGCACGAGTTCGGTCACCGCCCGGCCCACGATCTCCTGCGCCGTGTGGCCAAAGATCGCCTCCGCCCCCTTGTTCCAGCTCGTGATCTGCCCCGCGGTGTCGGTGCTGACGATGGCGTCGTCCGAGGATTCCACGATCGCCGCCAGCCGCCGGCTCGTCTCCTCTGCCCGCCGGCTCTTCTCCAGTTCCCCCTGCAGCGCGAGCGTCAGCGCCGCGTTGTCCCGCTCCCGCTCGTTGAGCTGGCGCGCGGTCTTCAGCATCGCCGCCGCCACGAAATCCGTTTCCGCCAGCCCGCTCGAGCGCTCCGCGGGCACCGCCCCGCGCCCGATCGTGCCGGTGTCGGCCACGAGCGTGTCGACGCTGCGCACCAGCGCCCGGCCGATCCACAGCGCCATGAAGATCGCCACCGCCAGCAACCCCGCCGCCGCCAGCAAGCCCACCCGCAGCATCCGCCCCGCGGGTGCGTAGAGCGACGCATACGGCGCGCCGAGCGCCACGCTCCAGCCCGAGAGCGGCGAGCGGCTGTGCGCCGCCAGCACGTGGTGGCCCTCGAGCGTCTCGCTCTCCCTCACCCCCTCCCGGCTCGTCATGACCGCCTGGACGATGTCCGGCGTCGCCTTGTGGCCCGTGAAGCGCTCGCCGTTCGGATAGCGCGCCGCGATCGTGCCCTCGCGATCGACGACCGAGAGGATCGTGCCCGGCGCGAAGCGCGACGGCGCCAGCACCTCCGCGAACGCCTCCGGAAACATCGCGAGACCCAGGGTGTATTTCAGCCGCCCGCCCTGCAGCACCGGCACGACGATGTAGAGGACCGGACGCTGCGTCATCGGGCTCTGCACGAGGTTCGAGAAATACGTGCGCCCTTCGAGCATCGCCGCGCGCCACTCGCCGGTAAACTCGTGCCGGGGCCGGGCGGCCGCGCGCGGCAGGCGCGTGTTCACCAACTGGTTTCCGGCCTCGTCGCCGAGCACGATCCACCGCTCGTCGCCGCCGAGCACCGCGCGGGCCCGCGCGTCGAACGCGTCCATGTCACCCGTGTCCAAATCCCGCGACGCCGCGAGCCCCCGCAGCAGCGCCTCGCTTGTCCCGAACTGATGATCGACCAGCACGGCGAGCGCCCGCGCCGTGGTGAGGAGATGCTCGGTCTGCGATTGTTGCTCGTTGCGGTAGGTCTGCAGCACCAGCGCGAGCACCAGCACGAGCGCCGGCACCGTCATGGCGCCGACCAGACAGACCAGCCGGCCGCGCACCGAATTCCGCAGGAAATGGGACCACTGGCTCATGGCAACACCACCACAACAATCAAAGCGGAGGGGGCAATGGCGCGCATCGTCCACCCGAGGGTGGGCCCGCGCCGCGCGCGGACAAACCCCGACGCATCGGAGAATCCCCCAAATCAGGGGCGGACATTTGCGGAGAGACTACGGCGCCAGGAAATTCACCCCGTCCGCGCTCAGCCGCAGCGCGTCCGGCTTCACGTCGTTGAGCTGGAACACGAGCGTGTTCACGCCCGCCTTCGCCGTCACCGTGAACTGCCCGCCCGCCTTCACGAGCGCGCCGTTGAGCCACGCCCGCCGGACTTCGCCCGCCAGCGCGAACGTCACCGCGCCGCCGCGCGCCGACTCGAACTGCGTCGCGGCGAACAGCCCGCGGTTGTTGCCGCGACTCGGGAACACGCCCTCGATCGTCTCCCGCGCCAGCGTGCCGTTCACCAGCGAAAGCGCCGGCTGCCAGTCGTTCAGCGTGAAGTCGCCCGCGACGACGCGTTCGGCGCCGAGGTGCTCATTGGCGCTCAGCACGAGATAGAGTTTCCAGGCGCGCGCCACGCCGCCCTTCGCCGCATCGTAGTCGCCCGGCTTCCCGAGCTGCGCGAGGAACTTCACGAGATCGAGCCGCTCCTCCGGCAGCAGCGCGTCGATCAGGCCCGCGGGCATCAACGAGCCCACGCTCGTGCGCTTCGCGATGTTCTGCACCGCGATCGACACGTCCTGGTTCGCCGCCGTGCGCAACACGATCTCCGTCTCGCTCTCCTTCGCGATCATGCCGCTGTGTTCCTGCCCGTCCTTGGTGGAAATCAGCGCCGAGTGATAGCCTTCCTTGATCTTCGCGCTCGGGTAGAGGAGCGCCTCGACGAGGTAGTCCGCCGGCGCGCTAGCGCCAATGCTCGTGAGATCGGGGCCGATCTTGCCGCCCGCCCCGCCAATCGCGTGGCACGCCACGCACGCCAGCTCGGTGCGGCGGTAGAGCTGCTCGCCGCGCGCCGCGTCGCCCTTCGCCAGCGCCTCCTGCGCCAGCGCCTGCATCTGCGCGGCCGAAAGCTGCACGTCCGAAAGCGTGAGCCCCGCCTGTTTCATCAACACCGCGACCAGCGGCGCATGCTGCGTGCCTTCGCGTGCGGGCCGCAATCCGGCCAGCGCCACCGGCCGCGGCAGCTCCGTCTTCGCCAGCTCGGTCGCGAGCCGCGCACTCACTCCGCGGATCCCGAGCAGCGCCCGCCACAACGCCTGCGCCGCCGCGTCCTCCGTCGTGGCCTTGAGCACCGCCAGCACGTGCGGCACCGCGCTCGGCAGCTCGAGCGACGCCAGCGTCACGGCCGCCTCGCGCCGGACGTCCAACGGGCCGGCGCCCGCCGCGAGTTTCTGCAACTCCGCCACGACCGGCCGGCCGCCGATCTCGCGCAGCGCCGTAAACGCCACCGTCCGCTCCGCCGCCGGCGCCGCCCCGTCGCCCGCCACCTTCACCAACTGCGGCGTGAACGCCGCGAGCTTCCACGTGCCCGCCAGCTGCAGCGCCGCGACGCGCGACGGGGCGTTCGTCGCCGCGAGCAACGCACCGAGTCCGCCGAGTTCGCCGGCAGGCTTCACGCTCCGCAGCCGCGCCGCATCGCCCAGCGCGGCAAACGCCCGCAACGCGGCCGCCGCCGTGAATTCGCCGCGCAGCAACGGGTCAAACAACTGCCGCAGCTCCGCCGGCCCGCCCGCCGCGCCGATCAGCTCGATCCACGGCCCGGAGCCGTCGCGCGGCACGCCCGCGGTTCCGATCAGTTTTCCCAGGATCTCGCTCGCGAGCGCCGGCTCGATCGCCTTGAGCCCGAACTCGAGCTGCTTCTCGCGGCCGGCCGGAAGCCAGGCCCCGCTCTTCACCGCCGCCACCCAGGACTCGGCGAGATCGTTGATCGTGAGCCACACCGTGTAATCGAGGAAATTGTCCATCGGCCGTTCCAGCGCCCCGAGCGCGAGTTCCGCGGCGCGCGCGGTCTTGCGCGTGGCGAGCTGGCGCAGCGCTTCGACGCGCACGCGCCCATGCTCGTCCGCCACCAGTTTTTCCAGCAGCGGCAGCTCGCCGTCCGCCGGCAGCACGCGCACGGCGGCGGCCCGCACGCGCGGATCCTTCGCCGCGAGCAGACCATCGAGCAGCGCGCGCGGCACCCGGTTCAGCGCCTGATACATCCACAGCGCCCGGAGGCGCGCGGGCTCGGTCGTCTGCCGTTTCGTCCACGCGTCGAGGTCGGTCAAGACCTGCGCGCCGCGCTCGGTCAGCACCCGTTGGGCGCGATCCTGTTCGTAGCCGTGCAGGGAGTTGAGGCGGTCGAGCAGCGCGGTGTTCGAAAGCTTCGTGAAGTCGATTTTCGGCGCCGGCGTGGCGCCCTTCATCGCGACGCGCCAGATGCGGCCATGCGACTTGTCGCGGCGCGGATCGCGGAAATCCACCTCGCCGTGCTGGATGATCGGATTGCTCCAGTCCGCGATGTAGAGCGCGCCGTCCGGCCCGAACCGCAGATCGATCGGCCGGAACGAGTCCGCCGTCGTGCGCAGCAAATCCGGCATCTCCTTCGCGAAGAAGCCAGCGCCCTGCTCCGTCACCTTGAACCGCACGATCCGGTGCGCGCGGAAGTCCGCCGTGATCGCATCCCCCTGCCAGTCGGCCGGGAACTGCGTGCCGCGCACGATCTCGATGCCACAGAATTTCGGATACCGCCCCGGGCTCGCGCCGTCCGCGAACCGCCGCACCGGCGCCAGCGTGAAATACGTCGCGCCCGGCATGCCCCAGACGATGCCTTGATAGCCCGCGCCATCGGTGAGGAACGACTGGCCGAAGTCGTCGATCTGGTGGCCCCAGCCGTTCACCAGCCCGCGGTAGAGCACGTCCATGCGCTGGTCGCGCGGGTCGAGGCGGAAGACGCCGCCCGCCTTCAGCCGCACGACGCCATGCGGCGTCTCCGCATCCGTGCGCGTGTAGACCGATTGATTCATATACAGGCGCCCATCCGGGCCCCAGCGCAGCGTGTGCAGATTGTGGTGCGTGTCCTCCGTGCCGAAACCGCTCAGCACCGTCCGGCGCACATCCGCTTTGCCGTCGCCGTTCGTGTCCTGGAGAAACAGCAGCTCCGTGCTCTGCGCGACATACACGCCGCCGTCGCCCGGCGTCAGGCCGGTCGGAATCAGCAGCCCGTCCGCAAACACCGTCGCCTTGTCCGCCTTGCCCGCGCCCGTCGTATCCTCGAGCACGATGACCTTGTCCGTCGCCGCCTGCCCCGGCTCGATCTGCGGATACAGCTCCGAGCTCGCGACCCACAGCCGGCCCTGCGCGTCGAAGTTCATCTGGATCGGTTTGTTCAGCAGCGGATTTTCCGCCCAGAGCGTGATCTCGAGTCCGTCCGCCACCTCAAACTGCGGGTGCGGTTGCGGCGTGAGCTTCGCCACGCGGTTGCCGATCCGCCGCGGAATCTCTGGCACGTTCGCCGGCTGCAGCGCGCGCAGCGCCGCGATGCGTTTTTCCTCGGCCGCGATGAACTCGTCGAACTGCAGCACCTCGGTCGCGTTCCGGCCCTGCTCCCGTTTCCGGAAGCCGAAAATGTAGGCCATGTTCGCCGGCCGTGAGCGGTGGAAGAACCACTCGTTCTTCCGCACGATGGACTGGCGCAGCGCCTCCGTCTGCAAACTCGTGCGCCACGCGCCGCGCTGCGTGTCGCCGAACAACTGATCCTCGAGCGTCTCCGCGATCACGCGATAGCCGCGCTCCGTCGGGAAAATGCCGTTGGTCGTCAGCTTCTCGCCCGCGCCCCGCGCACCCAGCCTGTCGAGCGACACCAGCCTCGCGCCGCGCGCCGTGGCAATCTCGCCGACCGCCTGCGTGTAGAGCGCGAGCTGCGCGTTGTGCACGGACGCGTCGGGCCAGGGCGGCCCGAGTTGCTCATGCGGCAGCGGCGTGACCAGCACCAGCCGCACGCCGGGCGAGGTCTTCACGATCAGGTCGAGCAGGCGGTGGTAGTCGGCTTTGAACTTTGCCACGCCCGCCGCGCCGTCGAACGAGTTGGACATGCCGTAGCCCACCAACGCGACCGTCGGCTTCGCGTCCTCGATCTGCTGCACGAGACCCTTCCAGCCCTCGTCGGCCGGCTCGCGACCCGCCTGCAGGAGACTCAATCCGAAGCGGGCGTCGCCCGCCGGCGTGTCGCCACTCCACCCGAGATTGCGAAATGTGACCGCGCGATCCGGAAAGCGCGCGGTGAGCATGACCTCGATCCAGCCCTGATACTGCTCACCCTCGATCAGCCGGTCGCCAAGGAAGACGACGCGGTCGCCGGCCTTCAGTTCGAACGGCGCGGCGGGCTGCGCGGCGAAAGCGGGGAGAATCGCACCGAGGAGGGCGAGGAGGAAACGGACGCGTGGGAGCATGGGGAAGGTGGGAAAACGTTAGGTGGTAGCGGCGGTCGTCCCGACCGCCATTCCAAACGATGGCCTTCAGGGGCGACGGCCGCTACCAGGGCGCTGCGAAAGGAGCGCCTACTTGCCGTCGTTCCAGAGAATGTGCGTGCCGCTCTTGCCGGCGACCACGACATCCTTCCAGCCGTTGCCATCGAGGTCGGCCAGCCGGATCTGCAGCCCGATGCCCGGGCCGCCCTCGGCGATCACGTGCTTGGAGAACTTCTTCGCCGCGGCGTCCCATTTGTAGAAATACACCGCGCCCGGCTCGTTGTCGCCCGGGTCGCCGCCGCTGTGCGCCTTCACCCGACGGCCAGTGATGAGGTCAGGCTTGCCGTCGCGATCGATGTCCTCCCAGAGCAGGCAGTGGTTCTGCGAATTTTTGTCGTCGATCAAGTGGTGTCGCCAATTCGTCGAACCGTCTTTGTTGTCGTCGCGCCGCTCCTCCCAGTAGAGGCCGTAGTTGTGGCCGTGGCCCCAGATGAAGTCGTTGCGGCCGTCGCCGGAAAGATCGACCACGATCATCGGCGTGCTCGCGTGGGGGAACGTCCAGTCGGCGTGCCGCTTCCAGGGCTGCGTCAGCGCGCCGTCCTTCGGCCGCTCATACCAGCCGTTGCCGTAGAGGATGTCCTCGCGGCCGTCGCCGTTGATGTCGCCGAAGCCGATGCCGTGGCCGTTCACGAACGGCGCGCCAGGCTGGATCGTCCAGGGGACCATGTTGGGCGCGCCCTGTGCGTCCTTGGAAAAACGATACGCCATCATCGCGTTGGCCGGGCCGTAGGAGTTGACGACGTATTCCGGTTTGCCGTCGCCATCGAGGTCGCGGAAATCGCTCCACTCGTTCTGGGCGAGCTTGGTGTCGATCAGCACGTGTTGCCGCCAGAGTGCGCCGGATTTCAGGCCGGCCGCACCGGGGTTCTCATACCAGCAGACGCGCGAGTCCATGAACGCGCCGCTGATGATGTCCGGAAAGCCGTCGCCGTTCACGTCATAGGCGTGCTCGCCGCAGTTCGTCATGTAGTCCTTGCCGAAGGGCTCGAGCTTGCGAAGGGGACGCTTGGTCTTGAAGTCGGGCCCGGCATACCAGAACTCGCCCGCGCTCACGTCGGGTTTTCCGTCGCGATCGAAGTCGGCCACGGCGCAGCCCTCGTTGTTGTCGAGGTGCAGTTGCTGCACCCGGAATTTCAGAATCGGGGTGGCGGCCTTTTTCGCCGCGCCCTTCGGCGCGCCGCCCGCCTTCGGGGCGGTCTTGGGATTGTCCGCCGCCATCGCCAGGAGCGGCAGGCCGAGCGCGCAGAGTGCGGCGACTCGGAGCAGGTGCAGGGGCCGGTGATTTCGCATAAGGGGGTCTCCGACAGAGGTGAAAAGGAAGCGGGCGCCGACTGTCGCCGAGCCCGCGCCCGGGTTCAATGAATTCCATACGGCCCGGACACAATCGCGGGCCGGGGGTTGCCACCGCCGTGCCGGCCGCTTTGCTGCGCGCGCGTGGATCCCGTCACCCACCTCCTCCTTGGCGCGAGCGTCGGCTACGCCGTCTGCCATCGCCGGCTCGGCCGCACCGCCGCGCTCGCCGGCGGGCTCGCGGCCTTCGCGCCGGACGCCGACATCTTCATCCACAGCGCCGCGGATCCGCTCCTGGCGATCGCGCATCATCGCGGCTTCACCCACGCGCTGGCCTTCGCCCCGGTCGGCGCCGCGCTTGTCGCCTCGCTCTGGCTGCTGCGGCCCGCGTGGCGCACCCGCGACCGCTGGCTGCCGCTCTGGCGCTGCTGCACACTCGCCTGGCTGAGCCACGCGCTGCTCGACGCCGCGACCAGCTACGGCACGCAGTTGCTCTGGCCGTTCTCCGATCACCGCGCGGGCTGGGATATGATCTCGATCATCGACCCGTTGTTCACGGCCGTGCTGCTCGTCGGGCTGGTCGTCGCGCTCGTCCGAGCCCGGCCGCGCGCCGCCGACGTCGGGCTGATCGTCGCCGCGCTCTATCTCTGGCTCGGCGTGGTGCAGTGGAAATCCGCCCGCGACACGCTCCGCGACGTGGCCGCCGCGCGCGGCCACACGATCGAGCGTTTCGAGGTGATGCCCACGATGGCCAACAACCTCGTCTGGCGGACGCTTTACCAACACCGCGGCCGGATCTACAGCGACCGCATCCGCGCCGGCTGGTTTTCCCGGCCGACCGTCCGCCCCGGCTGGTCGCTCCCCCTCGTGCAGGCCGCCGATCTCACGCCGGCCGAGACGGCGCGCGACCGCCGCCGCTCCTTCGCGCGCTTCGCGTGGTTCTCCGACCACTGGGTCGCGCGCAGCCCGGCCGATCCCACGCTGCTCGCCGACGTGCGCTACACGCTTTCCGCCGAAGCCTTCGACCCGATCTGGGGCATCCGCTTCACCGCCCCGGACGCGCCGGCCGAGGTAACCTGGGTGAACCGCTCGCGCGAGCGCCAGGTGCGCCCGGCTGAGATCTGGGACGAAATCCGCGGCCGCGACCCGCGCTTCGGAAGCAGCTATGTGCGCGACATGAGCGATCGCTCGGGGCAGCCTTGATGGGGCCGTCCGCCGCGCCCAGCGTCGCCTCCGATGGCGGTGGAAACGAATCTCAAATGAACGCTCACGGTCACCCTGCCCTCCGCGCAACGCGGCCCGCGCCCCCCCGCCGCCGCCTCGCGGCCCTGCGGCCGCCGCTGCCCGCCCCCTCCCCCGCCCGCCGCCCCCTCGTCACCTTCTCCAGGATACAGTGTAACGTATTACGTTACACTCTGCCGGTGGTGGCCGGGGTGGTTCTCGCGACGGGATCGGTGGTCGCTGCGGCGAATCGCGCGCCGTTCCTGTCGCCCGCCGACGCCCTGAAAACCTTCCAGATCGAGCCCGGCCTGCGCATCGAGCTCGTCGTGGCCGAGCCGCTGGTGGTCGATCCGGTGGCGTTCGCCTTCGACGATCAGCGCC
>CAZENI010000211.1:0-12714 GCA_964513055.1 uncultured Opitutus sp.
CGCCCGAGCCGGTGAGGTCGGGGCCCGTCATGCCGCCCTCGTTGCCGAAGCGGTGACAGGCAAAACACGCGGCGGCGCCGAACATCTTGCGGCCATTCTCGAAGTTGCGCCGCCGCATCCCGTTCTTCGCCGCCGCGCTCAGATCGTCGAGCGTCCAGTGCGTGGGCGTGCGGCCCGCGAAGACGTCGCCGAGATTCTCGACGACGGTCTTGCGCTCGGGCTTGCGCGCAATGAGGTCGGCGAGCGCGGACTTCTCGGCGTCGGTGAAGGTCGCGAGCGCGTCGTTGCGGACGAACTCGATGAACTTGTCGAAGCTCGCGCCGCCACGGTAGTTCACGGCCTTGAGCAGCCACTCGAGGTAGGCGGTGCGCGTGGCGAGCGTCCAGCCGGTCTTCAGCATGCGCAGCGAGCGCGCGTATTCGATCTGTTCCTCCTGCGTGGGCGCGCGCTGCAGGAGCGCGATGGCCTTGGCGGCGACGGTGGGCGCTTCCAGGAACACGAGCGTCTCGCAGAGCAGCCAGTTGGCCTCGCGCGTGGCGGCGGGGAAGAGTCCATCGAGCTTCGCGGTGAGCAGCTTCACCGTCGCGTCGTCGGGCCGGCCGAAGCGGTTGAGCACAATCTGCAGCGTGCGGAGGCGCGTGAGTTGCCGCGCGGCGTCGAGCCCCGCGTGGTCGAGGCGCGCGAGCGCGGCGAGCAGCGCGGCGCCGCGGGCGGTGTCGACGGGCGGCGTCGTGGCGGTGCGGTGCGGCGGGCAGACGCCGGCGGCATGCGCGAGGGCGAGCAACGCTTCGACCTGGATCGACGGATTGCGCTCGGCGAGGGCTTGGTCGGCCCAGGTGGAAACGGGCTGGTGCTCGATCGCGATGCGCGCGGCCCAGCGGACGTGCCGATCGGCGTGGCCGAGGTGCGGCCAGGCTTTCGCGACGGCGGCCGGATCTAGTTTCCCGTGAAAAGCCTCGAGCGAACGGCGCAGGTCGCGCGCGGGACTGGGCGCGGGTTTCGCGTCGTCGGGCGCGGTGGACTCGGGGCCGCAGTAGGTGACGCGATAGACGCCGGACTGCACGCGCCGGCCGCCGATGGCGAAATACATCGCGTCGTCCTTCGGGTGGATGATCGCGTCGGTGAGCGGGAGGGGCGTGCCGGAGATGAACTCCTCCTTGGTCGCCGTGTAGCTCGCGCCGTCGGGCGTGAGGTGGACGGCGTAGAGTTTGCCCCAGCTCCAATCGAGGGCGAAGAGCGCACGCTGGTATTTCGCGGGGAACTTCGCGCCGTAGCCGAAGGTGACGCCGGTGGGCGAGCCGGGGCCGATGTTGGCGACGGCGCCGAGGTTGTCGGGGTAGAACTCGGGCCACTTCCCCGCCCCGTTGCGCCAGCCGAACTCGCCGCCGCTCACGACGTGGTTCACGCGCGTCGGGCGATACCACGAGGTGTTGAAGTCATACTCCATGTCGGCGTCGTAGGTGAAGAGCTCACCGTCGCGATTGACGGCGCCGTCGAAGATGTTGCGGAAACCGGAGGCGTAGGCGTCGAAGGTCTTCCCGTCGGGCGTGAACCGATAGATGATGCCACCGGGCGCGAGCACATCGCGCATGAAGCCACGGCCGTCGGGCATGCGCGGGAGCAGGTGGTCCTCGCCCCAGTGGCGCGGCACGGGCGAAGTCGGCGCGAGCGCGGTGGCCTTGGCGCCGTTACCGGTAATCAGATACAGCGCCTTGCCATCGGGGGTCGGCACGATCGCGTGGACACCGTGATCCCCGCGCGCGTCGATGGCGCGGAGGAGCTCGACCTTGTCGAGCCGATCATCGCCGTCGCTGTCGGTGATGCGGTAGACGCCGCTCTCGATCTTGCGCTCGTAGTCGTTGACGCCGACGTAGAGCGCGCCGAACGCGAACGCCATGCCGTTGATCGCACGGATCACGGCGGGCATCTGCTCGACGGCGGCGCGCTCCAGCGTCCGGCCGGGCGCGGGCGGCGTGAAGCGGTAGAGGCCGCCGTATTGATCGCTCGCGAGGATGCGCCCGCGATCATCGGCGCAGAGATTGACCCACGAGCCCTGCTCGACGCCGGGCACCGAGTAGATCAGCTCGACGGCGAAGCCGGGCGCGACCTTGAGGCGCGAGACGGGCGTGGCCTTGTTTTCGTTGATGGCGGGGCCGACGACCGTCGGGCGATCGGGCGCAGCGGCTTTCTTCTTCGGCGCGTCGGCGGCGTGGACCGGGCCGGAGAGGAAGGCCGGGAGCAGCAGGACACAAAGGGCGCAGGAGGGAATTCGCAGGGACATGAGGGGAATGGGGAGAAGCGAAGCGGGAAAACAAAGACGGGGCCGGGGGCGAAAGGATACGGCCGGCCGGCGGCCCGCAACCCAAAGCACGCCGCCGCCGGAGGCCGGCTCCGCCCACCACTCCGCCACCCGGCGGTCACCTGCGTTTGAGCGTGGCGATGAGAAACGCCGTCGGCGTGGCGTGCCTCACGTCCGGAGCGCCCGGATACACCAGCTCGCACGGCACGCGGCTGGCCGCGCAGTGCTCCTGCAGCTTCACGCCGAAGTTCGACGTGTGGGTCGGGTCCTTCTGGTCCTGGCCGAGCGCCGGCGGGGCGCTGTAGATGAGGTAGACCGGCGGATCACCGGCGTTGACGAGCGCGTAGGGCGAATACTCGGCGATCCACGGCAGAATCTTTTCGCGCGCGGCGAGAAACTCCGGAAACCCGCCGACGCCGAACGCGTGTCCGCCGTAGCGGCTGTTCGGCGTCCACGCCTTCATCTGCTGCGGGTCGAGGGTGGTCTGCGCTCCGGTCACCGCGGCGCATTGCAGCCGGGACGACTCGCGCGCCACCGGATCCGCACTGCGCGGATCGGCGAGATCGTCGTGAAACGCCAGCCACAGGCTCGAGCAGGCGCCCGCCGATCCGCCGGCGGCGCCGACGCGCGTCTTGTCGAGGTTCCACTCCGCCGCCTTGCTGCGCACGAACTGGAGCGCCCGGGCCGCATCGTGCAACGGGGCCTTCACCGGCGGCGTGATGCCCTCCGCCTCAGCCTGCTTGATGAAACGGTAGTTGATCGCCACGACGGACACGCCCGCCTTGAGCAGGGCCGCGACCTCCACGAAACGATCGACACGCTCCTTCTCTCCGCCGCTCCAGCCGCCGCCATGGATGACGAAGGCCAGGGGCGCGGGCGTCGCCGACTCCGCCTTCCAGAAGTCGAGCACGTGTCGCTCGTGGGAGCCGTAACGCACGCCGGCCAGCGTCGGCTTCGGCACGGAGGCCGCGTAGGCGGGAGGCGTGGCTTCCTTCTTGGCTGCGGCCTTCGCCTTGGTTTGGGCGGCCGCCGGCGAGACGGCGACCGCCAAGGCGGCGAGAACGAATGCGAGCGATTTCATCGGAATTCCGGGGTGGGTGGCGGCACGGGTTGCTACGGCGCACGGTTGAAATACACCACCGCGTTTTTCGATTCGCGGCCGGCGAGGATCAGGTCGGTGCGCCCGTCACCGTCGAGATCCGTGGCCTTCAAATCGTAGGCCTGCTGCCGGTTGCCGGTGTCGATGTCGTGCGGCGTGAACCGGCCGCGACCGTCGTTCTCATACCAGCGCGTGGCGAACGCCGTGTAGGACGCCGCCGCGACGTCCGTGTCGCCGTCGCCATCGAAATCCCCGGTCGCAAGCGCGTGCGGCGTCGCGAGGTCGGCGTCGACCACGTGCCGCGTCCACTCGGGGCCGGCAAACCAGAAGACGCCCTTGCCGTGGCCGGCGGCCCCGACCACATCGATCCGCCCATCGCGATCGATCTGCGCGGCGCGGAGATTGGTCGCG
The DNA here is from genome assembly GCA_964513055.1 of uncultured Opitutus sp. Taxonomy (GTDB): domain Bacteria; phylum Verrucomicrobiota; class Verrucomicrobiia; order Opitutales; family Opitutaceae; genus ER46. The sequence continues at coordinate 3,810 of CAZENI010000211.1, forward strand.
CCCTTCTCCTGCGCGATGCGGCGCTTCGCCCACGGTTCGCCGGCCGCGCCGCGTTTCCACCACGTCCACGTGCCGGCGCCCGAATCGCCAAGCAGGATGTCCCCTCGCCCATCGCCATCGATGTCGGCAAAGTCGAGATAGTGCGGCCGGCCATCGGCGCCAGCGAGCGTGACAACCTCGCGGCGCGGCCCGCCGGGCGAGGCGAGATCGAACCACGCGAGGCTGTTCGGAAACGCCGGGCCGCTGATGCTGTTGGCGATGAGGTCGGCGCGGCCGTCGGCGTTCACATCGGCGGCCAGGATGCCGTGGATGCCGTTGAGTTCGCGGTCGACGACATGGAGTTTCCAGGGGCCGCCGCCGCCGCGGCGCGGATTCTCGAGCCATGCGACGCTGAAGTCCGGGCCGATGGGCGCCGGTGGCGCGGCCTTGCCGGCGACCGGCGGCTTGCGCGACTCGATCCATGGGATGGCGTAGCGGCCGAGCGCGAGGTCGGGCGCGCCGTCGGCGTTGGCGTCGAGCGCGACGCAATAGAGCAGCTTGCCGTCCTTCGCGTCGAAGAGCGTGCTCGTGCGCCAGTTGGTGGGGTCGATGCCGAAGACCTGCGTCACGCCCATCGCGATGAGTTCGCGCTGGCCGTCGCGGTTAGTGTCGAGGGCTTCGACGCTCCAGATCGACTCGGGCAGCGGAAACGCGCGGCGCTCCCACGCGACCGGCGCGCGCGCCGCGAGCGGCGCGCCGCGCTCGAACTCCGCGACCGCCAGATCGAGGTGGTAGATCATGCCCTCGTAGCTGACCACGTGGAGCTCGCCGCGAGCGTCGACCGCAAACGACGCGATGCTCTCCGGTGCCGTCGCGATGTGGCGCAGCGACTCGAGTTTCCCGTCGCGCTGCGTGAGCCCGAAGATCATCCGCGAGGTGTAGTCGCCGAAAATGTAGACGCCCTCGAACGACGGCGCGCGCGTGCCGCGGTAAACGTGGCCGCCCGTGACTGAGTTGCCGTAGCGGCGCCGGTAGGCGGCGACCGGCGGCGTGTAGGTGTCGCCGGCGCGACGGTGCGCATGGGAGAACGGCTCGAAGCCCTCGAGGACGTTCCAGCCGTGGTTCTCGCCACGCCGCACGATCGCGACTTCCTCGACGCGGTCCTGCCCGACATCGCCGACCCAGAGATCGCCGGTTTTCGGGTCAAAGGAAAACCGCCACGGCTCGCGGAAGCCGAGGGCCCAGATTTCCGGCCGCGCGCCGGCGCGTCCGACGAAAGGATTGTCCGGCGGGATCGCGTAGGCGAGGCCGGGGTCGCGGCGGTCGACATCGATGCGGATCATCTTTCCCAACAGGAGGCCGAGGTCCTGGCCGTGGCCGTTGGGATCCTGCTGCGGGCCGGTGTCGCCCATCGCCAAATAGAGCATGCCATCCGGCCCGAAGGCGACGGTGCCGCCGGTGTGGTTGGGCGTCACCGCCGGCATCTTCAGGAGCACCCGGGGCGGTTCGCCGGAGTCGGTGCGAAGATCGGCGGCCGCCCGGCGTTCAACGGCCACCGTCGCGATCGCGCCGTCCTCCTGAATCTGGTGCTTCTCGAAGTAACGGCGGTTCTCGCGAAATCCCGGATGAAACGCGAAGCCGAGCAGTCCGTTGGGCCCGCGTTGATTGAAGACGCCGGCCGAAAAATCGGCGAAGAGCGTCTGGGTGAACCCGTCCGCGCCGCGGTCGAGCCGCCAGATTTTCCCCGACTGGTGCGCGGCAAGAAACGCATCCGCGTCGCCCGGCACCACGCCAAACCACGTCAGCCCGAGCCGCACGTCGCCAGGTTGCTTCACGACCGCATGAGGGAACCGCTGGGTCTCGGGCAACAGCGGACGCAGCGCGGCGGGCCGGGCCAGCAGCGGAATTTCGGCGGGCATGCCGCGGTTGGCCGCAAGGGAGTTGGCCGGCTGTTTGAGGCTCGCGAGATAGTCCACGAGGTCCGCAAACTCCGTCAGCGTCAGCGCGGCCGCCAGCCCCGCGGGCATGAGCGAAAGCGGAGCGGGCTGTTGCGACTTCACGTCCGCCGCGGCGAGGGCGACGAGTTTTCCGTCGGCACCCATGAGCGCGAGGCCGGAGGCGTCCGCCCGCTTGATCACCCCGAGGTGTGTGTCCCCGGATCTGGTCTCGACGATTGTCGCCCCGTAGCCGACGGCGATCGACGCCGAGGGCTCCAGCAGGGCCGTGATGATTTCGCGGCGCGCGAGCGCATCGCCGACCGCGAACAGATCGGGGCCTGCCTTGGAGTGCGAGCCGTCGACCGAGTGGCACGCCGCGCACGCCATCCGATCGGGCGCGTGGAACAGCGCACGGCCGCGCTCGACGCTACCACCGCGAACGAGTGCCCAATTGCGGTAGTCGCTGGGCGGGCGGGCAGGCTGGGCGGCAACGGCGTCGATGGAACACAGCGCGAGGAGTGAAAGGGCAACTTTGTAGAACCGGCCGTTGGCCGGTTGAGCCCGGCCAACGGCCGGGCCTCCATTCGCAGGGCGGCCACTCACGGCTGCTTCCGCTTGCCCTTCTTGCCGGTGGGCGGCGCGGCCGCGGGCGGCGGATCGGTTAGGGCGAGCCGCTTCGTCTCCTCCAGATGCCGATCCCACAGCGCGGCGAGCTCGCGCACCTTTTCCGGCTGCGCGGCAGCGAGGTTGTTCGATTCACCGCGATCTTTGGCGAGGTCGTAGAGTTCCCAGTCCGCGCCCTTGAGGGCGACGAGCTTCATGTCGCCGGCGCGGAGCGCGCGGTTGCCCTCGTGCTCCCACCAGAGGAAATCGCGCGTCACCGGCCCATCCTTCCCCAGCGCGGCGACCAGGCTGCGGCCGGGCGCGGGTGGGACGGCAAAGCCCTTGATCTCGGCCGGCTTCTTCGCGCCGGTCAGTTCGAGCACCGTCGGCACGACGTCGATCAGGTGCGTCGGGGTGTGACGCAGTTCACCGCGCGCCTTGATGCCCGCGGGCCAGTGCGCGATGAGCGGCGTCGAGATGCCGCCCTCATGCACCCAGGTCTTGTGGCGGCGGAACGGCGTGTTCGCCGCGCTCGACCAGCCGGGCCCGAGGCAGAGAAACGTGTTCGCCGATCCCGGCAGCGCCGCCGGATCGTGGCCGTCGCCCCGCACCATCATCTCGGCGCTCGCACCGTTGTCGGAGGCGAAGAGGATCAGCGTATTCTCGTAGGCGCCCATCGCCTTGAGCTGGGCGATGACGCGCCCGATCTCCTGGTCCATCCGGTCGACCATCGCCGCGTGAATCGCCATTTTCTGCGCCTGGAATTTCCGTTGCGCCGCGCTCAACTCGGTCCACGGCACAGGGCGGTTCACCTCGTCGGGCCCGAGCTTCGTGATGTCCTCGGGAAACGCATACGGCGGTCCCACCTCGCGCTCCATCGCCGGCAGCGCGTGGGTCACGATTCCCATTTTTCGCTGCCGCGCGTAGCGCGCGTCCGCGAGGGCGTTCCAGCCGGGGGCGTAGGTGTCGCGGTATTTCGCGATGTCGGCCGCCGGCGCGTGCAGCGGAAAATGCGGCGCGGTGAAGCAGAGATAGTGGCAGAACGGCCGGTCGCCGAACTTCGCCGCATGCTCCCGCAGGTATTTCACCGCGCGATCGGCGGTGGCGGTCGTCACGTAATAGTCGGCGGTCTGGACGTCGGGCACGCCGTCGTCGGTGTTGCCCGGGGCCTTGAAGAAGTTGTTCTGGCCGGTGCCGATCTCAAAGCTGTGATCGAACCCGTTCTGCAGCGGCTTGCCGTCGATGTGCCACTTGCCCGCGTGATAATTCCGGTAGCCGAGCGGACGGAGATACTCCGTCAGGAGCGGCGCCCACGCGGGCCGCACCCCACGATTGCCGCCGCCGCTCGCGATGCCGGGCACGACATCGCGCCGCACCTGCTGCGCATAGTAGCCGGTCATCACCGCCGCCCGCGACGGCCAGCAGCGCGCGGTGTTGTAGGCCTGCGTGAACCGCAGCCCGCCCTGCGCCAGCGCATCCAGGTGCGGCGTCGCGATCTCGCCGCCGTAGCATCCGAGATCCGAATACCCGAGATCGTCGGCGAGGATGACGAGGATGTTCGGCGGCGCGGCGACCAGCGCCAGCGCAGAAAGAGCGAACGCGAGAACAGTGACGAAGGGTCTCATGGGGTTGCGGCCGCCATCCAACGCCGACGCGCCACGCTGACGCAAGCGCCCGTCAGGGACCGCTCCACTTCGATTCAGCACCAAAAAACAAAAACCGCTAACGAGCGCTGATGAACGCTCAACTCAGAATCATCAGCGTCCTTCAGCGCACTTCAGCGGCTTCATCCTTCCCGACCTTTCGGTCACCGTCTCATTTCTTCTTTTTCTTGGCAGCGGCCGCAGCGGCTGCAGCTGCCGCTGCGGCCCGCTTGTCGTCGAGATTCCGCTCGAGGCTCGCAGGATCGAAGGTCGCCTTCGCGCCACCCGCCGGCACCGGCAGGCGCGCGGCCCACAGGATGCCGTTGAGCACGAGCGTGCGCTGGCTCTCGTAGGTCCAGCTCTTGTGCAGATCCGCGCCCGTGAAACCGAAGCCGCGCCCGCCATCCGGCCGCGTGTAGGCCCACGCGATCACTTCCTCGCGGCCGACGTGCTTCTTCGCATCGACCGTCGAGCGCGACTTGTCCGGCACCGCGCCGACCAGCAGCGGCGTCACCCCTTTTTCCGCGAAGTGCAGATTGTAGAGCCACCCATCCGCCGGCGCCGCAAACGGCTTCACGCCGCGGGTTACCTCGTGCGCCGGGATTGTTTTGAAGTCCATGTCCCAGTGTCCGCGGCTGCCGATGTCGCTGTGAAAGACCGCGCCGAGCCACTGCTTGATCTTCGCGCCGTCGGGCCCGACCGGAAAATCCATCGCCTGGTGCAGCAGCACGAGGCCCGCGCCGCCCTCCATCAGTTTCGAAAGCGCTGCCCACCGCGCCGGCTCCGCGAATGGCTGCTTGCCGCCGCCGTCGCCGAAATAAACCACGCACTTCGCGCCCGCGAGCACGCGCTCATCCTGCGGCCACCCGCGCGCCATCACCGGCCACACGCCGGGCTGCTGCTTCAGCCAGTCCATCAGCAGCGCACACCCCGCGAAATACTCGTGCGCCATCGCCTTGCTGCTCGGCCCGCCGGCGAGCAGGACGATTTTCGCCAGGCCCGGCTTCGGCGCGTCCACCTCGAGCGGCACGGTCGATTGATCGTAGGGCGAAGGCTGCGCGAAAAGCGGCAGCGCGAACCACGCGAGAAACAGGGACGCGAATTTCATGGGGTAAAAGGCGACTGCCACGAGACGAAGCGGAATCCGGATCGGCGCGACACAATTCGCCGTGGCGCCATCACCGCCGCGCGACACCCACCCGCGCCCGCCCTCACAGCGCGAAGATCCGGTCCATCCGCTGCGCCAGATCGCGCGCGGTCGCGACATCCGCGGCCTGGTTGCCGGGCTGCTCGGAGATCGCCCAGCCGCTGTAACCCACCTGGTCGAGCGCCGCCATGATCGCGGGCCAGTTGTTGTCCCCCTCGAGGAGCTTCGGACGCTCGCGACTGCCCCCACCCTTGCTCTTGGGATCAGCGGGCGGCGGGGCCGCGCTGAACTCCTTGATGTGAATCCGGAGGATCCGTTTGCCCAGGACCTGAATCCAGCGCTCGGGCGGGCCCAGGCGGCCGTGATTGCCGATGTCGAAGTGGAAGCCGACCCATTCGCTGTTGATCGCGTTGAGATAGTCGACGGCCTGCTCGGGCGTGTTGATGAAATTGTTGCCCACGTTCTCGATCGCGATCTTCACCCCGAGTCGCTGCGCGGTCGGGATCGCCTTCCGGATCTCGACGATCGAACGATCCCAGCACTCCTGAAACGGCACGCCTTCGCGGTTGGCGCCGGCGACGATGCCGGGCACCAGCAGCACGCTGGTGGCGCCGTAAGCCCTGGCGTCCTCGAGCGCGATGAGGAGCCCGTCCAGGCCGATTTTCCGCGTCGCTTCATCCGGCGCCGAGAGCGGCTTCAGCCAGTGAATATGATCGCAGACGCTGGCGGCCTGGAGGCCGGTCTCCTTCAGCGCGGCGAGGACCTCGTCGCGATTCATCGCGCCCTGCGGCTCGACGCCCTCGAAGCCGGCCTCCTTCATTGCGCGGCATTTTTCGAGGACCGTGCCTTTCACCCCAATGGTGTTCCACATGATCGCCTTGCGGAGGTTGCGCTTCCTGGCGGCGAAGGCGCTGGGGACCCATGCCGCCGCCGTCGCGGCCGCGGCAGTGCGAGCCAGAAAGGTGCGTCTATTCATGAGGAGCAGGGTTTCAGATCGTCACCACGGATGGCACGAACAGGGGTTTGGGACATATCCGTGTTATCCGTGTAATCCGTGGATAAAAAGGCCAGCAGCTTACGCCTTCAGGATATCGTCCCAGCCCTTGCGATACGCCGGGCGCTTGATGAACGGCGCTGCACCCGATGCGTTGGTTGCCCGCATCGCCTGGTAGTCCCACTCGAGCTTCTTCCCCGTCCGGTAGGCGACGTTGCCGAGGTGGTTCGCCTCGGTCGTCCAGCCGGAATACTGGAAGTTGGAGCCCGGCACGGGACCGTTGCCCTTGGCGTAGTTCACCCACTCGACCCAATGGCCAGGCGAGCGCGGCAGCGTTTCGGCCGGCGTCTTGAAGTCCACGAAACGATCCTCGGGCAGCAGTTTCCCGTTGCCGAGCAGCATGCCCTTGTCGCCGAGGAAGACGCATGAGCGCTTGCCCCAGCTTTCCTTCCAGCCGGGCGGCTTGCTGTCGCCCTGGTGCCACACGAGCTTGAGCGCGGGCTGCGTGCCCGTGGCGGCAAATTGAAACGTCGCCCTCAGCGTCGCCGGCGCGAGTTCCGCGTGCGCCACCGGCACATTGGGCGACGTTGCCTCCACCGAGACCGGCGCGAGCACGCGCCCGCCCTTCCCGTCCGGCCGCCACAGGTCAAGCACCGTGAACGGCACGTCGTTGTCGTGGCTGCCGAGATCGCTCATCGTGCCGTTGCCGAACTCCCACCAGCGATACCAGCGCGGCCCCGGAAAATACGTCGCATGAAACGGCCGCGCCGGCGCCGGCCCGAGCCACAAATCCCAGTCCATCGTCGCCGGGATCGGCATCTCCTCCTTGAACCGGTCGACGATCTGCACGCCGTTGTAGAAACCGTGCGGCTTGTCGAACTTCTCCGCCGACGCCGCGTCCTGCAGGCCCCACGCACGGTCCGCCCACACGTGGCACTCGCGCACCGGGCCGATCACGCCCGTGTCGAGGATCTCCTTGATCGAGCGCCGCGCGGGCGACGCGTGCCCCTGGTTGCCCATCTGCGTCGAGAGTTTCGGATACTTCGCGGCCGTCTCGCGGATGAGGCGCGTCTCCCAGATATTGTAGGCGAGCGGCTTCTCGCAGAACACGTGCTTGCCGTGCGTCAGCGCCAGATACGTGGCAAACGCGTGCGTGTGCTCGGCCGTCGAGACCACGACGGCGTCGAAGTCGTTCGGCCGATCGAAGACCCGCCGCAAATCGGTGAACTTCTTCGCCAGCGGGTAGCGCTGCGCCGCTGCGTCCACCGCGACCTGGTTGATGTCGCACAGCACCGCGACGTTCTCGTCCGGATGCGGCCCGGCCGCGGGATCGACGGGCGCCTTCTTGCCGCCCTTCGCGCCGCTGCGCCCCGGCACGATCGTGAGTTCGTTGAGGCTGGTGTTGCCGCGCCCCCCGCAGGCGATGAACGCGATGTTCAGCTTGCTGTTCAGGTTCTGGCCGCGGAGGAAGGCGGGCGCGCCGGCGATGACGCCGGCCGTCGTCAGCGCCCGGCCGACAAACTGGCGCCGCGTCAGCGGAGTGGCCCGGGGCGTCGTCGTGGAGGTGTTCATGGGTTCGTGGATCGTAATCGCGGTCACAGCGCGCTTCAAACGAGCAGATCCTTGACGACGTGCCCGTGCACATCCGTCAGCCGGAAGTCGCGGCCGTCGTGGCGGAACGTGAGCTTCTCATGATCGAGCCCAAGCTGGTGCAGAATCGTCGCGTGCAGGTCGTGCATGTGGACCTTGTTCTCGATCGCGAAATGCCCGAACTCGTCCGTCTCGCCGTAGGCGAAGCCCGGCTTGAAGCCGCCGCCGGCCATCAGCACGGAGAAACCGGTCGGGTTGTGATCGCGACCCGTGCCGTTCTTCTCGGCGTAGGGCGTGCGGCCGAACTCGCTGCCCCACCACACGATCGTGTCCTCGAGCAGCCCGCGCGCCTTCAAATCCGTCAGCAGGCCGGCCACCGGCTTGTCGACGCGCACGGCGTGGTCCTTGTGCTTTGGCAGGTTCGAGTGCTGGTCCCAAGCCGGGTTGTTCGTGTTGTCCGAGTAGTTGACCTGGATGTAGCGCACGCCCGACTCCGCGAGCCGCCGCGCCATCAGGCACTGCCGGCCGTAGTCGTCGGTCAGCTCCTCGCCGATGCCGTAGAGCGCCTTCGTCGCCGCCGTCTCCTTCGACAGATCGAGCGCGTCGGGCGCGTGATTCTGCAGGCGCCACGCGAGTTCGAACGAACTCGCCACCGCCTCGAGTTCGAGATCGCCCGGCTTCGCGCGGAGCTGCTCCTCGTTCAACGCGCGCACCAGTTCGAAATGACGCTGCTGCTCCGCCGCCGAGCGGTGCGGGTGCCGCACGTTGCGGATGCCCGCCTCGACCGCCTTCTGCCCGGCGCGGCCGATCGCCGTGCCCTGGTAAACCGACGGCAGGAACCCGCTGCCGTAGTTGCGCGGCCCGCCGTTCGCGAGCGTCGGACTGAGCGACACGAATGCCGGCAGGTTCTCGTTCTCCGTGCCGAGCCCATACGTGACCCACGAGCCCATCGACGGCCGGATCAGATTCGTCGAGCCCGTGTGCAGGAAGAGCGTCGCCGGTCCGTGCGCCC
>CAZENI010000212.1:0-12695 GCA_964513055.1 uncultured Opitutus sp.
GTGGCGAACCACCTGGTGAAGACGGTCGAGGCCTCGCGGCTCATGGGCGCGAGCGTGATCATCACGGGCCTCTCGGCCGAGATCGCGCAGACGCTCGTCACCATCGGCGTCGATCTCAGCAAGATGAACGCCGTGGGCGACCTGCAGGGCGGCATCGAGGAGGCGGAGCGGCTGCTCGGCTACAAGGTGATCATCGCCGCAAATGAGGGCGCGGCGGCCGGGTCGGGCAAGGAGGCAAAGGCGTGAACCCGCCGGATCGCAGGGGCGGCCCGGCGCGCGAGCGCGGGGCCCGACGGGAGGATTTCCGCTAGGCCAACCCGCCCCGTCCGGGGCGGATCCGCCACCGCGCACCCATGGCAGTCCCGATTCTCAAGCAAGGCGGCTACCTGATCGCGAGCATCCAGTCCGTGCTCTCGGACTCCGATCTCGTGGAGCTGCGCGACAATCTCGGCGAGCGCGTCGGCACGTATCGCTCGCGCGGGGTGATCATCGATGTGACGGTGCTGGACGTGATCGACTCGTTCGCGACGCGCACGCTGCGGGCGATCGCCCACATGCTGAAGCTGCGCGGCGCGGAGACGGTGATCGTGGGCATCCAGCCCGACGTGGCGTTCGCGATGGTGCAGCTCGGGCTCACGCTGGAAGGCGTGGGCACGGCGTTGGATCTCGAAGAGGGTCTGCTCTACCTCGACACGAAGACGAAGCGGGCGCCGGTCCATGGACACTGAGACCCAGACCGAAATCCTGTCGGCGATCGACATCGTGACCGCGCGGCAACGCGGGCGGGCGCTGGCGCTGGAGCTCGGCTTCAACGGCGCCGACGTGACGCTGATCGCCGCGGCGATCTCCGAGGTGGCGCGCAACATCGTCGATCACGCCAAGAAGGGCGAGGTCGTGATGTCGAGCGTGGCCAGCGCGGTGAACGGCGGCCGGCGCGGCATCCAGATCATCGCGCGCGATCGCGGGCCCGGCATCCGCGACGTGGCGCAGGCGATGCAGTATGGTTACTCGACGCGCAAGGGCCTCGGCGTCGGGCTGCCCGGCGCGAAGTGGCTGATGGACGAGTTCGACGTCGCGTCCGAGGTCGGGCGCGGGACGACGATCACAATGAAGAAATGGAGGCGAGCATGACGGCGCGATTTGCCGGCCTCCCCATGAACCAGGAGCGGTCCGGCCGCAGTGCGGCGGGACCATGAACTTCACGCGCCCATGAATCCAGCACCCACCCAGCGTCGGGAAACGATCGAGTGGAGCGTCGCCTCGCGCGCGCTGCCGGGACAGGTGGTCTCCGGGGATCTGCACGTGGTGGTGCCGTGCCGCGACGGCGTGTTGCTGGCGGTCGTCGACGGCCTCGGCCATGGCGACGAGGCGACGGCCGCCGCTCGGATCGCGACCGCAGTGCTGGAGCAGCACGCGGGCGAGCCGGTGGTCACGCTGGTGGAGCACTGTCACCGCTCGCTGCGGCGCACGCGCGGGGTGGTCATGACGGTGGTCGCGCTCAATGCTGCGGACGACACGCTGACGGCGCTCGGGGTGGGCAACGTCGAGACCATCCTGCACCGGGCGAATCCCGGCACGCGGCCGCGGTGCGAGAGCGTGCTGCTGCGCGGCGGCGTGGTCGGCTACAAGCTGCCGGTGCTGCAGGCGAGCGTGCTGCCGATCGCGCCGGGGGATGTCGTGGTGTTCGGCACCGATGGCGTGCGCGAGGATTTCTCCGAGCTGGTGAACCCGCTGGATTCGCCGCAGCAGCTCGCGGAGAAGATTCTCGCCCGCAAGTTCCGCGGGACGGACGACGGCCTCGTGCTCGCGTGCAAATACCTGGGAAAAACGTGAAGGCCAGACCCTGGAATTCCCTGCTCGCCCGCTACCGTCCGGCCCTTGCCGCCTACGTCGCGCGCGGGCGCGAGGTGGATTTGCAGCGCGGCTACGAACTCGGCCGCGAGGCGCTGTCGCTTGGCTATGGCGTGGTCGAGGTCGTGCGCCTGCACCAGGAGGCGCTGGTGAAGGTCGTCTCGCGGCGGCCGGCGCCGGTGGCGAACGCGCGCTGGGTGCGGGCGGTGGAGACGTTCCTGATGGAGGCGCTGTCGGCGTTCGAGGTGGCGCACCGCGGCTTTCGCGAAGCCTGCGACCGGTTGCGCCGGCTGAACGGCGCGCTGAAGGACCGGCACCGGCAGATCGCCGTGAGCCTCCAGCGGCTCGCGCGCGAGGTGGCCCGGCGGAAGAAGACGCAGGAACAGTTGCAGGAGTCGGAGCTGAAGTTCCGCTCGGTGATCGAGTCGGCGCAGGACGGCATCCTCACGGTCGACCGCCGCGGCCGGATCGTCGCGGTGAACCACGGCGCGGAAGTGCTCTTCGGCTACCGCCGGCGCGGCCTGGTCGGGCACCTGGTGACGCGGCTGATCCCGAAGCCGCAGCGGACGGCGGCGCTGGCGGCGTTGCAGCGCCTCGCGCGGGGCGGCGAACCGCAGCTCCTCGAGCGCCCGATCCAGGCGGCGGGCCGGCATCGCGACGGCCGGGAGCTGGCGCTAGAGTTCACGCTGTCGACCTGGCGGACGCGCGCCGGGGTGTTTTTCACCGCGGTGGCGCGCGACATCCGCGAGCGGCGGGAGGCCGAGCGCGCGCTGCACGAGAGCCGCGAACATTACATGCGGCTGTTCGAGAAGGCGCGGGAGATGGAGGAGAACCTGCGGCGGCTCTCCAGTCGCGTGCTGACGGTGCAGGAGGAGGAGCGGCAGCACATCAGCCGGGAGCTGCACGATGAGATCGGGCAGTCGCTGACGGCGGTGAACGTCAGCCTCGCGCTCCTGCGGAAGCACGCGGTGGACGATGAGGTGATTCGCCGGAAGGTCGAGGGTGCGCAGGGGCTGCTCGAGCAGAGCCTGGAGCTGGTGCACCAGTTCGCGCGCGACCTGCGGCCCTCGTTGCTGGATCACCTCGGGCCGGTTGCGGCGCTGCAGAATTACATCAAGGCCTTCACGGAGCGCACCGGAATCAAGATCGACCTCGTGGGCGAGGTGAAGGTCGAGCAGCTCAGCAGCCAGCAGGGCACCGTGCTCTACCGCATCGCGCAGGAGAGCCTGACGAATGTCTTCAAGCACGCCAAGGCGACGCGGGTGAAGATCCGGCTCCGCCAGCTCCCGTGCGCCGTGAGCATGGAGATCGCGGACAACGGCAGCGCCTTCCCCGTGCCGGACCTGCTTGCCGGCAACGCCCGCCAGCCGCTCGGCCTGCTCGGCATGCAGGAGCGCGTGCGGCTGGTGAACGGCGAGTTCGCGATCAAGTCGGCGCCGAAGCGCGGCACGACAGTGCGCGTGCAGATTCCCCTTCCGCTCCCGGCGGCGCCCGCCTCCGGGCGGTCCTCCGTGCCCGCCACCACCTCGAACTAGCCACCCTTTCCTCCAATTCCTATGAATAAAATCAAAGTTCTCCTCTGCGACGATCACACCGTCGTGCGCCAGGGCCTGCGCTCACTGCTTGCCGCCGAAGCCGACATCGAGGTGGTGGGCGAGGCCGAAAACGGCCGCATGGCCGTGCAGATGGCCAAGACGCTCGCGCCCGATATCGTCATCATGGACATCGCGATGCCCCAGCTCAACGGGCTGGAGGCCACGCGCCAGATCATCAAGGAGGGACTGCCCTGCAAGGTGCTGGTCCTCTCTTCGTATTCGGATGACGAATATGTGCACCAGCTCACCGAGGCCGGCGCCGCCGGCTACCTGATCAAGCAGACCGCCGCCAATGACCTGATCAAGGCGATCCGCGAGGCCTACAAGGGCAACGCGTTCTTCAGCCCGTCGATCTCGAAGCGGCTGCTCGACTACTACCGCGAGGCCTACCTCAAGGGAAAGCCGATCAAGAAGCACGGGGAGCAGCTCACGTCGCGCGAGCTCGAGGTGCTGCAGCTCGTCGCCGAGGGCAAGGTGAACAAGCAGATCGCCGCGGATCTCTGCATCTCGATCAAGACGGTGGAGAAACACCGGCAGCAGGTGATGAACAAGCTGAACATCCACGACGTGGCCGGGCTCACGCGTTATGCGATCTCGCGCGGGATCATCGAAAGCACGCCCCAGCTCGCGGGCGGCAACTGACGCCGCGATCCGCGGCCCAGCCCTTTCGTCCGGTCACCCCGCCGGACGAGACTGAGACGGGTGGCAAGAGACCGGGCCCGCGCCGCCGATTTTCCCCGGTGGCGCGGGCCGAACGGGGCAAGGCCGGTGGGGTGAAGCGGTCCTCGATCGCCGCCGACGAGCGATTCTCCCCCTCGTTCGTCGTGAACTTTCCTCGTTCTCTCGGAGCTGGAGCACTGACGAACGAGAACGATCCGGACTGAGGCAGAATGAGCCGCATCCGGGCGCGGGATACGCGCGGCCGGATTTGCGTTGAACCGGCTCAGTAGAAGTAGACGTCGGTGCTGGTGACACCGGGGCGGCACGGGCCGACGCTTTCGAAGGTCTCGACACGGCGCGCCTTGTTCTTCGTGCGCAGACCGGGGTAGCGCCACGAGTCGTCGACCACGATGATGCCGCCGGGATTGATGCGGGCCTCGGCCTTTTCGAAGCAGAACGACCGCACCTGATCCCATTCCTCCATGCCGTCGACCACGATGATGTCGAAATGCTCGTCGGGAATCGCGTGGAGGAAGGACGAGCGCTCGAAATCCTTCGCCTGCTTGAAGTCGAACACGTGCAGCTCGCCGGACACGTTGCGCAGTCCGTGGGCGGCGACGGCGGTCTTGACCAGCTCGAACCACTTCGGGTCGCTCTCGATCGAGAAGACGGACTTCGTGCGCTTGGCGAAGAAGATCGTGGAGCCGCCGGAGCCGTATTCGCACACCCTCATGTGGGGCTTCGCGAAGGTATCCAGAAAGTCGATGGCCGCGTAGGAGAACCAGGGAATCTCCAGGGCGAGCGGGGTCTTGCCGTTGACGAGGTTGTGGGAGACCCAGCGCGGGAGGTAGCGCGGGTTCAGCGTCAGGTTCGTGGTGGCGCGGACGATCTTTTGGGCGAAGTTGCCTTTCATGGTGCGAGGAGGGGGAGACGAGGGCGGACAGGTGGTGCGGAGAAGCTCCGCCGCGGGCAGCCTAGCACCGCGGGGGCGCCCGGCGTATGGGGCGTGCACCCATGGCGGAGGCGGCGTGGACCCACCGCGGGCGCGCGGCGCCGGAAACGCAAAAAGCGTCGGGCGGCCTGATGCCGCCCGACGCTCGCTGCGCTGAAGCTCAACCCTGACACCAAGTCGGTTTGAGCTGCTGGCCTGTGGTTGGAACCTGGTTGCCTTGCCTGAAAAGTGTCACCGCGAGGATTGCCCGAAGGGCGGCATCATTGCGGGCGTGGAGACTGGAGCTGCGACGCTTCGCTCAGTGCGCCCTCGCGGTGACAAAGTGGAGAGGTTGAAAGTTGTAGGTTGAAAGTTGGAGGGCAGGAGATCGGAGCGAGAAACACGGTGCTTGCTCGGGTTCGTCGCTCCACTTTCACCTTTCAACTTCGTTCGGCCTAGTTCACTGGCGAGGTTTTGCCCGCGGCGTCCCAGGTCACGCGGCCGCCAAAGGCGGCGAAGGACATGCCCTTGATGCTGCGGCCTTCGAGGCCCACGGCGCGGGCGGGAACCTCAAGGCGGACCCACTGGCCGGCGGCCGGCAGGTCACCGGCGCGGAAGCGGCCGGCGGTGCCGAGGGTGCCGTAGCCGATCTTGTCGGCGCCCCAGAACGCCCGGTGTTCCCACGTGCCGTCGTTCCAGCTCAGCATCAGCTCCTCGGGCAGGTTTGCCGGATCGAGGTAGACGTTGACGAACAGCGTGTCGCCCACGCCCACCTCGAGGACGGCGCCCGCGTCGTTGAACGCGTGCTCGTGCATACCGGCGGCGAGGACGGACTGGTGGGCCTTCGTGCCTGACATGGCCGGGCTCGTGACCCAGGTCCAGGGCTCGCTGCCGCCCGGGGTCGCGCCGGCGGGAATCGCATCGTCGACCCAGTTCACGATCGGGCTGTTGGCAGTGAAGCTGCCGGTCGCGAAGATGCGGCGGCCGTCGGCGAACACGATCTCGGCCTCGACCCACTGGGCGCCGTTGTTCTGCGGCGAGATCGTGTAGGTGGAACCGAAGTCCGGCTGCTGGTCGCGGGCCTCCCACGTGATGCGGGCGCCGGCGGTGTCCACGCCGGTGAGTGCGAGCGTGACGGGCTGGCCGACGGGGGCGACGCCGGCGGGCACCACGATCGTCGCGGTCTGCGTGGGCTTCCAAGGCTGGGTGCGCGTGGCGGTGAGGCCGGCGAGCATCGAGACCGAGACCATCGAGCGGGCCTGCGTGACGGCGACGAACTCGGTGGTGACGTTCCAGGTGTCGGCCCAGCGATCGTAGAACGGGTAGCGGTTGGCCGCGCTGTTGTCGTCGGAGGGGAACGAGAGCTTCGAGAGCTCGTTGCCGGACGCGCCGTAGCTGGAGAGGAAGTCGAAGGACGACTGCACGTTGCCGAGCGGGATGCCGATCATCGGGAGCGACTGCCCCTCGGTGACGGCCCACTGGTGGACAATCTCGCGCTGGCGGCGGACGCCGAGGCCGGTGAGGTAGGTGACGTTCACCGGGTTGGTGCCGCCTTCGTAGTTCAGGTTGCCGACGAGGGCGTCGATGTATTCGGGTTTGGGATTCAGCTGGTAGGCGGTCGCCATGTCGGAAGCCTGGTCGAGCGAGAAATACCAGCCGGCGGCCTGGACGTTCTTGGTCTCCTGCGGGAAGGCCGTGGGATAGGCGCTCTTGTTGGTCCAGGAAAGGGCGTCGTCGCCGGCGAGCCGGATCTGCTCCTCGCACTTCGCGAGGTAGGCGGCGTCGAGGGCGGAGGCGGGGAGGCGGCCGCTGCGCGCCGCGAAGGCGTAGCTGCGGATCGCGTTGCCCCAGCTCTCCGACAGCCGCCACCAGCCCCAGCGCATCGTCGCGCCGTCCGAGGGATTCGGGAAAAACTCCTTGAGCTTCGAGTGGTAGTGCGCCTCGCCGGTGGCGACGAACAGTTCGCACGCGGCCCAGGCGAGTTCGTCGTCGTGCAGGTAGTTGTCACCGTAGAAGGTGATTTTCTGATACGCGCCGTCCTTGCCGTGCTTGGCGAGAGCGTTCAGCAGGAACGTCCAGCCAGCCTTTGCCTTCGCAAGGTAGGCGGCGGCTTCCGCGGGGAAGGCGGCCTTGAACTGCGGTGACGATGCCATCTGGGCGAGGGCGGCGACGGAGGCGGCGGTGGCAGCGGTGTTCTTCGGCCAGGCGACCTGCGTGTCGCCGTTGGCGGGCGTCACGTTGTTTTCGTATTCGCGGTTCTTCGGGTAGACGATGAAGTAGAAACCGCCGTCGGCATCCTGGAGCTTCGCGATGTAGTCGGCCTCGATCTTCGCCTCCTGCAGGAGGTCGGAGAGGCCGTCGCCGCTCTCGGGCAGGCCGAGATTGTCGAGCGTGCCGGCGTTGGCGATGGAGTCGGCGGAGAACGTGAGCAGATGCGTGAGGTGCGCGCTGTTGATGGTGTATTTGCTGTAGTCGCCGGCGTCGTGGTGGCCGCCGTTGGCGGCGACGGTGCCCTGGTTGACGAACGGATAGAGCTGCGAGGCCTCGTCCTTGAGCTGCGGCGCGGTGTGGCGCGGGTTGTTCTTCGCGTCGGCATTCTTCTCGGCAATCGTCTTCCAGGTGAAGCTGTAGGCGGACTGCGGCGCGGGGATCTCGACGGGCGCGGTGTGGCCGGCGGCGTGGGTGAAGCGCGTGTAGGGCAGCTTGAGCTCGACGCCCGAGCGCTGGTGATAGAGGCCGAGGGCGTAGGTGCGGGTGAAGGCCATCGCGATGCCCTCGTCGATCAGGAAGGGCAGGGAGGCGCCGAGGCCGGGGACGACGAGCTGGTATTCGCCGGGCGTGCGGAAGGCGGAGAAGTCGGCCTGCAGCACCTGCTGGTAGGGCAGGGGCGCGTAGGTGTATCCGGTTTCCTTACGCGCGGTGAGGGTGCCGGTGAACACGGGCGTGCCGGTGGCGGCGGTGACGATCGAGAAGGTCGTCGCGGCGATCGGGAGCTCGCCCTTGCTGCCGAGGTAGTGGCCGACGATGGCCTTCTTGGGGAAGGACGGGACGTAGCCCTCCTGGTTCACGTGGATGGCGGGGCTGTAGCGCAGCGGATTGGCGGCGAGCTGGAAGCTCATGCTGGCGGGCCAGAGGGTGCCGTCGGGGTTCTTCACCGCCACGGCCTGGCCGTCGGCGATCGCGCGGTCGAGCTCGAGGATGAGGACGTTGTCGATGCGCAGGTCGCGCGGATAGAGGGGCGCGTAGGCGACGCGGCGACGGAAGTGGATCGCCTTCACGCCGGCGGCGGCGCCGTTGACGGTGACAGCGAACGCGGAGGCGGGCGGGGCGTTGAACACACCGTTGGTGACGAAGTTCCAGTCCGTGGCGGGGGCCGGGTCCGGGGCCTTGCTGGTGATGCGCTGCAGCTCGAGGATGGTCGGCGAGAGGATGCGGAGGGCGTGGTCGCCGACCTGCGGGAGGCGGGTGACCGCGTTTTCCGCGATGGCGTTGATCGGCGTCGTGGGCGGCACAGTCGTCGGTGCGGTGTCGACAGGCGGCGTCACGATGGGAGGCAGGGCGGGCGAAGGAGACCCACCCGACCCGGCGATGCTGCCGCCGGACGACGGGCTGCTGCTGCTGGCAATGGTCAGCGCAACGGAGCTCGCGGATCCGACGGTGTAGGCCGGGTCGGGGGAGAGGGTGAACGTGACCGCGGGCGCGGCGGCGTTGGTGACATTCGCGACGGCGGTGATCGTCATGGTGACGGAGGCCTGGCCGGCGGGGATGATGACCTCGACGGGCATGTCGCCCTGGAGGCGGCGGTAGTCGAGCCACTTCACGGCAGAGCCGGTGAGGGTGTAGTTGACGCAGAGCTCGGCGGTGGTGGAGCCGGTGCGGGTGAAGGTGATCACGGCGTGGTCGGTGGCGCTGCCGATGACGGCGGTGGTGTCGGTCGCGGCGATCGTGACGGTCGCGAGGGCGGGGCCGGTGCCGGGGCTGGCGGCCGGCGCGCTGCCGCCGGAGGCCGGGGTGGCCTTGCCGGTCTTGTCGAAGGTGGCGCGGCCGTCGAAGGTGCTGAAGGCCATGCCGCCGATGGCGGCGCCCTCGAGGCCGAGGGCGGAGGCGGGGACTTCGAGGCGGGCCCACTGGCCGGGGGCCGGAAGCGGGCCGGCGTGGCGGCGGCTGGCGGTGCCGTTGGTGCCGTTGTTGATGCGATCGGCGCCCCAGTAGGCGCGGTGTTCCCAGTTGTCGGATACGAAGCTCAGCATGATCTCGGTGACCGGCGCGGCGGGATCGATGTAGACGTAGGTGAAGAGGATGTCGCCGGTGGCGACGTTCAGGGGAGTGGCCCAGTTGAAGTAGTGCTCGTGGAGGCCGGCGACGTTGGCGGACTGGTGGGCCTTCGTGCCGGAGAACGGCGCGGGATTGCTCGTGACCCAGTTCCAGGCATCGCCGCCGTTGGCGCCGGTGCCGCCGCCGGGGGTGGCGTCGTCGAACCAGACGAACTCGCTGGCGGCGACCGGCGTGGTCGAAGGCGGCGCGCTCGGCGCGGCGGCGGCAGTGGACTTGCCGACGCGGTCCCAGGTGGCGCGACCGTCGAAGGTGGAGAAGCTCATGCCCTGCAGGGTAGCGCCCTCGAGGGCGACGGCGGCGGCGGGGACTTCGAGGCGGACCCACTGACCGGCGGCGGGCAGTGCGCCGGCATAGTGGCGGCTGGCGGTGCCGGGCTTGCCGTCGGCGATCCGGTCGGCGCCCCAGTAGGCGCGGTGCTCCCAGTTGGTGCTGCACCAGCTCACCATGATTTCCGAAGGAAGGTTGGCGGGGTCGAGGTAGACGTAGAGAAAGAGCTTCTCGCCCGCGCCGACCGCAAGGGTCTCGCCGGCCCAGTTGAAGTGATGCTCGTGGTGGCCGGCCTTGACAGCGGATTGATGCGAGACGGCGCCGGAGAACGGCGCGGGGCTGCTGGCGACCCAGGTCCAGGCGTCGCCGCCGCTCGCGCCGCCGCCGGCACCGGCCGGGAGGGCATCATCGAACCAGACGACGTCGGACGCGTGGCCCACGGGGGCGCCGGCGGTCGGCGGAATCGTGGCCGCAGGCGTGGAGTTGAATGGGAGCGTGACGGTGCCGAGGGGAACGGTCGGCGCGATCGAGGCGGGCAGGGAGGGGACCGTGGTCGAGCCGCCGGGGGCGGGAGGCGTGGTCACGACGGGCTCGGTGGCGGGCGGGAGCGTCGGCGCGGGGGCCTCGACCGCGGGCGAGGTCGTGCTGCTGCTGCCGTTGGCGGCGGACCAGAACACGCCCTGGGACGGGTTCTCGTAGCTGCCGCTGGTGGTGTTCTCGAGCTTGAGGGCGCGGACCATGTAGGTGGCGGAGGCCGAGCCGCTGGAGTCGGTGAAGTTCGTCGCGGCGATTGGCGACGCGGTGAGGCGGGTGAACGGGCCGGCGGCGGAGGCGGCGCGGTAGACGTGATAGCCGAGCAGCGCGGAGTCGTTGGAGGCGCCCCAGGAGAGGGCGATGGTGTTGCCGCTGGCGGAGCCGTTGACGGCGCCGACGGGGGCGACGGGGTGGAGGCGGAGGGTCGGATCGCCCATCAGCGCGATGTGGATCCGGTTCTGCGCGGTGTTGATCTGGGTCTGGTAGTCGCCGTTGTTGTTCATGGCGAGGCGGGCGGAGTGGCCGATGGTCTCGCCGGCGCCGAGCGAGTGGAGGAACCAGTGGGGGCGGCCGGACCAGACGGAGACGAGGCCGGTGGAGGTCGCGAGCGGGGCGCGGAGGATGTTGTCCTCGTGGTCCCAGTCGCCGAGCCAGGAGCCGAAGAGGAGATTGAAGACGCCGCGGACGTTGCTGCTCACGAGTTCGCTGGTGGCGCCGTCGTTGTAGAGGCCGGAGTTGCCGAGGCCGGCGATGGTGGCGTAGCTGCCGGCGCCGCACGCGTAGGCGAGGAGGTAGTCGGCCTTGGCGAGCTCGGGAATCCAGACGCCCTTCCGGTCGTTGAACTCTGTATTCAGATTCCGGATGTTGGCCGCGCCGACGAGCGGGGCGAAGCTGCGGAAGCCGGAGGCGGCGAACGCCTCGCCGCCGCGGGCGCCGAAGTAGTCGCCGAGGATCGCGCGGCGCGGCGCGCGGGTGATGCCGTGGCGGAAATTGTGATCCTTGGTGAGGTAGTTGCGGAGCAACTCGACCTCGCTCGGGAGCGTGGCGGGGCCGCCCCAGGTGGTGCGGCCGGGGAGGTTGGCGAGATCGACGCGGCCGACCTGCAGCTCGATCGCGGAGGGGAGCTGGATTTGGTCGAACTTGCCGTCGCCGGGCCGGTTGCTCAGGCGCGCGGCGTCGGCGGGGTCGGTGTTGAGCGACTGCGTGTAGTTGACGGAGCTGTCGGTCCAGTTGCCGTCCATGTCACCGTAGAAGGCGTCGGCCGGCCAGGCGCCGACGTGGTCGGGGTGGCCGTCGGGGTTGAGCTGGCCGGAGTAGGGGACGGGGATGTGGCCGAAGAGGAAGACGGACTTCACGCCGGCCGGGTCGGCATCGTAGACGGACTTGATCGCGGCCTTGACGGAGGCGACGGAGTCGTCGCGGCCGACATCGCGGCGGACGACGGTCCAGCCGTCGCCGGCGAGGTCCTGCTGCAGGCGGGCGAGCTCGGCGGCGAGTGGCGAAGCCATGCTGCGGTCGACGACGAGGACGACGGTGCCGCGGCGGTCGACGAGCGGGGCGTGGACGCCGGCGACGAGGTAACCGTAGCCGGTGTAGGAGCCGGCGGCCTTCACGAGCTTGTATTCGTAGGCGTTGCCGGTGGCGACGGCGGTGTCGGTGTAGGTGGTGGTGCTGCCGCTGAGCGGCGTGCCGGGGCCCCAGTTGGAGGAGCCGGGCGTGCGCCGGAAGACGGTGTAGCTGGACGGGGTGGCGTTGGTGTCCTGCGGCCAGGTCAGCGTGACCCGGGCGGGCGAGGACTGAACGGAGGCGCTCACCTGGACGCTGAAATCCCAGGTGTTCTCGACGGCGCGAGCGGCTGCGAGGGTGAAGAAGGCCACTAGCGATGCCAGGGCTGCTCGGATGGTTCTTGTCATTGCACCGCCCATCATGGGGGAAGCGGCGCATTCCCATTATCCGTGCCTCTCTGATTGGAGTGTCAGTTTTGGGCTCGTCGGCGTGTCAGTGTCTGTCTGACAAACGCGATTTCCTGCGGCGCAACGCGAGCGCCTCCCGATGGGCATTGCCGTGGGCCCCGAGTGTAGTGGCCCCGTTCCGATTTCACGTCATACGCGAGAATGATCGCCACCGACTAGAAGTCGCGAGGAGCCGTTCTGGCACGTTGTAGGCCTCCACGAGCGCGAGGCCGGAGGAGATTTCGTTGGCATTGCCCGCGCCCGCTTAGGCGCTGCCAGTGAAGAACACGCGCTGCAGGACGGTGCGCGTGGCGTGGTTGAAGACGTGCAGCACGGGGCCCCGCGAGCCGCCGCGGTGGCAGAGGACGCTGCCCGCGTCGTATTCGACATGTCGTGACGTCGCGCCGCTGGGCGACCAGTCGATACTCGCCGGCGGGGAGATGACCGCGCACACGGCGAGCGTGCGCAGAACGAGCGCGGTGATCGGGTTGTCCAGCGTGCAGAGGACGAGGATCCCGGTGCGGTCGGGGCTGAGCGCGAAATCGGCCGGACCGGGTCGCCGCGTGGTGC